>DASXZE010000118.1:0-20459 GCA_036502105.1 Candidatus Angelobacter sp. | reverse complement strand
ACTGAACTCAATCGGCTCCAACGTGAATCGCTCGGTCGCCATTTCCAACGGCCCATCGAACCGGAGCAGTTCTTCAATAGCGGATGGCATGAGTGAGAGATCGCCGCGCAATTGCTCCATCTGGTCCGCGTGGGTGAGCAGCGCCAGCATTCCATTGCCAATCAGGTTGACGGTTGTTTCATGGCCCGCTATCAGCAGCAGAAAAATCATGGCTACCATCTCATTTTCGCTCAGCCTGTCGCCTGCTTCTTCTGCTTGAATGAGTGCGCTGGTCAGGTCGTCCTGCGGATGGTCGCGGCGCAAGCGAATCAACTTTCTGATGTAGCGCATAAAAGAAATTACACTCGGGATGGCCTTAAGCGCACCGAATTTGGAAGACTGCGATGCAACAACGGTATTAGACCAGACGTGAAACTTGTGGCGATCATTCGCGGGCACCCCCAGCATTTGCGAAATCACTGCAACCGGCAGTGGCAGAGCCAGATCGGCAATCAGATCCATACGCCCACGGGCCTTCGCAGCCAGGACAAGCTCTTCAGTCAGGGCGTCAATCGTTTCACGCAGGGTCTCGATCAATCGCGGCGTAAATGCCTTGTGCACAAGCGCCCGCAGCCGGGCATGGTCAGGATCGTCCACGTCCAGCATGTTGCGGTCCAGCGGCTTGAAAAATGCCGGCACCCACGGCTGCTTCTGGCCTGAGTTTAGCTTGTCCTTGGAAAGACGCTTGTCTTTGAAAGCGTTGATTACATCGTCATATCGAGTAATCAGCCACGCTGTTTGTCCGTCTGGCAGCACAACTTGAATGACCGGATTCTCCCGGCGCAAACGATCATAAAACGGATACGGATTTGCCCTGAATTGCGGTCCGGCAAGGGCTGTAAGCTTTGGCGGCGCCATTTAAGAATGTTCCGCGGCGCGCACACGGCCCTTCCAGTGCGACCACACAAACCATGTGATTCCCGCCAGAAGAACCAGAACAATCACCGCATCAAGCCGGTGGAACCATGCTTTGAGCCGCGGATCAGTTTCCCAGCGTTCGCCCAGCTTCATGCCGACCCAGGCCAGCGCAAAGCACCATGGCCACGATCCGACGAATGTATAAATGTGAAAGCGGACGCGAGGCATCTTGCCGATCCCCGCCGGTAGCGCAATAAACGTGCGGATCACCGGTAGCAGTCGTCCGATGAAAACCGCCGCTGCGCCAAAGCGCCGGAAAAACTGCTCTGCTCTTTCCAGTTCATGGTGGCCCATAAAAATGTAAGAACCGTAACGCTCCACCAGCGGCCGGCCGCCATAACGGCCAATTTCATACGCCACAATTGAACCAAGATTGCAGCCCAGCGCGCCCGCTGTGGCGGCCCAGAGCAAATTAAATCTACCGGTATAAACAAGGTAGCCGGCAAAGGGCATGATCACCTCAGAAGGCAGCGGAATACAGGCCGACTCAATGCCCATTAAAAGCATGACGCCCAGATAACCAGTCTGGGAGATTACAGCGATAATGAATGCGGCCAGCGCAGAAATAATTTTAGAAACCATTGTTTAAGAGATCATTTGTTAAAAGATCATTCCAGGAAAACGATCTTTTCAGATTATCCGGTAGGCTTTTAGAAATCCTGCGAATCCTGCGTGAACGTGTAACCGGGCAGCATCATGCCAGTGTCGTCTTTGGCGATCTTCACGCGAATCGTCTCGGCCTCCGGCGCGCTCACCTTGGCTGGACGCAGCATAGCGTACTGTGTGAAAAGTTCCCCATACACTTTAGTGACCAGAAAGTTGTCGCCGCTTTCATCGCTGCGCCAGACCTGGCCGGCTTGGACCGCTTTAACCATGCATGAAGACTACTGATGGATGTGTCTGCGCGTCAATCCGGCAATTTGCCGCTGAACAAAGCTTCTAACCCCGCCGCCGGGCAGCGCACGCCCACATAAAACGTGCCAAAGAGCGCATAGACGGCGCTTACCTCGTCAAAACGCATCTCGTAAATCAGTTTTTTGAAGATCAGCGGATCGTCGGCAAAAAGATCAACGCCCCACTCCCAATCGTCAAAACCAATGGAGCCAGTAATGATCTGCCGCACCGTTCCAGCATAGCGACGGCCTACCAATCCGTGCTCTTCCATCTGCCGCTGCCGCTCTTCAATGGGCAGGCTGTACCAGTTTTTGTCTTCTCCACGGCGGCGGTCCATGGGATAAAAACAGATATACCGGGCCGGAGGAATCTGCGGAAACAAACGCGGACGCATGGCCTCTGTCTGGCGTTTCGTGGTGTCAGCGATTACGGCATTCCATTCTTCTGAATGCGGCACAGTTCCCTTCTCCCGCAGTTCGCGATACAGCTTGACGGAAGACTCATACAAGCCCAGCTCCACCACAGAAAGATACGAGGTGGTCTGCTCCAGATAGTCATTCAGGCGCAGGCGCGAAATCTGTAGCTCTGCGGCCTTGAGCTGGTCAAATGAGTTGCGGAAGTGCACGATCAGCAAATCGCCTTTGTGTCCCAGCACGGAAAACAATGCGGTCTGTCCGGCCATATCATTTTCCATCTTCAGCAACGCGGCGGATGCCTCTGCGGCAATCTCATGCTGCTGGCTCTCACTCAGCTTGCGCCACTCTGCCCAGCGAAAGCGAAACATCTGGTGCAGCACGCTGGAACCTTCAAGAGTAAGCGGCACCGCATGCAGATCGTCACTGGTAATCTTTATCTCAGCCTTGGTGGTGGCCATCTCTTTCCCCTTTGCCTATTGTGATTGTAAGCCCGCTGCTTTAGATTTTGAGTCATGCCCGTTGCAAAAAAACCTGCCGCCAAAAAGCTGGTTGCTAAAAATCCCGCTGCAAAAACTGCTGCTGCAAAAGCCATACCAGCGGCCAAGATGGCCAAAGCTTCCAGGCCCGCAAAAGCTGGGCTTCTAAAAATTGGTTCGGCAAAAGCTGATCTTGCAAAAGTTGGCCCCGCCAAAACCAAAGCGCCCAAAGGCGGCTATGACCCTCTGGCCCCAGAGCGTGTAAAAGACATTCTAAATCGCCTGGACGAGCGCTATCCCAATGTCCGCTGTGCTCTGCATCATAACAGCGCGTGGGAGCTGGTGATTGCCACAATTCTATCTGCGCAGTGCACTGACGTAATGGTGAATAAAGTTACGCCTGTGCTGTTTCAGCAGTATCCCACGCCAAAGGCGCTGGCAGCGGCCACGCCGGAAGAGCTTGAACCTATTCTTCGGCCTACGGGCTTCTATCGCAATAAGGCAAAGTCAGTGGTGGGTGCGTCAAAGGCAATCATGGAAAATTTTGGCGGCCAGGTTCCGGATGAAATGGACAAGCTCCTGACCCTGCCCGGCGTGGCGCGCAAAACGGCGAACGTGGTTCTGGGGTCATGGTATGGGAAAGCCGTGGGCGTCGTTGTAGATACGCATGTGCATCGGATATCTCGACGACTGGAGCTGACTAAGGCCGACGATCCCAAAAATATTGAGCAAGACCTGATGAAAATTATTCCGCAAAATCGCTGGATCGATTATTCGCACCAGATCATCCATCACGGGCGCGCGCTGTGCGTTGCGCGCCGCCCGAAATGTGCGGAATGTCCGCTGGAAAATATTTGCCATGCTGCTGACAAGACCTGGTCCACGGTGGATATACATGAGTCAGCGCAACCGTAAAAAACGTTATTCACCGCGGAGGCGCGGAGAAAAGCCAAGGATAAAATAGAAGCCCTTTTAAAGGCGGCACAAAATTAATATGAACCGCATATTCATCATCGGAACAATTGCATTCGCCTTTATCCCCTTCGCGGCTGCACAAACGGCTCAACCGTCTGCCGTCATCACCGAGCCTGCTCTGATCAAATCCAGAGACAAATTTGATGTCCAGCCATTCACGCTGGAAAAACTTTATATGACACGCGCAATTGACTATGCGGTCTGGTCGCCCGACGATAAGCAGGTGGCCTTCGTCACCAACATTACCGGACGCCGCAACATCTGGCTGGTTCCCACGCAGAGCGGATGGCCCACGCAGCTCACGGTAAGCAATCAACGCCAGACCAATCTTGCATGGTCACCCAAAGGCCGCTGGATCGCCTACAACTCTGACTATGACGGCAACGAACAGTGGGACCTATTTCTGGTCTCCACCACGAATGGGCAAGTCGTAAACCTCACCAACACGCCTGAAGTTTCTGAAGAAGGCGCGGCGTGGTCGCCTGACGGCGAAAAGCTGGCTTACAGCGTGAAGCCAAAACAGTCACCCAATTACGAACTGGATGTGATGGAGATTCTCACCAAGAAAGTTACACACCTCACTAGCAATACGCCCGCACAACTGAGCAATAGCAATCCCATCTGGTCAAAAGACGGCAAGTGGCTTGTCTTGTCACAGCAGGACGCCGCGGGTAAAGATGGAAATATTCTGATGGTGAGCGCTGTCGGCGGAAGGGCCATAAATCTTACGCCGCACCAGGGCGAACAGAATTTTGCGGCCACAGATATTTCACCTGATGGCAAGACCGTGCTCATTACATCCAACGCAAGTAATGGCTATGCGAACGCCGGACTGCTGGATGTTGCGTCAAAAAAGATCTCATGGCTGACTACTGATAAATGGGAAACCAGTTCCGGCACATTCTCGCCTGACGGCAAGCATCTGACCTGGACTGCCAACGTTGAGGGCAATCAGGACATTTATATTTACGAATTGGCCACCCGCCAGGCGCACCGGCTGCCGATCGCCAAGGGGATTAACTCTCTGGCCGGAGCGGAAACTGCCTTCAGCCACAACAGCACGCATCTGCTTTACTCGCATGATGGCCCTAACGCGCCCAATGATATTTGGGACTATGACTTCTCCACCCAGAAATCGAATCAGATCACACACTCACTCGTGGCTGGCCTGCGCAGTGAAGATATGGTTGAGCCGTTTCTGATTCACTATCCCAGCAAGGACGGCAAGTGGCAGATTTCAGCGTTTGTTTATGTCCCATACAACGCGGAAAAAAATGGCAAGAATGCGGCGGTGGTCTATATCCACGGCGGACCAACAGCACAGACCATCAATTCGTTCAATCGTTACATTCAATATCTGGTCAATCAGGGCTACTTCGTAATCGCCCCAAACTATCGCGGCTCAACCGGCTACGGCAAAGAGTTTGAAGATGCCAATCGCTTTGATATGGGCGGTGGCGATCTTGAAGACATAATCTCCGCAGCCGAGTGGATCAAAAAGACTGGCTTTATTGACCCTAAAAAAATTGCAGTGATGGGCGGCAGCTATGGCGGCTATCTCACCATGATGGCCGTAACCAAAGCGCCTGATCTATGGGCCGCCGGCGTGCCGATTGTGCCATTCGTCAACTGGTTTACTGAAATGGAAAATGAAGATCCACAACTGCGCGCATATGACATGGCCACCATGGGTGATCCCACGGACGAGAAGGCCAAAGCACGACTCAAAGAACGCTCGCCCATCAACTTTATAGATCAGATCAAAGCCCCGCTGCTGCTGCTGGCCGGCGGTAATGATCCGCGATGCCCCAAAACTGAAGCCGAGCAGGTAGCCAGCGCCATTAAGAAACGCAATGGCGTGGCCGAATTAAAAATTTACGAGAATGAAGGCCACGGCTTTGCCAAGCTTGAAAACCAGATTGACGCTTATACGCGCATCGCAGAGTTCTTGAAGAAATATGCTGAACCGGCAAAATGTGGCTGCAATATTTACGACTAAGCTCTGGCTCCCCGGCGCATGAACACCAGGCTTATTCCCTGAACCACGCCTGCCGCAGCCAGCGCCAATGTGAATGCCAGCAATGGGTTAAAGCGGACTAGAAAAACGGACAGCGTAACGCAAAAGACTGAAGTTGTATAAAGGCCAAGCGTAACGCCGCGCAGCACCTTCACAGCGGAAGCTGAACTTTGAAAATGGCTGAAAACGGCCAGAATCGTTGTAAACGCGGGGAAAACCGTCAGTATCCCACTGCGCTGCGGTCCCAACTGCGCCGCTACTCCAGTAAGTGCCAGCACCATGGCAGTTGCCGATATCATGCGCAGCCAGAGTTCGTATTTGGGGCGAGGTTGAAGTGGTCTCTCCTGTCCGGCCTGCGGGAATAAAAGAAAGATGGCAGTAATCGCCAGCACAGTCAACAAAAATGACCAGCCAACCTGAAGATGCACTCGCAATAAAATCCAGCCTACAGCGCAATACGCAACCCATCCCACCAGCGTGCTGGCCCACCATGAGCAGTACGGGCTGCAAATTGCATAAATGAGACAAAAGAATGCCCATGCAATCAGCCCAAGCAAACTACCGTAAGCTGCAGCCGCAGCAAAAGAATGCCCCTGCTGAAGCGTTATAAAAAGCAGAATGGGTGCGGCGTTGAGCGGAAGACCAAGCAGCCAGCCCGCAATCCCCGGCCCCCACTTTTTTCCCGCAAGGCTGACCAGCCCAATCAATACAGGCGCAATAATAATCTTGAGTAAAAGCACCCAGCATTTTACTAGCTGCGCTTCAGGTTCGCGCCGCGGCTCAAAGCAAAATCGCCAATGGCCTGCGCCAGACCCTGCATGGTGTACTCGCGTGCTTCAATCTTCGGTCGAAAGCCGGCCTGTATAAGGGTGGCGCTGGTCACTGGGCCAATCGACGCCAACTGAATCTCACGCAGCGCCGGATAATGGTCTTTCTCCAGCAGATTCAGAAAATTTGTTGCCGTAGAAGAGCTGGTAAAAGTCACAATATCCGGACGCGACGAATCGTTCACAAATAGCCGGTTGAGTTTTGCCTTCGCGCTTTTGGGGACGTGCGTCTCATAGGCTTCGGCTACATCCACCCTGGCTCCAGCCTTGCGCAGTTCAGTCGGCAGCACATCACGCGCGACTTTGGCGCGCACCAGCAGCACGCGCTTCCCTTCCGTCTTGCCTTTCAAAGCTTCAACCACGGATTCAGCAATGTAACGCTCCGGAGTTACCGTGACTTCCAGGTCGTGATCTTCAATTTCACGTTTAGTGGCAGGCCCAATGGCCGCCACCTGAAGATGCTTGAGCTTGCTGGGCGCGATACGCAGCTTCTTCATGCGCGCAAACAGCGCTTCCACGCCGTTGACGCTGGTAAGAATGAGCCAGTCATAGCCGGCAATTTTGCCCAGCGCAGCATCCAGCGCTTTAAAACTTTTAGGAGGCTTAATTTCAATCGTGGGAATCTCAATGATCTCAGCGCCCATTTGGCTGAGCGGTGCGGCCAGCCCGCCGGACTGCTTGCTGGCGCGCGTAATCAGGATGCGCCAGCCGCTGAGCGGTTCTTCGTTATTACTGCTTTTCTTCATGGCTGTTTCGGGACCACAACTTCGTGCGCGTAAACTTCAGTCAAAATTTTGTCACCACCGCGTTTGAGCAATGTTTGCGCAACTTCACGCCCAAGTTTCTCGCCGTCAGAACCATCGGCCTCTTCGCGCAAAATCAAGCTGCCATCCGGACGCCCCGCCATGGCCCGCAGATGCAATCGGCCATCACGCTTCTCAGCATACGCGCCGATCGGCACCTGGCAGCCGCCGCCCATCTCGCCCAGCAGCGCGCGCTCGCACTCAATGGCAGCCCGCGTCTCAGCATGATTCAGGAACGCCAGCAGCGTGCGTATCTGCGCGTCATCGCGGCGGATTTCGATTGCGAGCGCACCCTGGCCAACAGCCGGGCACATCACGTCAGCCGAGATCCGCGACTTCACATGCTTGTGCAGTCCCAGCCTGTGAACGCCAGCGGCCGCAAGAATAATCGCGTCATATTCGCCGGACTCAAGCTTTTTGATCCGCGTATCTATGTTGCCGCGCAGAGGAAATGTTTCCAGGTCAGGACGCAGCGCTTTCAACTGTGCCTGCCTGCGCAAACTGCTGGTGCCAACTTTCGCGCCTTGCGGCAGCTCTTCCAAAGTTGCATACTTCACTGAGATAAACGCATCGCGCGGATCTTCGCGCTTCATGATCGCCGCCAGCTCAAATTCAGGTGCCAGTTCTGTAGGCACGTCTTTCAAACTGTGAACCGCCAGATCAACGCGCTTGTCCGCCAGGGCTTCTTCAATTTCCTTGGTAAACATGCCCTTGGTGCCAACCTTGGCCAGCGCTACATCAAGAATTTTGTCGCCCGTGGTCTTGATGATCTCAATCTCAACGGTATGCCCTTGCTCGCGCAGCAGCGCGGACACATGATTGGCCTGCCACAGTGCAAGTTGTGAACCGCGTGAGCCGATGCGAAGTCTGGCCATTATTCTTTTGGTTTTCCAGTATTCAAATTGAACAGCCGCCGGATCATCTCATGGATGGTAGCAGCCTCAGGATGGTCCGTGGAAGATTTGAGCGTGGTAATGGGCGTATGCAGCAGTTTGTTGATGATGCCGCGCGTCATGGCTTCAATCGCTGCTTCCTGCTCTGGCGTGATGGTTCCTAGCCTGCCGCGTATGCGATCAATCTCCGCCTGGCGAATGGTCTCGCAGTATTCCTGCAGCGAAAGAATCGTTGGCACCACGGCGAGTGATTTCATCCGCGAAGCAAAGCGGTCCACTTCCAGTTCAATAATCTTTTCCGCGCGCTCCGCTTCTTTCTTTCGCTCACCGGCATTGTCCGTGGCTACTGATTGCAGATCGTCGACGTCATACACAAACATTCCGTCCAGCTTGTTCATGTCCGGATGCACGTTGCGCGGCACGGCAATATCAATAAAAAACATGGGACGATTACGCCGGCCTTTGAGCAGACGCTCGCCATGTTCGCGGCGGAAAAGCGGCTCAGGCGCGCCGGTTGACGTGAGGATAATGTCCGCATGGTCTGCCGTCTCTTGCAGCAGCTCAAACGGGACAGCGCGTCCGCCAAAGCTCTCTGCCAGTTCCACCGCGCGCGCATGGGTCCGATTGCTGACAATAATATTTGTTGCTCCGTGCGCGATCAGGTGGCGCGCCGCCAATTCGGCCATCTTACCCGCGCCCACCAGATAGACAGTGCGGTCTTTAAGCGAGCCAAAAATCTTTTCCGCCAACTGCACAGCAACAGAAGCGATAGAAACACTGGAACTGCCAATCGATGTCTCTGTTCGCACGCGCTTGGCCACAGCAAAAGCGCGTGAGAGCAGTGCTTCCAGTCCGGAATGCACCGCGCCCAGCCCACGCGCAATGGCGTAGGCTTCTTTTACCTGGCCAAGAATCTGCGGCTCGCCCACCACCATGGAATCCAGGCTGGAAGCCACGCGGAAGATATGGCGCACAGCTTCACGCTGCTCAAATTCGTAAATATGTGAATCCAGCGCCGCGGAACTCACTCCAAAATAGCTGCCCAGAAAGCCCTTTAGATCGGCACCCTGCTGCCTGCTGGTAAGCACTTCCACGCGATTGCAAGTAGAGAGCAGTATGCCCTCGTCCACGCCGGGGTGTTGCACCAGGCTGCGGATCGCGTCGGGTAGCTGCGCTTCACTCACAGCAAACCGCTCACGCACCTCAAGAGGCGCGCTGTTGTGGTTCACGCCGATAACGTAAAAGTTCATGGCGCAATAAACCTGTGTGTCTGGCTGAAATTATTTGCCGCCCATGCCAGCACTGCTGCGCCAAAAGCGAACGTCGCCAAATAAGCGGCACGGCGTCCGCGCCATCCGGCATTCCAGCGCGTATAGATCAGCACCATGTATATGACCCACGTCACGCCGGAGATCAGAATTTTAGGATCGGCAAAATATCTGGCGCCGTAACGCGCTTCCGCCAGAATGGAGCCGGCAATCAGGCCCAGCGTCATGAACGGAAATCCCCAGACCAGGCACTTGAAGCCGATTTCATCAATGGTGGCCAGCGCCGGCAGGCGTGACCAGATTCCGGTCATCCCGCCTTTGCTCTTGAGGTTGCGCTCCTGGATCAGGTAAAGAATGCTGGCCACAAAGCTGAAGAACAGCGCTGAATACCCGATAAGAATCAACGCTACGTGGAAGTAGATCCATTGCGTGCTTACAAACAGCGGGGCCGTTGGTTCAGTTGGCTCTGCATACGATGACGCCGAAAATGTAAGCCAGAAGACCAGCGGAAAAACAGCCAGTCCCGGTGAAGTAGTACGGTATCGGGCGTACACAATAAAGAAAAAGACCATCAATACAAAAGCCAGCAAAGATTCCAGCCCATGCATTGAGGTTGGCGCCCACGTGCCGCTGAACATTCCGTTTTCTACGATGGATACAAAATGAAAAACCATGCCCAGCCCAACGGCCGGCAGCGTAATTTGGGTCAGAACTTTCCTGCCACCCCAGAATGACGCCAGGGCGTAAAGCAGGCCCACACCATATAGGCTCAGGGCCACGCGTAGCCAGAACAACGGAAGCATAAGTTATTGAAATTATAGCCGCGTAAGCTCACAAACACGCGTGATAATGCGCACCAAAGTACTCAACCGGGCACTTGCGCGCCGCCGGTTAGGGGCTATCCCTTATTCCGGCCTAACGAACACCCAGTTTGCGGTACTTCTCCGCTGCCGCCTCTGAAGAGATATGGGTGTAATAGACCTCTTTCAGGAAGTAAGACTTGGCCTTGGTGCCCATAATTGGCAGGATTTCTATGTGCCAGTGGTAGTCCTCGTCCACGGTCTTCCAATATTGCAGGATATTCGATTTCTGATACGTATTCGGCACCGTGTGCAGCACCAGGTGAAACGACTCTGCAACGCTCATCACCCGCTGCAGTGTGCGCCGTATCAGCCCAGCCAGTTCGGACAGAGGTGCATTTTTAGCGGTAATGCCGCGCTCAAAAGAGGATTCATGCTTGCGCGGCATGATCCAGATTTCATAGGGCACGCGCGAGGCAAACGGACACAGCGATACATAATTATTCAGCGCCTCAACAATGCGTACCGGCGTGCGGAACTCCTGGCCCAGCGTGTCGCAAAAAACACAGCGCTCTTTCTCGAGATAGTAATCGCGCGAGGCCCGCAGCTCATACAGAACGCGCCGCGGAACAAACGTGGTGGCCGTCAGCTCAGAAACAGGATGGTCGAATTCCTGTCCGGCCGCCACACCGTAATTCTTGAGCATGGTCACATATTTAAAGCGCAGGTCGCCCTTCAGGTCCTGTATGCGCTGCGCCGTAAGCTGCAGAAATTGCAGAATCTCCGCGTCGGACGACTGCCACAGCTCAATATCATGCCGGATGCTCTGCACCAGCACTTCATGCGCGCCCACGGTATTCATGGCGTCATAGATGCCTTCAGAGTGGCGATGCGGCTCGCCTTCAATACGGTAAAGCGGCGACGGATGCACCATGGCCGTAACCGGGCCAGCCGCGTGGTCAGGGCTGTTCAGCGTTGCAATGACCTGCGGCGCGTGCTGTGCTCCGGGGCAAAAAGGACAAGAGCCGGGCTGGCTGGGCCGCTCCACGTCATCGCCAACAATGACCCAGGAGCGCGTGATCGGATCTTTACGCAATTCCATGCTATGTCTAGGAAAACAGAGCGCGGTGCCAAGCGTCAATAGAGAGGATGCGCTCCGACCCATTCTGTCAGGGATGTGCCCGGTCTAAAGTGTCAGGTATCTGCCCGGTCTGTACCTCGTCTTCTTGCGCGAAAAAGGGTTTTCAATTACCAATTCCGGCGATTTTGGCTTGGCACGCCAGTTTTATGAGCTTCGATAAATTCGCTTTCGCTTCTTGAATCGTGAAGATTTTCATAATTTATCCTGCTATCCTCGTGCGCACATCAGCCGAGCCAGCGCTCCGGCCACGCACAGCCCATCGGCCCGACCGGCAAAGTAACGCGCGTTCGTCTCTTCAGCACCCAGGTCTTCAATATGGTTGAACCCCATCTCGCGCAGCTCCTGCGCCAGCTTTTTCGGATCAAAGAATCCCACAAAAGGCTCACCGGCCGCAGCCACCCTTGCAGAAAGCGCGTCAAAGGTCATGCGATTCAAGAAGCTCAACGACTCTCTGGGCACCGCGTAATCAAAGGCCACGCCATTTTGCTTGCAACTGGCGGCAATCCAACGCAGCGTTGCCAGCACCGTTCCTTCCGCCAGATAGGGCGTCACGCCCAGCCAGGAGAAAAATGCCGGTTCACTCGCCTTAAATCCTGCGTTGGCCAAGCCGGCGGCCAGCGTATCTCTTTCAAAATCCACCGGAGCGAAGGTCAGGGTTGCCGGAATGGCAATGCCTTCAGCTTCCAGGCGCGAGCGCTTCCAGGCCTGCGTGGCCGGAAAATCCACCTCAAACACCTGCAAATCTTTAAACGGATTCCGGTAAGCAAACGTATCCAGCCCCGCGCCTAACACCACATACTGCTTTACGCCCAGCGCCACCGCCGCAGCCAGATGGTCCTCAGCAAACCGGCTGCGCGCCACCAGGAACGCGCGGAGATAGCGCAAGGCGCTCAGGTCTGGAGGCTCGCTTTCCAACTCAGCGGCAGCCTCGCGGCCAATGATCTTCAGCGCCACAGGATCATCAAAGACGCGCGGCTTGTCCCAGAGCTGGTGCCCCGCCCGGCGCAAAGCCACGCGATGCGCTGTCCGGCTGGGCTTGTCTTCAATCATGCATTCATTCAAGCAAACTCAACTGCTATACACAAGACGCGAGCATGCAAAGCAATTCCGGCAAGCCTGAAACAACAGCGTTCAGTATTTCTCCGTGTCTCCGTGCCTCAGTGGTGAATTTGCAGAAACCGCCGCAATCATTTCTCGCAGATGCAAGATTGCGCTCATTATTCGGAGTTAGAATACGTCAACCGTGAATGGGCAAATTATGAGAATCGCGCATGAAATCATCCGGACCATGGCCGAATCATGGCTTTCTGTCTTTTTTGTCATCGTCGTCGTGATTTCCGTGGTGGTGTATTTCCGCAGCCGCAAGCAGATCCTGTTTGAATCCTGGGTCAACATGTATGACAGCACGGATGAAAACCTGGGCCGGAGCATCGCCGATCTGCTGCTCTTCAAGATCGGTTACATCAAGAACGTACACCAGCGCTCCACCGGACCCATTGGCAACTGGAACATCTACCGCGATGTGCCGGCCTTCCAGCAAAGCCTGGATTCAGATGTAAAACTGCTGGCCTCCGTGGATGTGGGAAAATACGGTTCATTCGTCAATGCCATTTCTGCCTTGCTCTTCCGCCTGTTGCCCATGGTATTTCGCCCAGCGCAGTTGAAGGGGAGCATTCACAAATACGGTGACCGCCTGCAATTGCTGGCGACATTGAATTTTTATAAGCCGCCGAATTTGCGTATCTCCGCCAACAACTTGTGGGAGGTAATACAGGAAAAATCGTCGCCTGAACTTCTGCCGGAAGCCGTGGAAGAGCTGGCTTTCCGCATCTATCTCGACCTCACGCGCGAAGAGCTCTTCAAGTCCTGGGAAGGTTTTCAGGCTTATACCAACGGGCTTGCCAGCTACATTTCTTATGTTGATCTGCAACGCAGCACTGACTATGACAAAGCCAAAGCCGGCTACGAACGTGCGCTTTCCCTGGAGCCCAACAATCCGGCCATCAGTTACAGCCTGGGCGTGCTTGAGTACTACCAATGGAAAGCCACGGACAACGAAGAAGCCATTGGACATTTTGTGAAGGCCGTGGCTTCGTCACAATCCAGCTTGCGTTCTTACGCCCACAGCGGACTCGCCAATGCTCTGGCGCAAAAATATCATCGCTACAATGTTCACGATGCGCGCCTGCTGGAAGACGCGGTGTACCACAGCGAGCGCGCGGTTGAGATTGATCCGGACCTTGACATGTCAAACCGGGCGCTGGCCTTCTCTTGCCATCAGCTCAGCGAATATCAGGCCGCAAGCCCTGACGCTGCCGTGCGCAAGCTGTCTGCCGGCAATCGCGACCGGGCCATTAAGCATTACGTCCGCACATATGAACTCAACGCGCAAAACTACGCCGCCCACAATAATCTGGCCAACCTTTATCTTGAATGGGGTAAGCGTGAACGCGCCGCGGACAAAACAATTTCAGAGAACAGCCTGCGCCTGGCCATCCGCGAGTGCGAGGCCACGCTGGCGATTAATCCGCAATATCACCTGGGCTATGACAATCTGGCCAATACATATTACGAGCTAAGGCAGATGGAGAAAGCCGCGGAAAACTACAAAAACGCGCTGCGCTATAAGCCGGACTATCCTGAAGGCATGAATGACCTGGGCGCGCTCTGCCTTGACATGGCGTATCAGGGACGCAACATACCTGAAGCGCTGCATAATCATCAGGAAGCGTTGGCCGTGCTGCCTAAAACCGAGCTGCTGCGCAAGAAAAAGCTTTGCGCCTTCTTTGGCCAGCGCTGGCTTGTCAATGCGGCGGGCAAGCCGGAAGGCCAGATCGAGGCAGTGATACGGCAGAAACTCAAAGCCGGCCAATGCACCTGCGTTGCGGAAATGCAAAGTGAAACCGCGCCGGCACGTACCGGAACGTAAACGTAGTTGTCTGCGATATAATCCGCTTACCAGCCAAGAGCAGTCCCTAAAACAGCAGAAGATGACAGAACCTTCTACCCCGCTGATGCGGCAATATGCCGCGATCAAGAAAGAGCATCCCAATGCCCTGCTTTTTTTCCGCCTGGGTGATTTCTACGAACTCTTCTTTGAAGACGCCGTTGTAGCAGCGCGCGAACTCCAGATCACTCTGACCGCACGCAACAAAGAGAAAGACCACGCCATTCCTATGTGCGGCGTTCCATATCATGCGGCAGAAAATTATCTTTCCAAACTGCTGCGCAAAGGCTTCCGCGTCGCGATATGCGAGCAGATGGAACTGCCCAGCGCCGGCAAAAAGCTGGTGCGGCGCGAAGTGACCCGCGTGCTTACACCCGGCACAGCCATTGATTCCAGCGTAAGCTCTGAGGAAAATAATTTTCTCGCGGCTCTGGCGCGTGCATCAGGCGCGGTAGGCCTGGCGGCGCTCGATCTCTCCACCGGAGAATTTCGCGCCACGGAATTTCGCGGCCCAGACGCCGAACGCCGCATCCTGGAAGAGTTGCAGCAGCTGCGTCCGCGAGAAGTTTTGTATCCCGCAGGACTGCCGCTGTTTGATCCCGCGCCGCTGAATAGCGTGGACGCGCAAACCACACAGAACCCGGCATTACCGCAATCCAACCTGCAGCAGACCGGCTTCAGCGCGCATTTTACTGAAACGCCTTTAGAAGACTGGGTCTTTGCGCCGGACTACGCCGTGCCGCTGCTGGAAAACAAGCTGGGCGTGCTGTCACTGGAAGGATTTGGTTTACAAGGGCGGCCGGCAGCAGCAACGGCGGCTGGCGCGATCTTGCATTACGTGCGCTCCACGCAGCGCGGCACGCTGGAGCACGTGGACCGCATCGGCTTTTATGATCGCCAGGAATATCTGGTGCTTGACGCCGTCACCGTCCGCAATCTGGAACTTGTGGAGCCGCTGTTTGCCAACACCAGCAATGAGGTCACACTCTTCCGCGCCCTGGACGCCACGCTTACGCCCATGGGCAAACGTCTGCTCCGCTCATGGATGCTGCGGCCGTCAATTGAACTGGACGAGATCAACCGCCGGCTGGACGCAGTGGAGTCCGGGGTAAAAGAATTTGTTGGACGGGAAGAACTGCGCCGCGCGCTGGAAGGTGTGCTCGACATCGAGCGTCTGCTGAGCCGTGTAACGCTGGAGACAGCCAATCCTCGTGACGTACTGGCCCTGTGCGCCAGCCTGAACCGCATCCCGCGCGTGAAAGTTGCACTCGCCAGATTGGCGTCGACGCGCCTTGAAGAACTCTATTCCCTGCTAGATGATCTCGACGATCTGCGCGAACGCATTGAAAAAACAATCGTGGCCGAGCCGCCGCTCACACTGGCCGATGGCGGCGTGATCCAGCCGGATATCGACAAAGAACTAGACGAACTGCGCGACCTCAGCCGCAACAGCAAGCAATACATCGCGCAAATTGAAGAGCGCGAGCGCAAACGCACCGGCATTAACTCACTCAAGGTCAAATTCAATTCCATTTTCGGCTATTACATTGAGATCAGCAAAGCCAACCTGCACCACGCGCCGCCGGATTATGAACGCAAACAAACTCTGGTAAACGCCGAGCGTTTCACTACGCCGGAGTTGAAAGAATACGAAGCCAAGGTGCTGGACGCTCAGGAAAAAATCGTCGAAATCGAACGGCGCCTGTTCACCGAGCTCCGTACAGCCATTGCCGCCGAGGCCCGCCGCATCCGCCAGACCTCACTCGCGCTGGCAGAAGTGGATGTACTGGCTTCGCTGGCATTCATCGCACAGAACCGCGGCTACTGCCGGCCCAAATTCACAGCAGATACGAGCGCAGAAATTGCAGAATTGGAAATCATCGAAGGGCGGCATCCCGTTCTGGAGCAACTCGGCATCACCGGCAGCAATGATCGCTTTGTTCCCAACGATCTTTATCTCAACTCCACCAGCCACAGCATTCTGCTCATCACCGGGCCGAACATGGGCGGCAAATCAACCTACCTCCGGCAAACAGCGCTGACTGTCCTGATGGCGCAGATGGGCGGCTTTGTTCCTGCGCGCTCGGCGCGCCTGCCGATAATGGATCGCATCTTCACCCGCATTGGCGCCAGCGACAATCTTGCGCGCGGACGCTCCACCTTTATGGTGGAGATGACCGAGACTGCAGCGATCCTCAACACAGCCACGCCGCGCTCACTGATTTTGCTGGATGAAATTGGCCGCGGCACCGCAACCTATGACGGACTGGCCATTGCCTGGGCCGTGGTCGAGTACATCCATTCCACCAGCCGCGCGAAAACGCTCTTTGCCACGCACTATCACGAACTCACGGAACTCGACCGTCTGGAAGGCGTGAAGAACTTTCACGTATCAGCCAAAGAGAATGCCGGAGGCATAGTGTTTCTGCGCAAGGTTGAAGCTGGCGCGGCTGATCGTAGCTATGGCATTGAAGTCGGCAAGCTGGCTGGGCTGCCGCCTGAAGTGGTTGTCCGCGCGCGTGAGGTGTTGCATGAGCATGAAAGCGCCGAGCAGCAAACCACGGCGCATCTCTCTCCCAGTGCAAAAGAATCCGCGCCACAAATGCAGTTGACCATGTTCACGCCACTTTCGCAAAAAATTGTGGATAGGTTGAGAGAGGCTGACCTGAATAACCTGACGCCCATGGAAGCCATGAATCTATTGTGGGAACTAAAAAAACAGATATAACGCCCCGCATATACCTGTGTGGTACTAAAGGATTGCGTACTCCGTCTTAATACAACTGCCTTCACTTCTTTTTCATGTTTACTTAAATGCTATTCCCGGCACTGGTATACTTTCTTCAACCGTCTTTCAGGCATTCGACAAAGCAAGACCCTTGATTCTGAACATTTAAGTTTCTGAACCACAGGCTTTTCTGAAACCTACTCTGCCGGCATTCGCTGGGAGTGACAGGTGCTTTCCATATTGCCTAAGGCGTGATCGGCCCAGGGCCCGGTGCAACGGAACTATCCCCGCACCTTGGCAAGGAAAGCTTTTAATGAAGCTCGTACGTTTACTCCTCCCTTCGGCGCTCATTTTGGCGCTGGTATCATGCAAGCCTTTGGTTCCTGAGGTTACATCACAGGACTGCGTTGTTCCCGTGGTGCCCGCAGGTTTCACACGTATTTTCATCGGCGCACCAGTGCGCGGCGGCCAGCAGTCCGGCACCAGCAAAAGTGACCCGCTGGATGGCACCACCGCGGACAAGTTCGACACAATTCTGCGCACCATCGCAGAAGGTCAGCAGCCCACCTGGGGCACGCAAAAAAACATCGCCCCGGAAAACCTGATCGTCTGCCTGGCCGGCACAACTTTTCAGACGAACGGCCAGTATGACTGGCTGGTAAATGTGGGCCACACGCAGGGCGTTCCACGAGGCTTTACCGTGGAGAAAAACTGGAAGATCCATGGCCTTGGCTTGAGCCACACCAAACTGCAACTTACCGGCTACCTGCAGAGCGACTATGTTGACAGCAATGGCTCGCCATACAATGGCGGGCGCAACGTGGTGATTGGAACACATTCAGATCAGGCTTCAGGGGTTGAGGTTTCTGACTTAACGATTGATGCAAATCACGATCAGCTTACGCCCGCCGGCGGCACGCCGCTCAACCTGGAAGGAATTATCCTGCGGTCCTTTGCTGGAAATCACTGGCTCCACAATATAAATGTCATCGGCACCTCGGGCGACGCTGGATACAGAAATATTGTAGACGAAGCATTTGCCGTAAGAATCTGGGGAAGCGGGCAGAGTGCGACGCAAAGCGCCAACAATTTAGTTGAAAATGTCACCGTCTCCAATGCCGGACGTCCCATGACGAGTGGTTCGCCCATGGGTGGAATCATGGACGGTATCGTGGTGAATAATGCAGTGGCAGAAGTCCGCGACAATACTGTGGAGGGCTATTACATCGCTTATGGCGGCTGGATCATGGGCAGTAACGTCTGGTTCCATGACAACATCTCCCAGGATTCAACCTACGGCTTTAATGCAGACAGTTTCTCGAACGATGGAATTATTTTGCAAAATAATCAGTTTATCCACCCTGCTAGATATGGCATCGTGATCGGCGGATTTAAAAACAGCCAGACATTTACCAACTGGAATGTTTCAGGCAATTTCATCCAGATGAACACGACCGGCTCTACTGGAATTGTCCTGCATGGACAGGTGCAGAATTCTTTGTTCACCCAGAACACAATTCAGTCTGACGGCGGCCAAAAACTGACCGCCATCTTAAGTTATTCCTCCAATAGCAGCGTGGTTAATTTAAGCAACGCCTTCCAGGACAATCACATTGACGATTCCGTGCCCGTTGATTTTTCCCAGGACCCCAACTTCAACACCAATTGCCGATACCAGAATCGCGACCTGCAAGGCCATCCGATTCCCGGCTTTCCGGACAATAGCGGGAGCGCGTGCAAGTGATGATCTGTTGAAGAAATGCCTCGGTGGAATGAAAATAGCGGCAATCCCACAAGGCTGCGCGTTACCGCAAAAGCTGGAGTCTGCCAAGCGACGAAGTCTTGGAATCGTGAAGCTCGTATAATCAAAAGAGCATGGCTAAAACTGACACCCTTCGCCAGCAGGTGGGACAGCTGCTGATTCTCGGCTATGACGGACTGGCCATAGACAGCAAGCTGCGCACCACGCTTTCCACGCTGCAACCCAGTGGCGTAATTTTATTTGCGCGCAACATTGAAGACCCGCGGCAGACGTGGCGCCTGCTGCGCGACTCACAAGCCACCACTCGTGTCCCCATGTTTCTGTGCGTTGATCTTGAAGGCGGCACGGTGGATCGCCTGAAGAAGGTAGTTGCGCCTGCGCCTTCTGTAGCGGACGTGGTGGCCACGGGCAATCGCAAGCTGTTCCGCATGCACGGAAAAATTCTGGGGCTTGAGGCGCGCGCTCTGGGCTTCAACACAGACTTTGCGCCGGTCTTTGACCTGGGCTTTGAGGCGTCGCGTTCGGTGCTCACCAGCCGCACGGCATCGGACGATGCGAAAAAGACCATTGAATATGCGCGCGAATTTCTGCGTGGACTCAAAGATTCCAAAGTGCTGGGCTGCGGCAAACATTTTCCCGGACTGGGCGAAGGCAATCTTGATAGCCACCATGACATGCCCGTAATACAGAAGAGCTGGAAGAAAATGTGGGCGGAGGACCTGGTTCCCTACCGCGAACTGCGCCGCCAGATTCCCTTTGTCATGGTGGCCCACGCTTCTTATCCTGAGGTCACCAACAACAAGCTGCCGGCTTCTCTATCCCGCAAATGGATGCAGGACGTGCTGCGCAAAAAGATCGACTACAAAGGGCTGATCATTTCCGACGATCTGGAGATGGGTGGCGTGCTTTCCACCGGCGAGATTGAAGACGTTGCCGTGGAAACGCTGCGCGCGGGCGCGGACATGTTTCTGGTGTGCCACAACCAGGACCTGGTCTGGCGCGGCTTTGAAGCTGTTTTACGCACCGCCGAGCGCGACAGCAAATTTGCCACGCAGGTAGCCAAAGCAGCCAAGCGCGTCCTGGCGTTTAAGAAGAAATCAGCAGAACTGCGCGGCTTTGCCGCAGAGCCAAAAGTAAAAATTGTGGATAACCTAAAAAAGATCGTCACAGATTTCACACGCATTGTAAGCGGCGAAGTAATAGATGACCGCCTGCATACGGTCCGGGAGACCAACGCTTGATCGTCGCTGGAGTCATGAGTGGAACCTCCGCTGACGGCGTTGACGTAGCCGTGGTGCGTTTGCAGGGCCGCGATTCTTATCTTCACTATGAACTGCTGCTGCACGACAGCACTGAATATCCCAAGGCAATCCGCGAGGCCGTGCTGGCGGCCATGAATGCCAGCCAGATCAGCGTGGCAGAACTTTCACGATTGAATTTTCGGTTGGGTGAGTTTTACGCAACAGCGGTGCAAAAAGCACGCAAGAAGCTACGTGGCGTGGAACTCGATCTTATCGGATGCCACGGCCAAACCATTTATCATCAGGGCACTCCC
>DASXZE010000117.1:0-32826 GCA_036502105.1 Candidatus Angelobacter sp. | reverse complement strand
TCAGCCAGCATCTCTCGCGCGGGCACGTTAAATCCACCGGGATCATTGCTGTCTTGCTTGTCTGCAATAACGCGCAAACGTTTTACTGCTTTGTCGCCCTTGCCCTTGACAAAATCAATCCATGCTTCAACTTCCTGGCGGCGTGAGTCTTCTAGTTTCCAGTCATTGTCACGCTGGCTTTTCAGTATTTTTTTCAAACTGCTGTAATTTTCTTCAGCAGCTTTTTTGTCGCCTGTGCGCGCGGCGGCCATGGAGCGCAGTGCATAGACCAGCTGCTGATGGTACGCATCGCCTTCTGGTTTGAGCTCCAGTGCCTGTTTCCATTGGTGCAACTCCAGGATGTTGCGCGTGGTGAAGTTAATCTTCACGTTCGAAATTTCCTGCGGGCTGCTGCCGGGAACTTTATTCAGGTCTTCAACAACCTGGCGCGCCTTGGCTTCTTCTCCCATCTGGAGATAGGAGTAGTCCAGGAAATCCATGGCGTGGAATTGGTAATGCGGTTCGCCCAGGTGCTGCTGCGTAGCTTCCGCGGCTGCGACGGCAGCCGCCAGATCGGAATCGATGGATTCCTGCCACAATCCTAGCCGGACAAAAATATGCGCAGGCATGTGCAGCGCATGCGATGACGCAGGCGCAATCTGGGCGTAACGGCGCGCCGCTTCCAATCCCTGCGGCGCTAGCTCAGGCGTGTCTGCTGCGTGAATAAGATAGTGCACCGCACCGGGGTGCTGCGGCTGTTCAGCGGAAAGTTTGTTCAGGATCGCAATGGCCTGTTTGCGATTTTCCGTATCGTTTGCCTTGGGCAGCGCCAGCAGCGAGAGCGCGTAAAACGCCGTAGCTTCTCCGTCTTCAGGATAATGCTTGTGCATCTCTGCCATGGCCTGGCTGTATTTGGCGACGTGGTTATCATCCAATTTTGGGCTGGCGCTGAAGATGATTCCAATGGCGTTGATGTATTCATGTTCGCGCGCCGTTACCGGCCAGTCTTTCTGGATCTTTGCCAGATATCCGCGGCCTCTCTCCAGCGCTTTTTCCGGCGCGCCTTCCCAGAGCGGATGATAGGCCGTCATGGCCATGCCCCAATATGCCATTGCGCAACGCGGGTCCGCCTTGGCTGCGTCGTTAAATGCCTGCTCGGAAGCGCTGTATTGGAAAGAGTGCAGCAGCGTCATGCCCTTAATCAGGGCTGGCTGGGCCGCTGGCGCGCAGGAATTGGGGAAGTTGATCTTTCCCAGCCCTTCCTGGGCAGAGTTGCCAGCCACTGTCTGCTGCTGGGCCGCAGCAGGCAAAATGGACGCTGAAACCAATAAAATCAGGGCGAATCGAAGAAGTAACATGGGCACGCCTTATCCTTTGATAAATATGGCCTATTTTAACCCAAAAATCATGCATAAATGATTGAATAATAATCACTTAGCAGAATCATAAAATGAAATCCAGAGACAAACCTTAGGAACCATGCAAGTAACTCAAGGGCATATCCTTAGGGTATATGGCCTAGCGCACTTTTAACCGAAATAATATGAAATGGATTGTAGGAGAGTACTATGTGGAGTCGCATCCACTTGGGGGACTTGCCTGCCGTCCGACTCCAAACCCCGAAAGACTGCAAGTCGGGGTTGACCAAGGAAGGTTCCCGATGCTCGACACTAAAATTATTCTTGCACTCGCTTTGTTGATGGGTACAGCGCTAGGTCCATTGAAACCAGGCCCGACTAAACCTGCGGGGGGAATTCCACCGCCGAAGCACACAACTGGTGCTGGAAGCTTCCAGTAAACTTATTCGATGAAAAGCTCTCTGCTAACGTTTGATTACGTATTCTGGTACGCCACCATTGCCTGCCAGTTGGTGGCATGCTTCGCTCTGGTCAAACGCAGGGAGTTTTTAAAACATTGGAAGGTTTTCAGTTATTACATTTTCTATCTTGCCGGCGCCTCGGTCTTCATGGTTGCCGTGGCCCGTTTTAGCACCCATACCGTTTTTGCCAACGCATACGCAGTTATTGACTTTATTGAAGCGATCCTGCTGAACCTGGTATTGCTGGAAATCCTGGTGAAAGTTCTGGATCCGTTTGAATCATTGCCGGGCCGTACGGTGGCCCGGTTCTGTTTCTGGGCCGTGCTGGGTATTTCCACGGCCGTGGCCCTTTCTGTAGTGCTGCCCTCAGGACACAGAGAGAGTTACTTTGAAGTTCCACTCACCATTGAACGCACCATCTACCTTGCTGACGCTTCCCTGCTCTGGATACTGCTGATGCAATCAAAGACACTGGGCATTCCATGGAAGTCGTCCGTAGCGGAGATTTCCATCGGCTTTGTTCTGTATTTAACGGTGCAGGCAACAACGCGGTTTGTAATGAGCCTGTATCAGAACCAGATTATCCGGAGTATCTGCATTGAGGTTGGCCAGATTGCTTTCCTGATTGCCGTTATAAGCTGGATATGGACGATCCTCTATCGTGATCCCGTGGCTCTGCCTCTTTCCTCTGAGGCCGTGGCGCGAATCCAGCAGCCCGGCCCGGAAGATGAAACCATCAGCAAAGAACGCATCTTTGCCGCTGTTGGCATCCGGATCACCAAGCCCACCGAAGAAACCGCCTCTGAAGACCGGGAGGACATAGAAGAAAAAGGGACTTGTACCGCGCGGTCCTAAATCTCTTTTTCCGTTTGTCTTATCCGCTTCTGTCTTTTATCCGCCTCTGCCTTTATCAGCTTCCCGCTGGATCCTGAACTCTTCCCTTCCACTCGCCGCCGCGTCCAGTCCAATACTTCCACGCTGAATGAAACGTTGCGCCCACATAGAAAACCGCAGCCAGCGGCAAAGCGAGCGCCCATAAAAAATTGAGGCGATACAGGCGAAGCACAGGAACGTAACTGAGCGTCATCAGCAGCCATGCCGTTGCGCCAAGAACGGCTGGCAGTGGGCGATGGCTGAACAGCACCAGCGCCGGCGGCAGCAAATAAGTGATGGCCATCCCAACCATGGACGCGATGAGCAGCAGGGCCGAGTGATGCAATTGATTGAATGCGCTGCGCGAAATCATGCGTCCAATTTCAGAAAAACTTCCGTAAGGGCGGGTACTGCGCGTGGTGGCGGAAGCGCCAAGCCATAAGCGTCCACCGCTGCGCTTGACTCGTAAGGCCAGAGCGCAATCGTCAATTACCTCACTTCTGATTGCCGCAATACCTCCTGCCTGCGCGAGCGCAGCTGGGCGAATGAGAATGCAGCCTCCGGCCGCGCCAGCTGTTTTGCTTTTGGGATTGGATGTCAACGCGGGCGGATACAGCTTGAAAAAGAAATAAACAAAGGCCGGGATCAACAACTTTTCCGCTGGGCTTTCACAGTAGAGCTTCACCATGAATGACGCCAGATCATTAGAGCCAGCGTGGGCGATGGAAACCAGAGTCGTGAGGCTGTCTGGTGCGTGTTCGATATCTGCGTCGGTCAGCAAGAAAAAATCTGGCGCGGCATTAGCCGCCATTTCAATTCCCTGCTGCACTGCCCACATCTTGCCGGACCATCCAGCAGCCAGTGGACGCCCTTCAACAACCGTCAGCATCTCCGCGCAGCCGATTGCCGCAGCGGCTTCACGCGCGGTTTGCGCGGTGCCGTCTGTGCTGCCGTCGTCGATCAGGAAAATATGGATTGAATTTTTGCCGGTCTGGCGCAGCAATGAAGTGACAGTCCGGCCAACGACATCGGCTTCATTCCTAGCGGGGATCACTGCTGCGATGCGCGCAGAGAATTCGCCGCTCGGCGGAGGTGCAGCCGGCTGAATGCGCCAGAAACCGCCGCGTCCCAGCAGGAGATATCCCCAGATCAGCAGCGTTAGCACTCCGGCAGCAATGAGCATTCATATAATTGTACTGGCTGCGTAAGGGCTTTTTCTTCGGGCAATAGCAAGCGGCTTGGCGGGCTGCTTTTCTCTTCCAACCCAGTGACTGAGGCATCCTCTCCGGCAGAGAGCAACTCCCATGAGAGTGGGAATTTGCGCGCAGGGGAGCGCAAACGCATGGCCGTTGACAATCAAACAATCAAAGACGCTGGGACAGAAGGCACGCCGCTGGAGCGACACGTCAACAGCCATGTTGGAAACTTTATTCACCTGTTTCTCACGGTGCTGGCGATATTGGTCATGGGTGCGGCCTGCGTGGCATTGTTCCAGATCGTCCATTATGGCTTTCCGCAATTGTGGCGCGCGTCAGATGAGTACCAGACGCTCCATCAGCTTCTGCAGAATATTCTTCTACTCGCGATTGCGGGTGAGCTCGGGCTCTTGCTGCTTTTTCATCGCGCCAGCGCCGCCGTGGAAGTGGTGATGTTTGTGATTGCCCGAAGAATGGTGGCCCACAGACGTGACGGCCTTCGATCTTCTAATGGGCTCGATTGCGCTTGCAACGCTCATGGCCGTACGCTTTTACTTTATCCCCGGCAAGCCAAAATAATCCGCGGTGGCTGACCCGGCAGCAAATTTCTTTCAAAAAAGAAAAAGGCCTGGATTCTTTGCGCTGCTGCCTTATCGGCAAACAGCGTAGAAAATCCAGGTCAGATTATTTTAACGGGCGTGATTTCTAACGGCTTAGCGCAGTTTTACAACTGAGCTCTGCGTGGTTCCGTCATCCAGTGGCAAGAGGAAAATATAGCAGCCTGTGGGCAGGCCCTTGGTTTTCCAATTGAACTGGAAGGTGTCATTGTTTTCCTGCACACCGTTGTTGGAAAGTGCATCAATGGCAAGCCCTTGCTGGCCACCGGACTGGCAAGAACTGTCCGGCGCGACCTGCAGCGGCTGCACCGCTGTCGGCGCAACAATGAATCCGCCTTGAACGTTCTGTAAACGCCATTTGATATTGATGGTTGATCCGGCGCTGAAGTTCTGGCCATCGCTGACTGAGATGTCCGTCAGGAAGCCGGAGAAGATATAGTGCACGTCAAAGCTGACGCTCACCGGCGCAGCAACATTGCCGGCGTTGTCTTTGGCTCCGCTGCAAGTCGCCGTAAAGTGGCCGACGTGGTTTGGAGTTCCGCCGGTGATCACAATCGTCGCCTGAACCGCAACGCCGCTGGCTGAATCCGTGGTGGAGCAGCTTGCCGCTGGCACAGCGCCCAGATTGAAGACCGAGCCATTTGCGATTCCACTCAGTGTGACAGATGGAGCCGTGGTATCAACCACAGTGACGGTAAAGCTGCCAGTAGCCGTTTTGTTGCGGCTGTTGGTAGCTGAGCAAGTCACGGTTGTCGCGCCGAAGGCGAAGAGCGAGCCAGATGCAGGCGTGCAAGTCACAACCACATTCGTATCTTTCGCGTCAGTGGCTGTAGCGTTGAAGCTTACGATTGCACCGGCAGCGCTGGTGGCTTCCGCGATGATGTTGGCCGGCAGTTGTAGAACTGGCGGCGTGGCTTCCGGCAGGATGAAATAAGACACCGGCATATCGTGATCGGAAATGCGCTCCGGACGATTCGGATCGTTGCGGAAGACTTCAGGGAAATCCGCATCGTTCCTGGCAATCGCGTAACGGCTGAATTTTGAGAGCATGCTCTGGTTCACGATTACATGGTCCAGCGTCTGGTGGCTGCCATCAAAGTCATACGAATACTGCTGATCGTGTGGCAGAGTACTGATCAAATCGGTGAAGTCAGGATCGACCAGGTCTGGGCTCGCCAGCACTACCTGATCGGCAGGCACTGGATGGCCAAGAATGGCTCCCACAACGTCTACGTAGCCATCGCTGAACTCGAAGGAGTTGCAATCGCAGACTGAGATCACATTTTCACCAGCGGCCTGATGCGCTTGCAGCAGGTTCGCCAGGAATTCCGCCTGCGCTTCACGCTTGGCGCGAACGCGCGGACCGTCGACTGGATCATCAATACTGAGTAATGACCGCAGATGGTTCACTACCATGGTGAATGGCAGTGAAGTATCTGAGCCGGGCTGTGAAGCAGCGGCGATCATCACCAGCGGCGGCCGGTCATTCAACAGGGCGGTGGTGCCGTCAGGCTGGACAAAAGTTGTGTCCTTGCCTAGCTGCGTCACTGAGGTGACGTTGATGGTGGATTTCACCAGCAAACCAACGTCAATTCCGCCCACGTCATTACCCTCAACCAGGAAGGCCTGGTAGTTGGGATCGGGCTGGCCGGCGGCAATTGCATCGGCGCTGATCTTTGAAGCCAGCGCTTGCAGAGTGGAGAGATGCTCCATCTCTTCCACTCCGATCACATCCGGCGCATTCAATACATTGCGAATCGCCAGCGAGGCTTTGTTCAGGCGATTGGCAAAGGCCGTTGGCGTCAGTGCGACGTCGTCCGTGCCTGGATCGTCCACGGTGTCAAAGAAGCGCTCCATGTTGAAGTTGGCAATCGTCAACTCATTCGGAGCCTTCACAGGAACCGGCGTCGCGCTCACGTTACCGGTGGCAGTTGCGCCAGAGTTCGGATCAGTGAGGATGCTGTAGAAGCGCGAGTTGAAATCCAGCGGACCAGTCAAGCCGGTAACCGTGGCGCCGGTAGTTACATCAAGGATAGTAGAACCGGTCTGCACCGCAGTATTCACGCGAAGGATTTCAGGATTGGTGTCCCAGCGCGTTACCGTTGCGGGTGATCCTAACGGCAATGGATCAGGCAATTGCACGCCGGGCTCGCGGAAGGGCTGCGGAATGCCTTGTATCACGCCGAAGAAAACGCCGTTGGAAGTTGAGACCGCATTGGCTTCGTCGAGATTGCCGTCCGTTGGGCCGCTCACCGTCATCACATCTACATGAACGCGCATGCCTTCATATTTTTCCAGCTGGTCGATTGTGCCAGCAGGATTTGTGTCAGCTGTGGTCAGCGTGATTGGCGTGGGCAGAGGATTGCCAGTGCTGATCAGCGTGATCTGTGGCCCATCAATTTCAGTTGAAGATGGGCTGTTGGGATCGCTGCTGGGAATAAACTCAGCCACCGTACCCGTGACCTGCACAAAATTGCCGACCGTGGCAACTGCCGCTGGACGGCTTGAGGTGAAGACAAAGACGCCTTCTGAAGTATTGGGATCGGCGTCCATGGCGTTGTCAGGGTTCTGGAAGAAAAATCCATTCGAGACAACCGCGGTAACGATGCCCGTGGTGGAAACCAGGCGTCCCGCAACCGGTGAAATATCTCCCGGGCCTTGAATGTCATGGATGGAGAGATTCAGCGGCGCTGCCGTGACTGTGAGAGTAATGGTTCCGGTGCCGGCGCGGCCTTGCTCGTCAGCAATGGAGATAGGCAGCGTCTTGATTCCAGGTGTGACCGCTGCTCCAATCGTTGTGGCGAAGGAGAAATTGTTGTCGCCGGCGGTTGCGTCCCCGTTGGTGCCATCGTCAAAGAATTGCTGCGTGGCCGGTCCGCCAATGCTGCTCAAGTCGCCAGTCACTGTAACGCCCGTGCTGGTTGGATTTGCGCCAGGATTGACCAAAACAGTCAGCAGCGTTGCGCCGCCTGCTGCCACTGATGAAGGAGTGGCAGCGCCTGCGCCGCTGGGATTGGTGGTGCCGACCGGCGTATTGCGCGGATTCGGCGCGCCTGTGGCAAAGTCTGCGCTGTTATTGTCAGTATCCTGCAGGCCATTATTTTTGCGGAGATCGGCCGTGGTATTGGTGAGCGTGGGCGCGGCGGCTGTGCCTTCAAAGCAGCTAGCTCCGCTTGCGCCGGTACCATAACCTATGAAATCTACAACTGTTGCTCCGCCAACCGGGCAGGCGCCTGATAAAGCTGTGGCAACGCTCACGAGCGCTACTTTGCCGGCCGTCGCGCTCATGGCGATGTTGCCCGTTGCGTTTGGTGCAGGCAGCGGAGTGGTCCCGCCAGCTCCCTGCGATTCCTGGACCAGAAAATACTGGCCCGGAGCCAGCGTGCCATTCAAAGCTGTTACCTGCCATGTTGTCCCGGCAGCAGAGGCGTATTGAACGGACCATCCAGTAAGGCTTACAGGCGCTGTGCCGGCATTAAAGAGTTCGATGAAATCATTTTTAAAGGTGGAGCCGGCATTGCCGCCTCCGCCATAAACCTGGCTGATCACTACACCGCTGGCGCTGGCAAAAGCAGCAGGCCCGGAAGTTAGAACAGCGCTACAAAGAAGGAAAAGGCAAACTACAAAGCGGAAAGAGCGGTTGTTAATTTTCATAGACTTAATTTTCATAGGCTGAAAAAGTATCTACGCCAGCAGACGTGAGCACAAACCAAAATCCTGTGAAAAAAACTTTTTTCTGTGGATATCGATGCATTCCCATTTTGGAACTGCACCAGAAATGTTTACGCCAGATGAATTTAAATAAAAGGCAGGCCGTATGACCTGCCTATGGGAATAGTTGTTCCAAAATCGAGCTGCAAAAAAATGTTCTGCCTGTAATGTCGAGAAAAAAACGTTGAGTGCAGATTGGCGACCGTTTTGCATTGAATGTCTGGAGTGTTTTGCTGCCTCACCGAAAGTGAGCGCGGAAGGAATTCGAGGCTAGTTAAACGCGAGCAATACCTACTGCTTCTCTGCGATGGTCTTCAGGTTATTCAGGCCCGCGTCAAAGTGTTTCCCGAACATATTTTCCATGTTCATAAAAATGCCCATCACTTTCATGGGATAAAAATTTGTACCCTTAATGCTCCAGGTAACGCGGGTGGAGTCGCCAGCGGGCTCCAGGGCAAATTCATTCAGGTTGTGGGCTTTGATCGGCTTGGCGAAATCCACCATGACAGAAATTTTCGTGGGCGGCGCTGATTCCAGTATCTCCATGTGCCCTTTGCCACCGCGGCCGCTGCTGTCCCAATCAGAAATTGCGCCTGTGCCGCTTTGCGGGTCCGCTATAGGTCCTCTTGATCGAGGAATCATTCATGTCATTGGGTGACCAGCTGTCCCAGTTATGGAAATCATTGATCAAGGCAAAGATTTTTTCTGGCTTGGCCTTGATGACAGCCGAGCGCTGCACATAAAAAGAGCCGGGCCTGGTGGCCGCGAAGACAAGAACCGCCACGATCACAACTGCGACGCCGATAATAATTTTGAGGATCAATGAATGCTCAACCTTCGGGGAACTCTAGCTCAATCCTTGCCGCCAGGTTCCTGTTCTCTTAGTAAACAATAAACATTATTTTTCCGCTTCCATATCAGCATTGAGTTTGAATGCACCTGCAGGCAGCTTAACTTTCTTCTCCCAGGTTTTGTAGCCGGCTTTTGTAACTTTAATGGTGTGCTCACCGGGACCTAGTTCCTGCGTGGATGGAGTGTTCCCCATAAACTCGCCGTCAACCTCAATTTCCGCGTCGCCTGGCGTGGACGAAATAGAAAGTCTGGAGACTGTTGCCTTATTTTTCAATTCTTTGTATTTCGCCTGCGAGATTTCGGTAATGCTGCCGCCAGCGCCAACCAGGTAAACGCCCTCGTGAACGGAGGTTTTCAACTCGCATTCCCTATATTTATCTTTTTCACCAATCTCATTACCCAGGATCGTGAGGCGCAGCTGCGGCTTCTTCCACTTTGCTGAATAGGCATGGTTTCGCGCTGTTCTTTTCAGTCCATAAGAGCAGTCATAGGTGTAGTCGAAAGCGTGGCCCATCTCGCCTTCCCAGATGTTTCCCAAACCTGACGCCCGATACATATGGTTATAGGCATTTTGCAAAGTGACGGTGTGCTCCAAAAGCTGCGCTCGTAAGGGATATTCGGACGGATCTTTGCCGGCAAAAGCAAAGATTGGAATGAATAAGACGACTGCCAATATGGAATACGGTTTCATAGTCACTCTACTTTCTTGCAGCAATGGTTAACTATGGGGCCGAGAATGCCAAAGTATATCGTGAGCTGGATTGGTAATCAATCAGCGCGCGGAAAGCAAGGAGTTTCACAAGGCTGCGAGCAGGTCCACATGAGTCATGCAGTACTCAGCGAGTTGGTTACAAAGCTTTTTGAAGAAAGCAGTTCTGTAAAGTGATTTACTCGCACAAGAGAAGCATCAATCTGGCGGCGCGCGGCCATGCGAAGGATCGCTGGATGTTGCAACGTTCAGATCAAGATGCAGGTGCTGAGCAATGTCGCCGCCGGCTGAATAACAATTTCCGTCTTTGTTATAGTTCGCGCAAGCGCGGGCGAAATCAGACCGCTTGGGTGACTGGGCATACTGCCAGATTTCAGCGAAAGCTATGCCGCTCGATTCTGGCGCAGGAAGCTGCCGGGGAAAGGCGCATCCGGGCGAGGGCGGACAGCTATCATTGGTAACCCAGTACGTTATCTCTCTTCCTGCTGCGTTTTGCCGGATGTCTTCTGCGGTGATAACGCTGACGCCCGCAGATTCTTTCGCGACAATCCCGGAGCAATATACTCCCGCGCGAAAGCCAGCGGCATTCACAGTGTCAATCCAGGCATGCAGGTAAACTCGCTGTTCCGGAAGAAGCCTGCCACCTTGTTCCTGATCAAGAAAGATAATTGTGCGCTGCGGAAATCCTTCACGCCGCGCTGACGCTACGGCCTGAGCGCCGTCAGAACTGCCTAGCTTATTCGCGTTACGTGCAGTCTTGATCTGTGCATATGTGCGGCCATTAAAGATGACTACAAATCCAAATCCCGCGGACTGCACTGCTTTGCGTTTCCCCACCCAGGAATTGCTGGTCATGCCCGGAGGATTGTTCAGCCAGTATCCTGCGAACTCAAATGTGCGCCGCAGTGCCGCTAGATTTTCATTGCCGGGAAACTCATTGCGATCAAAGCCCAGGTGTTCAGTGCGCGCAGCAGGGCCAGAGCGGCTGGGCTGGGCGGACATCACGATCAGTGCCGCGGCCAATGCAATTGAAATCAAGATTCGTTTCAGAGCAGCACCTTTCCAAAAAGACTCAGCATAACCTCACGAGCAGTCTTGCCGCGATCGGCACATCAAATCGGCTCTTGATCCTGGCGAGTGAATTCCAGCAACAAGCCTGGATCAATATTGGTGAACCATTTCACGCTCTGCGCATTGACCTGCTTTAGGCGTTCTGCGTCCCGGCTGACCTCATTGGCCCAGGTCACAACCGCAATTAGAAAGGCTTCCCGCAACTGTTCCACGTTCAGTACAACTACTTTGTCTTTATTTCCGCTGGCGGCGATAGCTGCGTTTAGCTCATCTGAATTTGCGTCTCCCCAGCTATAGTAGATGGCTCGCGCCTGTCCGCTGCGGGACAAATCTGATTCGGCCGTCATGGTGTGGAGAATGCCGCACCGCGCCGCATAGAGTTCCAGGGCTGTGCAGTCAATAAACATGGCAGGAATGAGATAGGAATCCACCCAGCGTATAAATGATGGCTTGTTGCTACCTCTTTTTGATTCAATAGACGCAACAATATCAATGGCGGCATAGATCAACATCAGGGTAGCGAAATACTGTCTTTTCGCCAGGCAGTCAGCAATGGCATCTTGCAGCTCACGTAAGTTTTGCAGGATATTGTCCATTCGAGCCTCTCCCATCATTTAATAACATTCGCCGCGTACGTGGCTAAATAGTTACGCTGAAGTTGTGACCGATGAGATGCCCCAACAATAAGCCTTCCCTGCGTTGGTCACTCAGCGCCTTCGGTGCTTGCGAAAACCTTACGCAGGCTCAAGACCAGAGGCACGATAATCACCGCTGTACAGGCCGACGAAAGAATGCCAACCAACTGGCTGGAATGGTCTGCAATTGTTCCGTAAAGGATGGGCGCAAGGCCTCCCGAGCCGATGACCCCTGTATAAAACAGCGCGAACGCGCGGCCAGTATTCCCTTTAGGAGCAAGCTCTGGAACCGTGCCATACAGAACGGATGACGTGCCGTTCAGCACAATACCGAGAAGCGGCAGGACTGCCAGCATCGCCGTGATGGGCGTTACGCATGTGACTACGATCAGCGCGGCTGTGGCAATTTCGGTGGCAACCACGCTCCCCACCACGCCAACGCGCTGACCGAGCCAGCCACACGTCGCCTTGCCAAACGCTCCGCCAATGAACAAGAGCGCCAATCCCAGGCCGACCGTCGCTGACGAACCTCCGCGTGCATGGATGAGGAACGGAAGAAACAGGAGATAGCCCATGCGCGTGGCTGTATCAAGAACGCCGATGGTAAGCAGCACACTGAAACCGCCATGACTTTTACGCGTGCGCTGGAGCTCTTCGTGGATCGCGGCGAAGACAGGCTCTTTCGGTATGACTGCAAACAGGCTCGATGCGACGAGAATCCCAAGCAGCCCCATAAGCCCAACCACAGTTCGCCATGGCAAAACCGGCAGCAGCAGCGCGACGATTGCAGGAAGCGTAGCTTTGCCCAGATCGCCGGCAAAATTGTAGATCCCCAGTGCCCCGCGCGACTCTGAACCATAACTGTGCGTCACCAGCTGCGAGGCGCGTGGATGCTGCAAGCTTGATCCCACTCCGGCAACCACAAGTCCGGCGCATAGACCAGCGAAGCCAGTGGGCAGCGCCATCGCGAGAAACCCGGCTGCTGCCACCAAAGTCGAAAGCGAGAGAGCAGAGCGCGGCCTCAACCCACTGGTGAGCCGATCCACTGGAACCTGAAGCCCGCCCATGGTGCCGAAGTAGAGCGCACGAACAATGGCCAGTCCCATGTAAGAAAGGGCAAACTGAGCCTGCCACACCGGCAGCAGCGCATAAAGCTGATCTGTGTAGCCATCATGCAGGATGTGCGAAAGACACGCGCCTAAAAGACTGCGGGTTTTATTTCTAGCAGACCACCTGCTAGTCGCCCGCTTAGAGAGAAAGTTCCGTATGCTAAACACCAAAGGCCTCCCAAGACACACAAAGTCTTATTCGACTTTGCCCTCTGGGATTTTTGCCCTTGGGTGCGAACCCGCCTGGGTTCTCTGTGGCGCTTGGACCGATCAGGAGATCAGAACCCTAGCCACCAAGTTCCGCCGATAACACTATGCTAACAAATAAATTTCAGGCGATTCAAGATTTTGGGTGAGTGGAAGCGGAGCATAGTTTCTGTACAAGTCACTATGATTCTGAAAGGAAGATTGGTGAGCGCGGGTGGAATCGAACCACCAACCTACTGATTAAGAGTCAGTTGCTCTGCCAGTTGAGCTACGCGCCCGTTACGTTGTGAAAATTTCAGAAAGGAAACAATCTCAGGAAGACTCAACAAGTGTAACACAGCAGAACGCCCCTTGGGCCGCGGCCAGAGACTTTGCGCCCGGCTGTCTTGATTGCGCAATTTTCAGGATTTCCGCTCGTTTTTCCTCCAACCTAAATCACCCCCAAATCATCGGCAATGGAAGCGTTCACATCACTTAAATCCAAGTTCACAGAGATTTAACGGCCCTGTTCATCGCGCTTTAAAACGGCCGGGTGTAAAAAGCTTGAGTACGCTTTGGCACGGGCACGCTGGAGCGTATGCTCGAACCAGTATTTTTCTCTACAGAAACACTCCTTGGAGGGCCCACGACCTCGGGCCCATTTTTTCTCTCAGCCGCCTGCTCATTCACACTGTCTTTTCAAGGGGTTAGCGTCCCAGATACTCTGCAATCTTATTCACAGGATATTCACGCGACTGTCGCATGGGGTTAACTTTTGGTTGCTACAAATATGGTGCATGCAGAATGATTGCTTTGACACGCTTATTATTTCCGATCTGCATTTAGGTTCTGAAGTCAGCCAGGCCGGCGCGGCGCTGGCGTTTCTGCAATCTGTCCGGTTCAAGCGGCTGATTCTGCTGGGCGATATTTTTGCCGACCTCAACTTTCGCCGTCTGACAAAAGAACACTGGAAATTTCTGGGCCATATCCGCAAGCTTTCCAACCCTCGCCATGGAGTTGAAGTTGTGTGGGTTGAGGGTAATCACGATCACGGGCTCACGGAAGTTATGTCCCATCTGGTGGGCATTCCGGTGTACCAGGAATATGCATGGACGTACGCCGGCAGAAAACATCTGGCCATACACGGCCACCAGTTTGACAGCTTTGCCATTGGGAATGTCTTCCTGAGCAAGGTTGGCCAATTCATCTATCTGCAGCTGCAGAAGATTGATTCCAAGAAAAAAAGGTTTGCCCGCTACCTGGACCGTCTGAACACGAGATGGTTACGGCTTTCAGAGCAGGTAGCGCATGGCGCGCTCAGTTACGCAAAACCTGGCAAGACTGAGCGCATCTTTTGCGGTCACACGCACGTTCCAATGGCCCGCGAACGTGATGGCGTGGAGTATTACAACACGGGCGCATGGGTTGACCAGCGGTGCACTTATATTTCGGTCGGCCTGGAAGGAGTCCAGATCCATGACTACATTATTTCCGAAATTGACAATCGTGATTCCGGCGAAGAACGAATCGCGGCTTTTACCGACACTCCTGGAATCACTGTGCCAGCAGGATTATTCCCTGATGAAGTCTACGAAGGTATTCCTGGCTGATGCCGGCTCGACCGACGGCACACAGGACCTGGCGATGTCATTCGCTGGCCGGCTTGATATTGAAGTGATCCCCGGCGGGCTACCGTCAGTAGGACGCAATGCCGGCGCAAAGCGCGCCACCACGCCTTACGTACTATTCATTGACGCAGACATGGAATTGAAAGATCCCACGCTGCTGCGCCGCGCGATGGAACTTACCGAGCGCCGCAGCCTGCACTGCGTTACAACCAACATCTGGTGCTCGCAAGGGTCGGCGCGCGACGCGATGCTTTATTTTCTGAATAACGTTGCGCAATATGGATCGCTCATGGTCAAGCCCTTTAGCACCGGCATGTTCATGCTGTTTGATAAAGCCACGTTTGACGCGCTGGGCGGCTTCCATGAAAAAGCGCTCTACGCGGAAGATTATCTTCTGAGCAAAAAAGTGCGGAACCGTAAATTTGGCATTGTGAGCGGCAGCATACAGACCACGAATCGCCGCTTCCGCAGCATGGGTCACTGGACGATTGTGAGGATGTTCCTGAAAACCATGGTGAACTCCTGGAACGATAATTATTTTATACATGACCACGGATATTGGCGGCAGAAGGTCTAGAATCCAAGTCAAGATGGATAAAGGCCCTCCCGACCCAAATTTTGTTGACCCCGGCTCCGTTGATCGAAGCTCCGTCGGCCCAATTTCTGTCGACCCCAGCTCTGTCGGCCGCAACTCCGTATTCCCTACTGGCTTTGTATGGGGCGTGGCTACGTCAGCCCATCAGGTAGAAGGCGGCAATTTAAACAATCAATGGGCCGCATGGGAGCAGCGCGGACGGATCAAATCAAAAGACAATGTTGGGCAGGCGTGTGACTGGTGGCTCAACGCTGAGCAGGATTTTGATCTGGCTAAATCGCTGGGCGTGAATGCGCTCAGGCTCTCAGTGGAGTGGAGCCGCATTGAGCCGCAGGAAGGCGTCTGGGACGAGTCTGCGCTGGCGCGCTATCGCGAGATGCTGAAGGCGCTGCACGCGCGCGGCATGCGTCCGTTTGTGACGCTGCATCACTTTACCAATCCGCAATGGTTTGAAGAAAAACAGGCCTTCGCCAACCCTGATTCTGTGCGGCTGTTTCAACGCTTTACGCAACGCGTGGTGGCCGCGCTGGGCGATCTTTGCCATGACTGGGCCACGTTCAACGAGCCCAATGTCTATACGTCACTGGGATATTTTCTGGGTGAATTTCCTCCCGGAAAAAAAGGGCGATTCATTCAGGCCGCGCACGTTACCCGCAATCTTTGTCTGGCGCACGCCGCTGCGTATCGGACGATTCACTCGTTGCAATCCAACGCCAATGTTGGATGGGCGCAGCACTACGTCGTCTTCAAACCACGTCGGCCGGAGTCTGCTCTGGATCGCTGGCTTTCTGAATTTATTGATCGGCGATTCAATGACAACTTTGCTGAGGGCATCCGCAGCGGACGCGCGCCGTTTCCTCTCAACAAATTTGGCTTCGCCCTGCCGGAGGTAAAAGGCACCTGCGACTATGTGGGCATCAATTATTACAGCCGGCTGCGTGTAGGCTTTGAGCCGCGAAGCCCCAAGACTTTGTTTTTTCAGGTCACCGTGCCGCCGCACAAGCCGCAGGGAGACTCCGGTATTGAGGTCCCTTATGGCGAGGTTTATCCCGAGGGACTGCGCCGCGCCGTGGAACGTTTTGCCGACTTCAAAAAACCAATCTACATTCTGGAAAATGGCGTGCCGGACCGTGAGGACAGGATTCGTCCGTGGGCGATTGAGTCAATTGGCGAGCAGATGCGCGGCTTGCTGGCTGAAGGCGTGGACCTGCGCGGCTACTTCCACTGGAGCCTGGCCGACAATTTTGAATGGAATGAAGGCTGGCATCTGCGCTTTGGACTCTATGATCTTGATCCGCTCACGCAGATTCGCACGCCACGCGCCAGCGCACAGCATTATGCAAGGTTGATCAGAGAGAGCTTGGGGCAAGTTGGTGCTGCGAGCGCGGGTCGTCCAAACGAGATTGCAGCGGAGACACTGGCGTCAGAAATTCTGGTGTCAGAAGCTGCGGGCACACGCCAGAATGGCGCTCATCTTAACAAGAATACCAATCAGACTAGCGGGAACGCTGAGTTAGCGGGCGGGATGGTGGCTGAGAACGAGAGCGGCTTCCGCAAATAACGCCATCAGAACCAGACTATCCGTGGGTGCGGGCCATCCCAGGCCAAACCGCAGATACGCCCACGCAGCGAGCGATCCGGGTAGCACAAACCAGTACAACTTACGGCGGAAACGGCTTACGTGTAAATGTGCAGCTTCCATAACTTCTCCATCTAAACCACAGAACTTTAAGCGGCGTTATTCGCCGCCGCAAGGGCGACGTGAGCCAGCCGGATCAAGCCGGGCCAGTTCCAGCAGGGCAAAACACTTTGCGTCTTCTTTGCGCGCGGTTTCATGGAGAACCACAACTTCGCCAGATTCCTGAATCTCACAACGCCAGAGATTCGGTGCGCCGGGGCTTTGCGGCTTAATTTGGACTTGATATGGCGGTTGAACAATGCGCATGTATCTCTCCTGGGAAGATCTAAGGTGAGGAGCTTACTTCTCACCAGATATACCCCTATTACACTCTTTTTTGGTAAATCCAATTGTTAATAACGTGTTAAAAAATGCCTGACCCCTGTGGAATACCCGGGTGATTTGAACTTTGGAAGACGAAGCGGGATGCCAAGCGTAAAACAATGAAAATAAACTATTTAGTTGTAACTTCCGCCGGGACTGGGGTTTTCACCGGGGAGAGCGGCTCGGTTCCGGGTATGGCGGACTTAATATTCCAGATCTCGCGGGCATATTCCGAAATGGTGCGGTCGCTGGAGAAAAAGCCGGTGCGCGCGACGTTAAGAATAGACTTGGCTGTCCAGACGGCGGGCTCCTGATAATCTTTTTCCGCGCGATGGCTGGCTTCAATGTAAGACGACAAATCAGCTAGATGGAAATAGCGGTCACCGCGATCGAGCAGCTCGTCCACGATCCAGCGAAATAGTCCGGGTTCGTCCGGGCAGAAGCGGTTTGAGCCCAGGCTATCGACCACGCGATGCACAATGGCATCTTTGTCATAGACTTCGCGCGGATGGTAACTCCGGGATTCCTGGTACCAGCTCACGTCTTCACGCGTGAGGCCAAACGTATAAATATTGGCCTCGCCCACGGCTTCCATGATTTCAATGTTAGCTCCGTCGAGCGTACCCAGCGTGAGCGCGCCATTCATGGCCAGCTTCATGTTGCCGGTGCCTGAAGCTTCCATGCCGGCGGTGGAGATCTGCTGGCTGAGATCGGCGGCGGGCATAATGATTTCTGCCAGCGAGACGCGATAGTCAGGCACGAAGACGACTTTAATCCGGTCTTTGCAACGCGGGTCAGTATTCACCACCTGCGCCACATTATTAATGAGCTTGATAATCTGCTTGGCGGCCCAGTATCCCGGCGCGGCCTTGCCGGCAAAAATATATGTGCGCTGAATCTGCGAGTCGGTGCCGTCATCCACCATGCTCATGTACTCGTGAATTACGCGCATCACGTTCAGCAGCTGGCGCTTGTATTCATGTATGCGTTTTACGTGAACATCAAACATGGAATGCGGATCAATCGCCACGGCCGTGGTGTTAAAGACTTCACGCGCCAGCTTTTCTTTGTTGCGGCGCTTGATCTCCTGAAATTCGTTGAGGAATGCAGGATCGCTTACGCCTTTTTCAATGGCGCGCACGCGTTCAAGATCGGTAATCCATTCCGGACCAACGGCGCGGGTGAGCAAGGCGGCCAGGCTAGGATTGGCTTTCAATATCCAGCGACGCGGCGCCACTCCATTGGTCTTGTTGCTGAAGCGCTCTGGCCAGAGTTGGGCGAAGTCCGGCACCAGCGAGCTTTTGATCAAATCTGAGTGCAGCTGGGAAACACCGTTCACCGCATGGCTGCCAACGATGGCCAGGTTCGCCATGCGAACATACTTCTCCGGGCCCTCTTCAATAATGGACATGCGACGTTGCTTGTCGAGATCAGTGGGCCAGCTGCGCGTGATGATGCGGAGAAACTGATAGTTGATGCCGAAGATAATTTCCATGTGCCGCGGCAGCACGCGCTCCATGAGCGATACAGGCCATCTTTCCAGGGCTTCAGGCAGCAGCGTGTGGTTGGTATAGCCAAGCGTAGCCACGGTTAGTTCCCAGGCTTTGTCCCAATCGAGCTGGTGTTCGTCGACCAGAAGGCGCATCAACTCAGCCACGCAGAGGCTGGGATGGGTGTCATTCATCTGCACGGCGACTTTGTTCGGAAGATCGTCAAAGCCGGAATGCGTGGCAACATAATGGCGCAAAATATCGCGCAGCGCGCACGAGACCAGAAAATATTCCTGCGTGAGCCGCAGCTCTTTGCCGGAGAGAACTGAATCAGACGGATAGAGCACGCGCGAGATATTTTCTGAAGCGATCTTTTGTTCGACGGCGCGGATATAGTCGCCCCGATTGAAAATCTCGATATCAAAATCTTCTGAGGCGCGCGCGGTAAAGAGCCGCAGATAATTGACCGTTGTGCCGCCGAAGCCAGCCACCGGCATGTCATTGGGTACGCCGACAACAATTTTGCTATCCACCCAGCCCTGGCGGCGGTTGCCCTGTGAATCACGCGAGGACTGTATGCGTCCGTAGAGCGGCACCGCGCAATAATCCTGCGGACGCTCGATGTAAAACGGCGTCCCTTCAGACTTCCAGCGATCAGGTTTTTCTTTCTGGAAGCCGCCCACAATCTCCTGGCGGAACATGCCGTATTCGTAGTCGATACCGTAGCCATAGCCGGGCATGCCCATCGTCGCCAGTGATTCAAGGAAGCATGCAGCCAGGCGACCCAAACCGCCGTTGCCAAGACCAGCGTCTGGTTCAACTTCTAAAACATCTTCCAGCTTGATGCCAAATTCAGCGAGCACGGTGCGGCATTGGTCGTTCAAACCCAGATTGCAGAGATTGTCACTGAGCCAGCGCCCCATGAGAAATTCCATGGAGAGATAGCCGAGCCGTTTCACCTTCTGGTCACGATAGCGCTGCTCGGTTTTGAGCAGATCGTCAATCAGGAAATCACGGATGGTGAGCGAAAGCGGCTTATATAATTCCTGCGGAAAAAGATTGGCCTCAGGGCGAGCGAGCGTGTAATGGATATGCCGCAGAATGGACTGACGCAGCGGTTCTGGATCGAACGGTATTCCGGTCAATGAATCAGCGGACATTCTGGGTCGTAGGGTGCGCGGGCTCTGCCAAATGCTTGAACCGCGCTACCCTGACTAGTATGGCATACAGCGCGCTCCCTGCGCACTCAGGTGAAATACCTTGTTTTGTTAAAACTCACTAACCGAATAAGGTTAAGAGAGTTGCGGCCTCTTCCGGTGCCAATCTGTCTGGCGCTGGTAGATGCGCGCCGCCTGAACAACTTTGGCGTCATCGAGCCCACGGGCAATAAACTGAATGCCGACAGGCAAGCCGTGCTGGCCAAAGCCGCAAGGCACGCTGATGGCGGGCAGTCCGCAGATATTGCCAATGCCGCCAATGGGATCAGCAAAGCTGAGCTCCTGGTCAAGATTGGCGTCAGTTCGGGGCGCGGTCACAGGAAGCGTGGGCGTGGCCAGAACGTCAACTTTGGTGAAAACTTCTTCCATCTTCTTTTGCAGGACGGCGCGGATGCGCTGCGCCAGGATGAAATCTGAGGCGCTGATTTCTTCATTCATATAGCCGCCGATTTTTCCCAGTGGATCATTCAACTGGGCCACGCGGCCGGAATGAATGAGCTCGCGAAACGCGGTTGCGCCTTCCACTGAGACAATGAGTCCGGCAGCCACTTCCCATGGGCCGTCAGGCAATGAAACATTGCTGAGCGCGATGGATGGGCTTTTTTCCAGAACTTCGCGGGCAGCCATGGCGGCCTGATTTACTTCTGGCGAGATTTCTTTCCATTGGTTCATGAGCCAGCCCACGCGCAGCTTGCCTCTGGGTTCTTCTGCGCCGGAATATTTTGCTTCGGCTTCCGGCAGCGAGCCCAAGTCTTCCGGATCGTGTCCGGCAAGAATTTTCAGCAGCAGGTCACAATCTTCCACGTTGCGTGTGATGGGGCCAATCTTATCCATGGTGTAAGCAAGGGCCATGGCGCCGGTGCGGCTCACGCGCCCGTAGGTCGGACGCAAACCGCTGAGCCCGCAAAACCCTGAAGGGCAGAGAATGGACCCCCACGTCTCTGTGCCAATGGCAAACGCCGCCAATCCTGCGGCGGTGATTGCACCGGAACCGCTGGAAGAGCCGCAGGTCCAGTAGTCAGTGTTCCAGGGATTTTTTGCCGCGCCCGTGGCAGAGGCCGAGGGGAAACGATATCCCATGCCACCAGCCAGTTCGATCATGGCAGCCTTGCCGAGCAGAATTGCGCCGGCCGCTTCCAGCTTTTTAATCACGACTGCGTCATAGTCAAAGCGCTGGTCTGCGTAAGGCCGCGCGCCCCAGGTTGTGGGATAGCCCTTTACGGCCAGCAGATCTTTGGCGGCATAAGGAATGCCATGCAGTGGGCCGCGATATTTTCCGGCGGCAATTTCTTTTTCCGCGGCATGTGCCTGCTTGAGCGCCAGATCCGGCGTGAGTGTGGCATAGGCATTCAATTTTGGGCCGAGATTGCGGCTGCGCTCCAGATAGCTTTCCGTCAGCTCCACTGGGGAAAGCTGGCGCGCGCGGATGCGCTTGGAAAGCTCGGTAACGGAGAGAAAGAGAATGTCTTCACTGAGCATTATTTCTTTCCTCCCATATCTTTATGGAGCTTTGCTTCGTCGGGCGCTGCGCTGAAGGCGTCTGCCGGCTGGTCGCCGTTGTTCAGCTTGAAGGTACGCATCTTTTCCAGGCCTTCCTGCGATTCAGCCATAATCCGGCGAATGTCAGCCTTCTGCTCGTCGTTGAGCTTGTCACCATATTTGCGGAAGATGGAAGCCACCTTCATCTCGACTTCCGCCTGCGCTGCCGGCGTGAGCTTGGCCATGGCGGCCTGGATTTTGGCGTCCATGGCCTGGGCATCAGAAGCCGGCGCTGCCCCACTTTGAGACAAAATGCCATCCGGCACGGCGGTTATGGACAGGGCTTTCTCAGGCAGTGCCTTTCCAGGTAAAACCAAGGCAGTTACAGCGGCGGCCGCGCCCAGGGTGAACTGGCGGCGGTCCATGGAAAACTTGGGCATCCCATCTTCTCCGGGGTTCATAAATGCTAACGCACAAAAGACTACGAAGGCTAAGCGGCGAGAGTACATGAAGGCCAAAGAAGCGTCAAACCCGGAGCTGCTGGCGTGCATCCTATCTACTGCCAACTCTCGTCTAAGTCCAAGTTCTCGGATGGTACCGTTATGGCACGTTGGATCGCTTTTGACCAGGAAACCACCTCTCTTTTGCGCTCAGCTCTCGCGCAAGGAACAAGGATTGAGACGCTCCGCCGCGGCCCCGTTGACTACGCGCTGGCCCGGCCAGGCTCTGTGATAGCGGTTTTACCCGCTACCGGAAGCGGCAGCGCCGGGATTGCCATCTTCCGCAGGGCCAAAACTGTGGTGGCTCGTCAGCGCAAAACCAGCGCTTTACCGGAACGCGGCGTACAGTCAGGCACACGCGCCGGGGGCTTCCTGGGATTGAGTGATGAAATGGCCGAGGAAGACACGCAAGCCAAAAAGGGCTGGTGGCGGAAGTTCTGGGATGAATAATTTTTAGCCGCGAATTTTACGCGAATGGTCGCGAATCGGCTTTTTTCTGAAATCTCGAAGCGTAGCGAGAGATCGCTATTAGCACGAGTATTTTCGGGCTCGCGGGACTTTATTCTATTCTCTTAAAAAAGCTCAGCGGATAAAGCTAAATCCCGTTACGCGTGTTCGGCGGTAAAGCTGCATAAAACAGCACCGCCTTTCACTAGACCATTATCTTTTAGCCAATAACTAAACAATAAACCGCGCACCCCGCCCCCTCCCTGTTCGCCCACATTGCAAACAAACCACTTCCGCCATTCAACCCAACGGTCACCCAACTGTTTACTTAAAAGTAATAGGCTGCATTTATCCATTGTTCTCTATTACTTATATAGCTTCTTGGTGAATAGTGATTTTGGCGAAGGGCCAAGAAGCGAAGGGCCAAGAGCTAAAAGCTAATAACTTATTTTTATTTTTTCAAAGACCTATTCAACCGCTCACTGAGAGCTTGCCGTACTCTAACGAGTTCTCTTGCAGTAGTCACGCGCGAACTAGTTCACCATGAGAGGTCATGTCTTTTGCGACCCTCTGCCTGAACGCAGTTCATGGCTGAAAGGCCAATAACCATTAAGAATTTTTCAGGAAGCTAAAAAGTAAAAGACAGCCCAGCGCGCAGCGAGCGGGCGGATTGGACCATGTAGATGGTGCGTCCGTCCTGGCCCATGACTGGGACATAGCCTTGTGCGAGCAGGTTACGCAGGTCAATGAGGGCGTCCATTTTGGCGGGGATGAATGAGGTACCGGGGATCGGCTGGCGGATAAAGAGGCTCAGATAAGGATCGGTCTGGCCGGGTGAAGCGTTAAAGGCGTCCACAGAAGAGAGTGCGCCGCTGCCGCTGGTCCATTTATAGGAAGTTATCCAATGGGTGCCGGTGGCGGGAATGCGTCCGGAGATCTTGGCGCCTACGGAATTTTGCCGGCTGGTGGAAAGTGACTGTGCCAGGCTCAGCCAGTCTGTGGGTGAGTCGGCGACGATTGCCTGGCCGGTGGAGTAATCCACGGTGGCCGTGAGATCGTCACAGATTTTGCGCTGCACCACAACGCGCGCTCCGGTGCTGCTCACGCCAGGGCCGTAGCCGAGAGAAAAAGTGTCAGAATAAACGTCTGGCAGCACATCGTCGGAATAGCTTGAGGGATCGCCTGCGCCGGTGAGCACTGCGTTATGCACGTGGTCATAAAATGCGGCGACTTGAATGCTGGTATCTCCCATGCGGCGGGAAACGGAAAGCTCGTGATGCGCGGCCTTCTCTACCTCTGGATTGCCGTTGAGCAATGCCATGCGCGGGCCAGACTCACTCAAGTCCGCGGGAGCTGAGTCAAAGCCTTTGGCGGTGCGGGTGTCCGGCTCTGAGGTGGCATAACGGTATTCCACCACCATGTCTGGCGAGAGATGCACAGCGATCTCTCCGTGCGGACGAAAAGCCGTTACACGGTTGGCAAACTCCATGGACTGCATGTCCGCGCCGTAAGCCAGATCAATAAATCCGGCCAGCGTGACGCTATCAGAGCTGCTCATTTCAATCGCGGAGTAGGGCGAATTCAGGACAGCCGAACCGGGCGTGGCAAAATGCCGGTAGGTGACGGTGAAAGTGGGTCGCGAAGTGTCGCCAACGTTATGCGCATAGGAAGCACGCAGGACGCCCGTGGGATCGGCCGATGACGATCCGATATTGCCATCCAGAGAGAGTTTGCCGGAAGAGAAAATAGATTTTTCCAGCGCAAAGGCGGTGGTCATATCACCAGCGCTGCCAAAGCCGCCGGCTTCAGCGCCAGCCATGAATGCGACGCTGGCTTTCAGCGCATGATCACTGCTGCCAATCTCAGAATTGCTGTGTGAAACCACGACCAGCGAGCCATCACCGGTGCTGGCGCTGTCTTTATCTTTTTCCAGCACCCGCAGGATGGGGCGGTTGGCAGTTGAGCGAAGCGCCCAATGCCAGTCGTCTGGTTCTTCCGCATCAGACCGGCGGGCCGGCATAACTTTGAGCGCGTCCGCCAGGGTGTTCACGGTGAGATTAATAATGAGGTGCGCTCCGGAACGAAGCACAACGTCTTCGCGCAGGGAAGGCAGGAAAGCCGCCGCGGTGACTTTTACCTGATAGGTTCCGGCGACCAGGTTGTTTGCTTCATAGTAGCCGCGTGAATCGGTAAAAGCCGTGGTGCCTATTTTCACGGCGGAGACAAATACCTCCACCACCGCGCCCATTTGGGGGACTCCAGAGCTGTCTTTTACGTATCCCGCAATGGCCCCAGCGCTGGCCGCGCGCAAGGGCGCCCATGCCAGCAGGACCACCAATAGACATCCGAATTTGCGGGTCATATCCACAACCTCAATAAAAGTGGGAGTCCCTTTTATTGCTGGGCCAACTTTAATTGCTGGACCTAATTGAACCTTATTGCAAAACAACGAACTTCGCCGTGGGCGAAATGGTCTGTTTAGAAATCTGGTCGTTCACTTTAATGGTTACCTGGTATATGCCCGGATCAAGCTGGCTCAGCTGCAGGGTCTTACCCAGGGTCACCTGTTCGCCGACGTTGCCCATCTGGGCCGTTGATTCCGTGAAGTCTAACACATGCTGCTGCGTCGTGGTATTTACAACTTGATATTCCACCGTGGCCGAGGGTTTGTTGGTCTTCTGGTCAAGGCCCAGATTGTAAACCTGCATCCAGAAATTGACCTTCTCTTTTTTGTTAAAAGAGGCCGGCTTGCCGTCAGAAGGCTGCACCTTGGGGCGGACCTTGTTGGTGCCGATCACAAAGTTTCCGGTGCCAACTTCGCGGGCCGGCACGGGCTCCATCTGGTCGGCAAGAATCAAGCTGGAAGCCGTAAGTTTCTCGTCGCCATAATCAGGCACGGTATAGCTGCGGCTGAAAATGCCGGTTTTATCGCCATTTACGTCTTTCATCACCACGTCAAGGCGGTAAAGCCCCGGCCGCATGGGCAGCGCCTTCCAATAAAGGGCCACGTTGCCAATTTCTTTTTCCAGCAACTCGGCGGGAATGTCGCGGCGCAGCGTTTCTTCAAAGGTCTGCACGATCTGCCCGCCCAGCTTGGTCAGCTGGCCATAAACGTTGACCACGGCGCGCTGCACGCCATCTTTGTTGGCGAAGGTCAGGCTCTTGAGTGGCACCTGCAGCGTAATGGGAACCAGAACAGTGTCTGACGTCAGCTTGACGTAATCCACCTGCACATCAAACGGCAAAAGGTTGGCGCGGAACTTGTGGCTGACAAGTTCATTCTGTAAATCCTTGAATTTGACATCGGGAGCCCGCTGGAGTTTAGCGAACGTGTCCATGCGGTCAAATTGCTTGGTTTGGTTTTGCCCCGTAAAGGGACCGGTGCCTAATGACTCCAGGCCGTTGTTGAAGCGGTCCGCCTTGTTGGCCAGACCCATTTCTTCCATTGTGGTTAAGCCAGCATTAGGGACGTGCAGGAGCGCATCTTTTTTAGAGCGGTCCAGAGTCATTTCATACGCGCCGCAACCACAATCATCTACAAATTCGATTTCAATTTCCTGGCCAATGCCTTCCAGATAGCGGTAGCGCCAGACTTCAAACGGGAAAGTCTCAGTTTGACCGCCGCCTTCTTCGGGAGAACGCTGATAAGGGCCGCCCATGGGATGTGCGTCAATCGATGTTGGGGCACCGTACATTATATAAATTTTTCCACGATCGGTACGCCATCCGGGCATGCCAGCAGCAAAATGTTCATTGGCATAAGCGATGCGCCGATAGTGTTCTTCCTTGAATTCATTTTCCGCTGTATCCGGCGTGGGGTCGCGCCGCTGCCAGAAGCCTTCAATAAAAACGTCACGCTCGGCGTTGTTGGAAAGTTTTTTGAACGCCGATAGCTCTTCATCGGTGATGATCCATTTCACGTCTTCGTCCAGCCACTTCTTATAGACGCCGCCCAGCTTTTCCTTGCCGGCATCTTTGTCATCCGATTTTCTCTGGCGCTTTAGGGGGTCCTGCTGATCACCCGCCGATTTCTGTGCTGCTGCATCAGCCGGTTTGGCTTTGCTGTCCGCTGGTGCATTTGTTTCCTGTGCCTGGAGTAAAAAACATCCGGTAACCACAAAAATAAATATGAATAAAAAATATTGAAGACGGGGGTAATTGGAAACCACTTTAGGCACTCCTTCGAGCTTACAGATACTCGCGATTCTAAGTCTTTCACTACCCATAATCAAGGATGGAAAGCCAAACTGGCCCTTTTCTCAGTTTCATGGAAAAACAGTGCCTAAGGCTTTTTTGTCCCCGATTTCGGATTTTACCCTTTACAAATGATCTAGCACCGGCAAACCACTTATCGTTATAATCAGAGAGATACCCGCCACTACAAAAAAGTACGATTGCTACAGCTACACCTGCCTGATGAAGGAACTTTTCCAGTCCCTCCGGCGTATATAAGGTGTTCTCAATGAGCCATTGTGGTGCGCCGGAAGGTAACGCATGAACGCAAAGAAGATATTCATCATTTTAGGTGTCCTCATACTGCTGGGCGCGATAGTTGGTTTCACCGTCAACCAGAGCCAGAAAAGCGTGGTCACGGTACAGACTGGCAAGGTCGTGAAACAGGACATTTCGTCCCAGGTCACTGCTTCCGGCCAGATCAAACCTAAGACCATTGTCAACGTGGGCGCGAACGCCATGGGACGAATTGTCCGCCTCTATGTAAAAGAGGGTGAAAAGGTCAAGAAAAATCAGATGCTGGCCCAGCTGGAAAATGTGCAGTCTGCCGCTGACGTGGAGATGACCCGCGCCACCCTGGCCAGTGCCCAGACGGACTCAATTGCCGCCGCCGCCGCGCTCAATCTGGCCCAGGCACAATTCAAGAGCAGTGAAGCCGACCTGGCCCGCACCAAACTTGACTATGATCGCGCCCAGAGTCTCTACAAAGACCAGCTCATTGCCAAAGCCGATTTCGACATAAAAAAAGGCGCATACGAAGTGGCTGAAGCCGCCCACGCCCAGGATGCAGCCCGCATTGCGCAGAACAAAGCGCAGCTTGACTCCGCCAATGGCCGCGTGAACCAGTCGCGCGCCTCGTTGCGCCGCGTGGATGACATTCTGAGCAAGACCTCTTACACCGCGCCCTTTGACGGCACTGTGACCAATCTTCCCGTGCATGAAGGTGAAACGGTGGTCATGGGTATCCAGAATTCACCGGGCAGCACCCTGATGACCGTGGCCGACATGGGCGTAATCACGGCAGAAGTTCAGGTGGATGAAACCGATATCGTCAATGTAAAACTCGGCCAGTCGGCGGAAGTAACCATTGACGCGATTCCCAACCAGACTTTTAAGGGCATGGTCACGGAAATCGGCGATAACGCCATCATCCGCTCCACCGGCGTCTCAACCTCAGAAAGCCTCGCGGGCAGCCAGGAAGCAAAAGATTTCAAAGTAGTCGTCACTTTAACCAACCCGCCGGACAATCTACGGCCGGGACTTTCCACCACCGCCAAAATCACTACCGGGCAGGCGCATGACGCGGTTTCCATTCCTATCCAGGCCATCACGATGCGCAGTAAAACTGATCTGGACACAGAAAAGAAACCGGCCAAGGTCGTGGATAAAACCTTACCTGCCGGACCCCAGGCCAAAAAAGAGACGGACATTCAGGGCGTCTTCGTCGTCAAGAACAAAAAAGCCGAGTTCCATGAAGTGGTTACCGGCCTGACTGGCTCAACGGATATCCAGGTAAAAAGCGGACTGGACCCGGGCGATGAAATTATCACCGGCAGCTACAACGTGCTCAAAACGCTGCGCAACGGCACGGGCGTAAAGGTAGATAACTCATTGGCCAAAGGCACGTCGTAACTCTTGCGGCTTTGAACCGTCTAATCTTTGAACCGTCTAACCAATGTAGCGTCCAACCAGAAAGAGCGGGGTTGTGTGTGGCAGCAGACCAGGAGAAAAGCATGGCAACACAAGTCGCGGATATTTCTGGCCGGGTGATTGCACCACCACCGCAGAATTGCATCATCTGCACCGAAGATCTCTGGAAGACATACCAGATGGGAACGGAGCAGGTACACGCGCTGCGCGGAGTCAACCTGCGGATTGATCGCGGCGAATACGGTGCCATCATGGGCCCTTCCGGCTCCGGCAAATCCACGCTGATGAACCTCATCGGCTGCCTGGATACTCCAACGCAAGGCCGCTACTGGCTTAATAGCAACCTGGTCAGCGAGCTCGATGACGACGAACTGGCCCGCATCCGCAATAAAGAAATCGGCTTTGTCTTCCAGACCTTCAACCTGCTGGCCCGCGCCACTGCCCTGCACAACGTTGAGCTGCCATTGATCTACAGCGGCACGCCCTCTGACGAACGCATTACCCGCGCCAAAGCCGCACTCACCGCCGTTGACCTGGGCGAACGCATGAACCACAAGCCCAATGAACTCTCCGGCGGACAACGCCAGCGCGTCGCCATTGCCCGCGCCCTGGTAAATAATCCGTCCATCATCCTGGCCGACGAGCCCACCGGCAACCTGGACTCCCAGACCGGCAACGAAATCATGAAGCTCATGGAAGACCTGCACAGCAAAGGCAACACCATTGTGCTGGTCACCCACGAAGCCGATATCGCCGAGCATGCTTATCGCGTGGTCCACATCAGAGACGGCGTGGTCGCCAGCGACGAACGCAGGAAATAGTCAGACAAAACTTTAGGCCGCAGATTTGCGCGGATGAACGCAGATTAAAAACGGACACGGGATGTGTCCCTTCTGTTTTATAGCTATCCTCCTGGACACTTCAGCGTCAGCCGGCGGACAAAACAGGCATCCACAGCCGTGGTCGATTCTAAAAAAACGTTGAAACAGTCCTTCCTTAAAAAACACTCACTCGGAATCAAGCAACAGAGGGTCCCAAATCCTCCTCTCTCTCTGGCCACGTGCGTTCCACAATCATTCGCGCACCGAGACACGGCACGATTGATCACACAATATTCCTTTCTTTGTTAAGTAGCCAATCTCCCTGCCGATAAACAGTTCGTTACCAGCCAAACGCCCTCTCTCGCTCAACTTGAAGTCATGAAGCGCGGCGGCGACTTAGGCCGGATGTAAGTCCAGGGAGAAGCTCACGTCTTATGTACGATCTGTCATGCCCCAATCAGAAACATATTATTTTTGATCAAAACAAAAAGAACCATCACCGCACAAAAATTGCCAGCCTGTTGTTTTTAGTTCTTGGAGCTTTTGCTGTTCCAGCATTCGCGGCGCCAGGACCAAGGATCACGATTGTTCCGGGAATCCGCACACTGGCCGGCACCGGCAGTCCGGGACTTGCCACCAGCCCAATTCAGGCAAATACCGCGCCACTTCTAGGCCCCGTTGCCTTGGAGACGGATGCTGCCGGCAATGTCTATCTGGCGGATGGGCAATTTAACACGGTGTGGAAGATCAACCGGCAAACCGGGATAATGGCGATTATCGCCGGCATTCCCGGACCGAGCGGGCAAACAGGCGATGGCGGCCCGGCTACCAGCGCGAAATTTCGCGGCCCCGAAGGACTCAGGCTCGACCAGGCGGGAAACCTTTATATAGTCGATACCGGCAATTTTGCGGTCCGCAAAGTTGATACCAACGGCATTATCACCACATACGCCGGAAGGCTTCACGTCTCCGGCTATACGGGCGATGGCGGCCTGGCAACCAGCGCAACTCTTGGCGGCCCTTCTTATATCGCACTCGACCAGGCTGGCAATCTTTATATTTCAGATCTCATCAACAACGTAATTCGCAGGGTAGACGCAACCACGCACATTATCACCACCGTGGCGGGCAACAATACTTCTGGATTCAGCGGTGATGGCGGCGCAGCCACCAGTGCCCAGTTGAACTCGCCCAATGGCCTGGCTTTTGATTCAAAGGGCAATCTCTATATTTGCGATCGCGGCAATAACGTCGTTCGCGAGGTAGCGGCAGGAACAGGAATTATTACCACAGTCGCGGGCACCGGCGGTTCTTCCGGATCAACAGGCGATGGCGGCCCGGCTACCAGCGCACTCTTGAATTTCCCCTGGTCCATCACCATGGACAGCAACGACAACCTTTATATTGGCGATTTTCTGAATGGCGCAGTCCGTAAAGTGGATGCCATTTCTCAGAGCATTACTACTGTAGCTGGAGTGAATGGCAGCCAGGGCAATAGCGGAGACGGCGGCCCGGCTACCGAAGCGCAAATTTCGAACCCAACGGATCTGGCCTTTGACAACATGGGCCACCTTTATATAGCGGATCTCATCAGCACGACTGTCCGGCAAGTCGACTTTCAATCAAGCTTTCCCAACACTGCCGTGGGCTCCACTTCAGCTTCACAGAACCTGATTCTTCATGTTACGGGAACATTAACCATTAACGGCTTTACCGTGCCGAACTCACAAGGCGGCAACGCGGAGTACGCGGTTGGATCTCTGACGGGCGACGGCTGCAGCGTGGGGTCGCAAATGACTGCAGGATTGGGGGTCGACTGTATATTGCCCGTGACTTTCAGTCCTGGCTATCCTGGATCACGGCGCGTTCCGCTGGTCATTTCAGCAACGGCCGGTTCCGCACAGACTTTTAAACTTGGCCTGACTGGAGTCGGACTGGGTCCGCAGGCAGGATTCACTCCGGCGCTAATCACCACCGTGGCAGGTAACGGAACGCTGGGTTACGCAGGTGATGGCGGCGTTGCTACTGCCGCTGAATTCCAGCAGCCTTCCGCGGTTGCAGTGGATTTTCAAGGCAATCTTTTTATCTCTGATTTCAGCAAAGACGTGGTTCGCCGCGTAGATGCTTCCACAAACATCGTCACCACAATCGCAGGCGATGGGACCCCGGGTTATAACGGAGATTTCGATGCAGCAACAGATGCCACTTTGGATTCTCCCTCTGGACTTTCTCTGGACGGCATCGGCAGTCTCTACATCAGTGATACCGGCAACCAGGGTGTTCGCAAAATTGACGCGATCACAGCAAACATTACAACGTTTGCCGGCGACGGGACGGCCAACTACGCAGGCGATGGTGGAATCGCCGACAGCGCCGCGCTGAGTTCACCCAAAGACGTGGCCTTTGACAATGTTGGCAGCCTCTACATTGCTGATTTTGCCAATGATGCCATTCGCAGAATCCAGGTAACGCCTCCACTCATTACCACGGCAGCGGGCAATGGCTCGGCTGGCGGTACCGGCGATGGCGGCCCCGCGGCAAGCGCTCTGCTGAACAGTCCGGCTGCGGTTGCCACCGATGTTACAGGCAACGTTTATATCGCCGACAACGGGAATAACGTCATCCGCAAAATCGCCGTGAGTGGAAAAGGCATAACAACAATCGCCGGCAACGGCACCGCAGGTTTCAGCGGTGACGGCGGGCTGGCCACCAGCGCCAAATTCAGCAATCCGCAAGGTCTTGCTGCGGACAGCGCCGGAAACCTCTACATTACTGACTCTGCCAACAACGTATTTCGCAAATTGAATGCATTGACCCAGAAGGTGGATACGTTCGCGGGTGACAAAACCGCAAACGCCTCTGGCTACACCGGCGACAATGGAGCTGCCACCTCAGCTTTGCTGAATGCTCCCACGCATCCGGCAATCGACGCGGCAGGCAACATCTATTTTGCCGACGGCGGAAACGGAGTTGTCCGCAAAATTGCAGGAGCGGCGCCGCTGGCTTTTGGCAATGTCCACATCAGCTCATCTTCCATTGCTCAGGATGTAACCATTACGAACAATGGAAACGCTGCCTTGAACATCAGCGGGCTCGGCCTTCCCACTGACTACAATCTGAGTGGTGCGAATACCACTTGCACCGCGAGCACGAGCCTTGCTCCAGCGGCGAGCTGCATTCTCGGCGTTGTTTTTGCGCCCACCGTTACCGGTGCATTGAATGAAACGCTCACCATCACTGACAATCAGGGCACACAGACCATCAGTCTCTCCGGCACTGGATTGGCTGCGCTACCTACCACTTCCACAACAACGGCATTCACTGTCTCGCCAGTTCCTCCGGTATCTGGTCAACCCGTAATTTTCACGGCAACTATATCGCCTGTTCCCACAGGTAGTCCTCTGGGGACCGTCAGTTTCTTTGATGGCGAAACCCTGCTTGGAACCGCAACTGTCAACGCATCTGGTGTTGCCGTGCTGACTGACGCAGATCTGGCGGACGGAATCTACACCGTTACCGCAGTCTATTCAGGTAATTCCACGTCAGCTGGTTCGACTTCATCTGCTTTGACTGTCACACTGGCCCCACAATTCAACGTTACCGCGCCGCCTGCGCCTCTTTCGGCGACTCCCGGCAGTTCGGTCAACGTTACTATCAACGTGCCACCGATAGGCAGTTCCTTTAACAGCCAGGTAACCATGTCTGCTTCAGGATTGCCCGCGGGCGCAACGGCAACTTTCAATCCTCCCGTGGTGACTCCAGGATCAACCGGAGCAACCACAGTCATGACCATCACTTTTGCCGGGACCGCAACCGCAAGCTCAACTTCGCTTCCAGCACCACCACCGCCAATGCCGCTCATACCATTTGCCATCACGGCCCTGGGTATGGCTGCAATTTTTGTGCAGCGGAAAAAGCTGGCAAAGCAATTTAGCCGTCCGCTGACAGCCGCACTGGTGACAGTCACCTTGCTCGCTGCGCCGATTTTGTTTGTTGGCTGCGGCGGC
>DASXZE010000116.1:0-41566 GCA_036502105.1 Candidatus Angelobacter sp. | reverse complement strand
CGGTTGCCAATGCTTACTACTGGCATCGTTTTTATTCGCACCAGCCAGACTTGAACTGGGAAAATCCAGAGGTGAGCAAGGCAATGTTTGCCGCCATGGATTTCTGGTTTGACATGGGCGTGGATGGCCTTCGGCTGGACGCGGTGCCTTATCTTTTTGAGCGTGAAGGCACCAACTGCGAGAATCTGGCGGAAACGCACAACGTACTCAAAGAGCTGCGCAAACATGTGGACGAAAAATATGAAGGTCGCATGTTGCTGGCTGAAGCAAACCAGTGGCCGGAAGATGCCGTAGCCTACTTTGGCACCGGCGACGAATGCCACATGGCTTTCCATTTTCCCATCATGCCGCGACTGTTCATGGGATTGCGTATGGAAGATCGCCATCCCATCACAGAAATTTTGCGCTTGACTCCGGCGATTCCAGACAGCTGCCAGTGGGCCATGTTCCTGCGCAACCATGACGAGCTTACCCTGGAGATGGTGACGGACGAAGAGCGCGATTACATGTATCGCACCTACGCGCATGATCGCGAGATGCGGATCAACCTGGGCATCCGCCGGCGGCTGGCGCCGCTGCTGGAAAACGATCGCCGCCGCATTGAATTGATGAATGCATTGCTGCTCTCGCTGCCCGGCACTCCGGTGCTTTATTACGGTGACGAGATCGGCATGGGCGACAATGTTTATCTGGGCGACCGCAACGGCGTTCGCACGCCCATGCAATGGAGCCCGGACCGCAATGCAGGATTTTCGCGCGCCAATCCGCAAAAACTTTATCTGCCGGTGAATATCGATCCTGAATACCACTACGAAGCGCTGAATGTGGAGACGCAGCATAATAACTCCCACTCTTTGCTGTGGTGGACCAAGCGCATGATTGCGCAGCGCAAGCAGCATCCGGCATTTGGGCGAGGGAAAATGGAGATTCTTTTTCCTTCCAACCGCAAGGTGCTGGCCTTTGTGCGCGAGTTTGAAGACGAGAAGATTCTGGTGGTCGCCAACCTTTCTCGCTTTACGCAGTGCGTGGAACTGGATTTATCCAAACATCGTGCCGCAGTGCCGGTAGAAGTATTTGGGCGCAATCGTTTTCCTGCTATTACCGAGCAGCCTTACCTGCTTTCTCTGGGACCGCACGCATATCAGTGGTTTCATCTTCAACCCCGCGAGCAGAGCCAGGAATCTTTCGCAGTCGCTACGCGAGTGGAAGATATTCCCGTTCTCACAGTGGATGCACAGGAAATATTCAGCACCGCCACGCGCATGACCATTGCCCGCCTGCTGCCGCGCATCTTGCGCACGCGGCCATGGTTTGCCAGTAAGAAGCGGACCATTCGCCAGGTGAACATTGCTGACGTGATTCCATTGCCCGAGACCAGGGCGTACATATTGCTGGTGAACGTTGAATATACTGACGGTGAGCCGGATATTATTACCATCCCACTTTCACTGGCAACTGGCGATCAGGCAGAGACCATCTTGCGGGACAAACTACACACGGTCCTTGCGAAGTTGCAGGGCCTGCCAGATGCCCAGTCCATTCTTTATGGCGCGGTATTTGATCGGCAATTCAGTGATGCTCTGCTGAAAGCCATGCTGCGCCGCCGCCGCATCAAGGGAGAAAATGGTGACATTGTTGGCATGCACACACGGGCTCTCCGCGAGGCGTGGGGGAAAGTCCACTCCAACCTTGAGCCACAGCCGCTGACTCTGGACACGCATAAGATTCTGGTTACGCTGGGTGAAGATTTTGCGCTCACGCTTTATCGTGAAGTACAGGCAGGCCCCAACCCAGACCGCGAAATCGGCGAATTCCTGACCAGCAGCACGAATTTTACACACGTTGCGCAATCACTGGGTGCGGTTGAATATCGCGTGGCGCAGGATGACGTGGAAGAAATCACGACACTCGGCACGCTCACAACGCATCTGCCAAATGCAGCCGATGGATGGGCTTACACGCTGGACCATCTGGGGCTCTTTTTTGAGCGCGCCCTGGCGATTGGCGAAGACGATCCGCGGCTGAAGGACCTGGCTTCCGGCACTCCGCTGGCTTTGAGTTCGCAGCAGATGCCCAAGATGATGAATGAATTGCTTGGTGGCTACGCAGAGACCGCTACCCTGCTGGGCCGACGCAGCGCTGAATTACACATTGCGTTGAGCAGCCATCCGGAGATACCGGAATTTGCGCCTGAGCCGTTTACTGAGTTTTATCGTCACGGTCTTTATCATGGGCTGCTGGCGCAGATGACCAAGTCACTGGACACGCTTCGCCTGCATGTAAATTTGCTGTCCGGCGCGGCGCAGGATGAAGCGCGGCGCGTCATTGAAAAACAGGACACGCTGCAGGAACGTTTTATCTCTTTGCGTGACACGCGCATTTCCGGCATGCGCACGCGCCACCACGGCGACTACCATCTGGGCAACGTGCTTTACACCGGCAGTGATTTCATCATCACAAATTTTGATGGGGACTACACGCGGCCCATGAGCGAGCGGCGCATCAAGCGGTCGCCGATAAAGGATGTTGCCTGCATGGTCCGCTCGCTGCATTATGTGTCGCATGCTGTGCTCTTTAATCATGTGCCGGGCATTGTTACCACGCAAGATGCAGACTGGCGGCTGGAGCGCTGGGCCAAAGCCTGGTACCAATGGGTGAGTGCGCTGTTTCTGCGCGGTTATTTTGACACTGCGGGAGCGGCCGGCTGTTTGCCAAAAACACAGGCAGAAGTCAAAGCTCTGCTGGATGCTTACACGCTGGAAAAAGGATTGATCGAAGTGGAGTATGAGCTGGAGCATCGACCGGACTGGGTCCGCATTCCGCTGCATGGCATTCTGGAACAACTGCAATGAGATTTCCCCGATCAGCAGGAGTGCTGCTGCATCCCACGTCATTGCCGGGGCCGCATGGCATCGGCGATCTGGGGCCGCAGGCTTTGCGCTTTGCCGAATATCTGCATGAAGCCGGAATCAAGATCTGGCAGGTGCTGCCGCTGAACCCTACCGGCTATGGCGATTCGCCATATCAGTCTTTGTCTGCCTTTGCGGGAAATCCTTTGCTGATCAGTCTGGAAAAATTGGCCGCTGAAGGTTGGCTCGACCAGCAAACGTTGCAATCGCCACCGAACTTTCCTGAAGGCCGCGTCGATTTCAGCATGGTGATTCCGTGGAAATTTGGTCTGCTGAAACACGCAGCGAACAAGTTTTTTGCTTCCGCAACAGCGGAGCAGAAAAAAGACTTTGAAAGCTTTACCGAACAGAATCGCGCGTGGCTGGATGATTGCGCTCTTTTTATGGCTGCCAAAGACGCACACCAGGGAAGAGTCTGGACTTCATGGGAGCCAGCCCTGGCGGCGCGGCAACCAGCGGCGATGGTCCAATGGCGAGAAAAGCTCTCTTCTGAGATTGCCACTTATAAGTTCTGGCAGTTTAAATTTTTTCAGCAGTGGAATGCGATTCGCGAGGATTGCGCGCGGCACCGGATCAGAATCATGGGAGACATTCCCATTTATGCCGCGCATGACAGCGCCGATGTCTGGGCCAGTCCTGACATGTTCTGGCTGGATGAAAAAGGGAATTCGCTCAAAGTTTCAGGCGTTCCGCCGGATTACTTCAGCGCCACCGGCCAGCTTTGGGGGAATCCTATCTATCGCTGGGACGCGATGAAGGCCACAGGGTACAACTGGTGGATTGAGCGCGTGCGTGCTTCGCTCAAAATGTTTGACATGGTGCGGCTTGATCATTTCCGGGGCTTTGAAGCGTATTGGGAAATTCCCGCGGGCGATCCCACGGCCGAAAACGGCAAGTGGGTGAAAGGGCCGGGCGCTGAACTGTTTCAGACCCTGACGGATGCTCTGGGGCCGCTGCCGATTGTCGCTGAGAACCTGGGCGTTATTACGCCGGAGGTGGAAGCGATTCGGGAGAAGTTTGGTTATCCCGGCATGGCGATTCTGCAATTTGCTTTCAGCACTGATCCGCAGGCGCCAACGTTTCGTCCGCATAATTATGAGCGGCAGTTGGTGGCTTACACCGGCGGGCATGACAATGACACCATGTTTGGCTGGTGGCGTTCCGGCGTGGCCCAGAGCACGCGCTCGCAGGCTGACGTGAAGAAAGAATATGCTGACGCGCAAAATTATCTCAGCGTTACAGCAGAAGACCTTGATCGCGAAGTAAATTGGATTTTTATCCGCGAAGTCATGAAGTCGGTTGCCAATACCGTTCTGTTTCCCATGCAGGATGTTCTGGGGCTGGGCAGTGAAGCACGCATGAATACCCCCGGCACTCTTGGGGGCAACTGGACATGGCGGCTCAGTGGAGATGGGTTCCGCGAAGCAGATCAGCGACGGCTGAAATTGTTTGCGGAGATTTATCAGCGGTAGGAAGACGGTTTGCCGCAGTCTTTAAGGTCGCTCAACTCTAATGACAAATCCCCACTCAATTCGCAACAAGGCTGCGAAATGAGTGGGGTGCTGTTTTCATAAATGCAGATTAGCGGATGCCGCCCGTGGCAAGCAACTGTTCGCCGGTGAGCCAGCCAGAGTCGTCTGAGGCGAGGAAGACGGCGATGGAGGCGATGTCGCCGACTTTGCCGGTGCGTCCGAGAGGCGCTTGTGCGATGAGCGTCTTTTCAAATTCAGAGCCGATCATGCCGCCGCTGATTGCGCCTTCTGTCTCGACCATTCCAGGATTGATGGTGTTGACGCGAATCTTCTTGGGTCCAAGTTCGCGGGCCAGCACGCCGGTGATGGCGTCCAATGCGCCTTTGGTGCCGGGATAGACTGCGCTGTTTGCGGGGGTTAAGCGGCTGACGCCGGAGCCAATATTGATAATGCTTGCGCCTTCGCCCAGATGTTTGGCTGCCGCCTGCGTGGTAAGCAGAGCGCCGAGCACGTTGACGTTGAACATCTTGTGGAAAGAGTCTTCAGTAATAGCTTCAAGGGGCGCAAACTCATAGATGCCCGAATTGTTGACCAGAATATCGAGCCGGCCAAAGTTTTTGATGGCTGCGGCGATAATGCCCTGGGCTTCCGCGGCTTTGGAAACGTCACCACCCGCGGCAACGGCTTTGCCACCGGCAGCGGTGATTTCGGCAACAACTTTGTCCGCTCCGGCCTTGCTGGATGCATAATTCACAACCACGGACGCGCCTTCTGCCGCGAGTGACCTGGCAATAGCGGCCCCGATGCCTTTGGATGCGCCGGTAACAACTGCGACCTTACCTTTAAGCTTGCTCATGTGCTGCTCCTTTGGAAGATGTCTTTATTTTAAAAAAATCTATTGCGTTAGAAAATCTCTACGTCGAAGCGGCGGCGTGAGGCTGCGGTCTTACCACGTTATGGCGCCTCCGCTTATTGCCGTTCCATCCGTGCCGCTTCATGAGATGAGGGGCTGCAGAGCAAAGATTCAATAGTTCATAAAATAAGAACTATTGAACAAATGATTGGGAAAGAGCTATGATTGCGGCCATGCGGCCCCTCTTTCACCCGTCTATTGAAGATGTTACGGTGGAAGCCATTCTTCATGCGCTTTCAGACCCGGTGCGCGTGGCCATTTACGCCGATATTGTGGGCTCGCAGTGCTCGCAGAGCTGCTCAAACTTCCTGAAGGTAAGCGAAAAGGCCATTCCTAAATCCACTCTCTCGGAGCACTTCAAGGCGCTCAGGGAGGCGGGTTTGATCCGGGGCGAACGGCACGGCGTGGAGATGCTCAACACTTCCCGCTGCGCTGAGATTGAGAAGCGCTTCCCTGGATTGATTGCGGCCATCGTCAACGCTCATAATGTCCAAATGAAAGAGAAGACGCGGGCGGGCAGCGCAGGCAAGCATAAGCCTATGAGACGGAGCGCAAGAAAGTAAGGACCGTTATTGTGGCCAGCCGTCGCGTGCTTCCTGCACGCGCAACCTCTAATTGAGGGAATGTTTCGGGCAGAATGTTTGGTCCAGGAAACTTTTGTACCGTCCGTGTGCCATGAGTCTCATGTAGAATCACTTTCGCGCATTTGAAAGGCCCCGGAATTGAAGAAGGATTGGACACAGACTGAAAGTTCATTTCAGAAGTTTCTTCGCTGGCTGGACGAAGGCGCGGATTCAAGCGGTGAGAAATACCTGGAGATGCGACGCAGGCTCGTCGCTTATTTTGACCGCAAAAACTCTCCGAATGCCGATGAACTGGCTGACGAAACCCTGGCCCGCGTAGCGCAAAAGCTTGAAGAAAAAGGCCAGATCACTGATCTCTCACCGGCCCACTACTGTTACATCACAGCAAAATTTGTTTTTCTGGAATCGTTACGCGAAGCAAAGCGGAGCCAGACAGGGCTGGAAGAGATCACAGAGGCCGGGCATCCAGATTTAGAAGTGGCTAGTTCCGCTTTTCAGAAGCCGTTATTTGAAGATGAAGAGCACCGGTTTGATTGCCTGGATCGCTGCCTTAAAAAGCTTTCGACCAAAGATAGCGAGCTTATCCTTGAGTACTACCATGGGGAGCAACAGGAAAAGATCCAGCATCGCCGCCAACTGAGTGAAAAGCTGGGACTTTCGGCCAATGCGCTGAGCATCCGCGCCTGCCGTATCCGCAGCAAGGTGGAGATATGCGTCAAGGAATGCTGCGGCAAGTGAAGCATTTTAGGTGATTTGATCTTATATATGTAAGGAGAGCATGTCAGATTCAGGCAAAAACGATTTTAGTGACGCGGAACTCATGCAATATCTGCTGGGCTCTTTGCCGGCTGAGGAATCCGAGCGCCTGGACGAGTTGAGCGTTACGGATGATGACTTTGCGTGGCGTTTACGCGAGGTGGAAAACGACCTGGTAGATGCCTACGCGCGCCATGAATTAAGCGGCAAGATGCTGGAGGAGTTTCGCGCGTTCTATCTGGCCTCGCCCAGGCGGCGCGAAAAGGTGGCTTTTGCGGAAGACTTATTGCGGTTTCAGGCGAGCGCGGCAAGCGTGTCCGCACGGGCACCAGGCAAAGGCTGGAGCACCGGTTCTTTTTTCTCACGCATCTTCGCGTCCAGGCGCATGGTGTTGCCATTTGCCGTGGCTGCGTCGGCCATGGTGCTGGTTTTTGGATACCTGATTTTTGATAATGCGCGCCTGCGCTATGAAACGAACAGCGCCCGGGCACAGCAAAGCTCATTGGAGCAAAATAAACAGGAGCTGGAAAAAGAATTGCGCGAGCAGCGCGCCACAAATGCAGAGGCACAAAAAAGCTTGCAACCCGGCGGCAAGAGCACACCTGATCTTGACCAGCTCAAAATGATGGCGCTGGTCCTTCCGCCTCCGGCGAGAGGATTAGGTCCCATAGAAACGGTTACCGTTCATCCGAACGCTGATCTCGTGGTGTTGTTGCTTACGCTGGAATCGGCGGATTTTGCCCGCTATCGCGTTACGCTCAAGGACCCGGCTACCAATGAAGTTTTGTGGCGCAGTTCTGAACTGGAAACGGCGACGGGCGACAAGCCTGCGCTTACCATCAGCTTTCGGACCAGTTTGCTAAAGACGCAGAATTATGTGGCAGAGGTGGCCGGGCTTTCGCGCAGCGGACAGACCCAGATCGTGGGCGATTACGCTTTTCACGTTGTGGTGAAATAAAACTCCAACCAGTAACTTTCTTTTAAATCATCAACAAGCTTTCTAAAAGCGCAAAGCTGCCTTCGTGGCGATAGGGCTCCCCACATCACACCTGGAGTGCAGGAAACAACCAGCTGGAACGCCATTGAAGGAAAGCAAGGCTGCCGTAAAGCCCTTCTACGAACTGATTTGTACATACCTTTTTGCTGCCCAATTATTTTTCTCCGCTGAAATGTTTTTCTGTTTTTGTCTTATCAACAAAAGAGCCGCCCCTATTCCGCTGCCGGACCAGATAATGTGGTTCGCCCCCTGGCGCGGAGTATTTGGAGGATGGGACCGTGAGTTTTTGTCCGGCAGGTGAAATGTGTGTGGAGAAAGGCAAGGCCATGCCAGGTGTGATCGATTTCAAACGTCCGCGACTGTTTGCGTTGGCGACAGTCCTATTCATTTTCAAGCCATGGTCTTCTATGCGGCTGTACCTGATCGCCGCGATGCCAAAGATGAGAAGGCCTTTACTGTCTTTAAAGCGAGTGCCCAAGGGCGATCTTTTACAGTTCACGCCGCGCTGGCATCGCCCGAAGACAAGTTCAGTAAGTCCGCAACGGCTGCAGGAGAGAGCGGACATTGGCGAAGAAGGAATATGCCTTCCTTGAAACAGTGTTGATGGAGCCGCCCTGGCTATACAACGACACGCGTTTGAGGAGCAGCCATGAAGCAGAATCGAGCTGTTCAAGTATCCATCGGGTTCAGCATGAACGGTTGGATGAGCGGCAAAGAGGTCGATAGCGGCTGTGGCCTCAGCTGCTACGCAAGTGGATCGCGCATTATTGCGGTCCACTTTATGTTTCATTCGCAGAATCTTGTCACGGCAGAGAAGCAACTACGATTTTGGCTTCGTTGCGCACCAGCCACAGGAAAATAGTCATGCCCATCACCGATGGCCTGCCAAACGAAGTAAGCGACTCCGATTCCGACTCCGGCTGCGGCAACCAGCCAAATCTCCTCAGATTTCTACGCCCGGTTGTAAGGGCCAGAGTCTTGTCAAGATGTCCTTATTCCTTGTTGATTCGGGGCAGCAAGTGGGCTATGTTGAGACCAGCCAGCATGGGTGAAGTTATTTGATCTTTGAAAATTGGCAGTCAGCAATCAGTAGTCAGCCAAAACAAGTTAATTGAAGGCTGATTCAGGCATGATTCAACGCGATTGGCAGGGAAATTTGACTGGGATTTCTGGGATGACCCAAGGTAAACCCTTTGGAATGCTAGTCGAAGCATATGGGGGGTGGGGGCAAGGTGATTGCCAAAATCGCCGATATTGCCGAAATCGGCAATTGAAGCCCAAAGGCAACGGCTCACCACAGGAGACGGAATATCAGAAGCGGAACATGCCCTGGTCACACGGTTATTGCGCTGGTTTTGATTCGTTGGATTCGCTGGGGCAGGCTGCTCCACGAGCGGCCCAGGTTTTTACCTTGGCCAGAAATTCGCTTTGAGGCATGGAAACTGGTGTGCGGCCTTCACCGGGATGCCAACCCCAAAGCACGAGTGGAGTGCTCATGTGCTGCACAATCTCATCGACTGTGCGATGGCCATTGAGTGCGGGATTTTTGAAGCCCTCACACAGTTGACGGTCGGTGAGGCCTTGCCAGATCATGGGCGTCTGAGCGGATGGCAGATGCCAATCCGGTGCGCCGGGCGGCATGTGCTCTCCGGTAAGGTTATGGTCCTGGTGGCAGGTGCTGCATTTCATGCCAGCAACACCTTGCCCTTCAATACCGCGGCGGATGTTCATGGTGTGCTGGTGGCTGTCGTCACCCTGGCGAGGAAAGTCTCCGGTAGAGTGGCAGTTCATGCAGCGTGGATGATGGAGCACCGGCATGATTGCTGCAAACGCAGAAGCGGCTGCGGCATCGTCGGGCATTGATTTTGCGATGGGCTGTGACTTCAAACTGGACGTTGACTGCGCACTAGGCTGTTTAGTGCTTTCCTGATGCGGATTGGATGAGGATGCGCGGAGTGTCCGATGAAAAATCAGGCTGACCAGCGCGGCGGCGATGAGCAGCAGAAAAAGAGATTTTCGCCAGGTCATGGATTGGTCCTTGTATTGGCGGAAAGCAGCGCAGCACGGACGCGCTGGGCAGTAAATGGAACTTCGCGAAGGCGAATGCCCGTGGCATCAAAGATAGCGTTACCGATTGCCGCAGGCGCGATGGTGATGGCTGTTTCACCTGCGCCGGTCGCAGGAACGTCTGGGCGATTGATGAGAACTGTGTTGACGGCTGGCAATGCGAGATCGAGATAAAGGCTATGGTAGGTTTCCCAGTCAGTGGAGGTGACGCGTTTGTTGTCCCACTTCACTTCTTCGAGCAGGGCGCGGCTCATGCCTTGCAGAATGCCGCCTTCAGTCTGGTTGCGCAGGCCGTCAGGATTTGAGATGGGGCCGCAATCAATAGCGACGGTAAAACTTTTGGGCGTAACCAGGCCGCTGGCAAGGTCCACGCTGACTTCAGCCACGGCAGCGGCATAGCCATTGTTTCCTTCATAGGCGACGCAGGCAATACCGCGTCCGATAGCTGTTCCGGTTTGGCTCGCAGAGGCTTTGGGTGAAGGACGGCTCTCCCATTTGGCGGCCTGGGCTGCGGCTTTTACCGCGCCGATGATTCGCTCGTCACTCAGGTGCTGCAACCGGAAGGCGACTGGATCTGCTTTGACGCTGGCGCAGAGTTCGTCCATAAAGCATTCGTGCGCAAAGGTGAACTGTATGCGCAGAGGTGAACGCAGCGGGCCGGTAAAAAATGGAGACGCAAAGGTGTGAGTAAGAACACGCTCACTGCGAATGGTTCCGCCGCCGTTGCATTTGCCGTTGACGCAACCGGCTATATAAGAAGGAGCAGCATTATTGCGGTTGCGCAACTCAGTCTGCGGCTCTGCCGCAGCACGCGGCTGAACTTCTTCAGGATCATTACCGGCCAGCAGGCCGCTAATGACATTGCCCGGGCGATCATAGCCAGGCCTGCCGCCTTTTGAGGCCGACCAGGTTTCGCAGTCCCAGGCGGTGATGGTTTGCTTATCGCCGATGGCGGCGCGCTGCTCAATGACGCAGGCAGCGCCATAGTTTTCCCACGCCATTTCGTCCTGGCGTGAAAGCTGTACGCGGACAGGCTTGCCAACGGCCTGGGACAGCAATGCAGCGTCAAGGGAAACAGTGTCTGCGCCGTTGAGTCCGTAGCAGGCGGAGCCGCGAACGTAAATGACGCGCACACTTTCCAGCGGCAGCGGCAAAAGTTTTGCCACAATGCTGCGCGTTGGATAAACCGACTGCGTTGCGGACCATACAGTTGCCTTGTCTGGCTTGATATCGGCCACGGCACAGGAGGCGCCGACTGATCCGTGCATTTGATAAGGATAGGAGTAAGTTGCTTTTATGACCGTGCCAGCTTGCGCCAGTTGTTGCTCGACGTCTTTGGAATTCACGAGTAGTGAATCCTGTGAGGGCTGCTTGCGCAAGCTATCAAAAAAAGTTTTCTGCTCCGGGATGTCTGGAGCGTGGTTCCATTTCACTTTGAGCTGGCGCGCAGCCTGAGCCGCGTGAAACTGTTTCTCTGCCACCACACCAACAAAATTATTACGCACCACTACTTTTACGAATCCGGGGACATGTTGAACAGAGCTTTCATCCACGCCGGCGAGCGTTGCTCCAATTTCCGGCGGACGCACCACGCGGCCATGCAGCATGCCGGGAACGCGGATGTTGTGCACGAATTCAAACTGGCCCGTCATGAGCGCGGCGCGGTCAAGGGCGGGAACTGGTTTTCCCAGAACCGTCCATTGGGTAGGCGCGCGGCGCTTGGCGGTCTTGTTTAGAGGGAGGTTGAATTGTTTGTTGCCAATGAGCGCGGCGTAGGTAACGTGGCGTCCGCTTTTTGCCGTGATAATGCCATCCGATACTGTGAGTTGGTTGGCGGGCTCTTGCAGTTGAACTGCGGCCATACTGATGAGTGCTTCCCGAGCGGTGGCGGCTGCTTGCGCAAGATTATCGGAGTTGAAGTTTGTAGGCGTGGACTGGCTGCCGGACGTTGTGCCCTGATCGGGAGCCATCGACGTGTCGCATTGAATCAGCTTTACTTTGCTGATTGGCACACATAACTCTTCGGCCACCAGTTGTGTCTGGACCGTAAACATGCCTTGTCCAAAATCACACTTGCCGGTGTACGCGGTCACGGAGCCATCGGCAGAGACTGCGATCCATGAATCGAGCTTCCTGGGATCAATGTGCGAGGGATGAGTATCGAACGGGCCTTGCATGAAGGCCAGCGGACCGGCCAGTGATGTTGCACTGAAACTTACAACCAGCGCGCCGGAGGTTTTTAGAAAATCGCGACGGGAGAGGCTCATGCTTTCCTCGCGTCAGCATATTTTCGGATGGCCCGCCGCATACGCAGATGCGTGAAGCAGCGGCACAGCACGCCGCCCAGCGCTTCACCGATTTCTTCGTCGGAGGCGTCAGGCTTTTTATCAAGGACGGCTTTAGCAGTTAGAATGACGCCGCTCAGGCAAAATCCGCATTGAGCCGCGCCTTCGTCGATAAAGGATTGTTGAATAGGATGAGGCTTTTCTTGTGTGCCCAGACCTTCGAGCGTTGTGATTTCATCGTGGCCAACGGCGCTTACAGGCATCACGCAAGATCGCACCACCTGGCCGCGAAGGAGCACGGTGCAGGCGCCGCACTGGGCCATACCGCATCCGAACTTTGGGCCGCGCAGGCCGAGTTCATCGCTGAGAGCAAAGAGCAATGGCGTCTCGGCGTCCAGTTCCAGAGTGTGGGACTGGCCGTTTACGTTGAGGGAAATCTTACTCATGGCAATCTCTCAGCAGATTCTGAATTCCTATTTGCTTCACATGCACCATAAAATTTTAGATGCATAAATCTTTTAGATGCATAAATCCTGGATAACCGATTTCATTTGCGAATTGCGTCGTCAATGTTGATGTGATTATTTTCGAGCACCGAACCTGTGGCACGATCGAGCGCGTACTTTGCTTTGATGTAGGCGCTTCTGGCGGCTACTTCCGTGGAGCGCGATTGCGCTACAAAACTCTGGTCCTGGACGATGAAGAAATTGGCAGATGCGCCGACGGAGAGTTTATCTTTTTCTGACTGTAATAATTGTTCCTGGTATACGCGGCTTTGGACAGCGGCGTCATAGGCTTTGCGGGCCATCTGCAGGCCACGCAGTGCGCTTTCCACTTCTTCTGTTACCTGGTTTTGCAGCTGTTGCAGGCGCGCTTGCATCTGGCGAACTTGTAGAGCATCGCGGCCGGCGTCTGAGCGGGCAACGCGATTGCGGATGGGCAATCCAATTTCTATGCCGGCTTCATAGATTTTGCCGGTCTGTCCCAGACTGGTTGTGGTCAGGCTGGAGCCGTTTGATGGATTTGCCGCGGTACCGGTTACCTGTGATGTTGCAATGGTCCCGCGCGTTTGCACATCGGCAATCAGATCAATCTCAGGGCGCGTCTGGTTGCGCGATCCTTCCAGAGTGATCTTGCCGTTGATTACCTGGAGCGACGCTTGCGCAAGGTCAGGCCGGTTGGCCAAAGCTGTGGTTACCAGGTCGTCGGGTGCAGGGAACTGTTCCGTGGCTGGGACGATAATGGCAGAAGTTGGTTGGATGCGGGCGCTTTTTATCGCGGGATCTGCGACGCCCTTCTGTGCCAGCTGCGTTTTTAAAATAATTTCCTGCTGGTCAAGAAATCCTTGCGAGCGAACGAGATCAAGCTCGGCTGAAGATACCAGCGCTTTTACCCGCATCAGTTCAATGGGAGCCAGCGTGCCGACCTGCACTTGAATGTTGTCGTCGTCATAGAGTTTGCGGGCCGCGGCCAGCGCATCTTGTTTCACGATGACGTCTTCATTCAGGCTGACCAAGTCGTAATAGAGGCGCGTGACTCCATACACCAATTCGATAAGCTGCTGGCGAAACAACAGGCGCGAAATTTTGCGGTCATTCTGCGCAACGCGAATCTCGCGTCGATTTACGTTAACGCCAAAGCCACGAAGCAAAGGCTGTGTAACGGCTACCTGCACATTGGGAGTAGAGAACGGATTACTTTGTGACAAACCGGAAGCCACTGCGCCGTTATTGTTTACGCCTGCCTGGATTGTGAGTCCGGTGCTGAAGCCTTGAATCGCAGAAAGACTGGCTAGTGTACTGTTGGTGGTTCCAGTGCCACCAGGTGTAACTGTAGTTGTGGATGAATCACTGGGATTGATGTGCACCCAGGCAAGCTGCCCGCTCAGTGTTGGATCAAACTGGGGAATGGGTGGCCCGCTGGAGAATGACGATGATCCCTGCAGTGAGAGATTGGTTTGCGGCTCGGTGATTTCATTCACATCAAAAAAGCTGGGGCTGATCGAAGTTCCGGTGGGACTTGCCGCAGAGGAAGCCACGCTCAGCAGCGGTCCGGTTGGCCCGCCAACTCCTGTGGGCAGTTGCGCGACATTAAAAGAAATGCCGCGTGACGTACCTCCGCCCTTGGTGCGCACCACATCCATATCTGCAATGCCGAGATCGTAGCGATTAATTTCAGCGTCAAGGTTATTGGTGATCGCCAACGTGATGGCATCTTCCAACGAGAGACTTATCACTCCGTTGTGCAGAAGATCGGCAATCACCGTGGGTTTTTCAATCGGCGGTGGCACGCGAAAGTTTCTATACCAGTTGAACACCGGCAAAGCTGGCTGCGGCGCCTCAGGATAAACCCTGGGCTTGATGTTTGTATCCTCTGTGCTTTTTATATTTGAACTAGGCTCAGGCTTCGCATTTGCTGTCTGCTGGCCATGAAGAGCAAGAGAGCTCATGAGCATGATCGCAGCAAGTGTTCGCATCCGGCAGCTTGAAACAAGAAGAGAGAAGTTCATTTTTGTTTCCCTGACTGATTTTTCTGCTGCCCCTGGTTTCCACTTTTTTGGTCACCGCCCTTTTGGTCACCATTTTTTTGCCCCCCAACGTTTTGGCCGCCATTCGGCGCGGTTCCGGTGGATTGCGATTTTTCATAGCCTTCACCGCCGGCATTGCTCTGCTGTTTTCCGTTGGCGTTCTGCTGGCTGGGGGGCTCGGTCAATTTTGGATTGATCTTCGCGCCTTCAGTTGAGGCATCATTGGGAGTGAGCACCACCTGATCGCCGTCATTGAGTCCACCGATCACTTCCACCATGGGGCCGTAGTCGCGTCCAAGCTGGATTGGCTGTAGATGGATGGTGTTATCTTTGACCACCGCGATCAGGTTGCCGTTGCTCCGCGTGATCACGCTGTCTGAAGGCACGGAAAGAGGCGGCTGCGCGCGCACGTTGACCAGTGAAGCCAGAACGTACATTCCCGGCATTAATTCCTGCTTGAGATTTTCAATCTGGATTTCCGTCAGCAAGGTGCGTGTGTTTGGATCAACAGAGTCAGCTGTCCGCGTGACCATGCCTTTCGCTTTGTATCCGGGACGCGAAGAAGCTTCAATCTCCGCAGACATGCCGCGCTGCACATACGACGCGTAGGCTTCCGGCACGGCCACAAATACACGCAGCCTGTCTGCCTGGGCGATGCGAAACATTTCTCCGCCCTGCGCTCCGCCGGTGGAGGGCGTTGCATTATTCGTTGAGCCTGCGGTGTTCGCGGCGTCTCCCTGGCCGGAGCCAGTGGCTGAGATCAAAGAGCCGACGTCAACATTTCTGGCCGTCACAACTCCGGCGAACGGAGCAATCACGCGCTCATACTGTTGCAACTTGAGCAGGCGGTCAAGATTTGCTTTGTTGGCTGCAACAGTATTCTGGGCCGCGCTTACGTTGGCCACTGCCACTTCATAGTTGGCTTGCTGCGTGTCAAAGTCCTGGCGGGCAATGACTCCTTTATTTACCAGAACGCTGAAGCGGTCTCGCGTGAGCAGCGCAAGGTTGAGTTGTGCCTGCACCTGTCCTACCGCGGACTGGCTTTGCAGCAAAGTGGCGCGACCCTGATCAACCTGGCGATCAAGATCCGGCGCATCAATGATGGCAAGCAATTGTCCGGATTTCACTTTGTCGCCAATATCCGCCTGGCGTATGCGTACGTAACCTGTAGCGCGGGCAAAGATGGGCGCTTCAATAAATGCGTTGAGCGTGCCGGGAAGTTCCAGATGGTCGTCAGTAGAAGAGCGCTTCGCCTGGACCGTTTCAACGGTAGGCGGTGTGTTCTTCCTGCGCTCAGCTTCTTCTTCAATTTGTTTATTGCGATGGTGGCGCGGAATAAAGCCAATGAGCAACGCGAGCCCCAGGACAATGGCAATCCCAAGCATCCAGAGCTTGGCGTTGCGCGTAATGAGCGGACGATTCGGATCGTTGTGGTCTTGTTGCTGTCCCGTTTTGCCTTTTGCGGGAAGAGCCAAGGGTATGCCGGGCGCGTCACCCTGCGGCAGTGTTCTATCCGCCGGCGGTAGTGGCGGCTTATTATCTGGCCACTCCTCCACGCTATCAACGGGCTCACTGGAAACTTTTCTGTTTTGTTTCATTCGTTGTCTCAATCTCTCATGCAGCCTTGGGATTCATATCTTTCTGGTGCGCTTCTTCATCAATCTTTTTGTCGTAATCAACCGGCGCTTTCTTGCGCAACAGCGAATAAACAATCGGGACGATAATCAGCGTGCTCACCGTCGCCAGCAGCAGTCCGCCAATTACGGCGCGGCCAAGCGGCGCGTTTTGCTCGCCGCCTTCACCCAGGGCCAGAGCCATGGGAGCCATGCCAATAATCATGGCCAGCGCTGTCATGCATACAGGGCGAAGCCGTGTGAAGCCGGCGGAGAGAGCCGCTTCAAGCGCGTTTTTGCCGTCCGCTCTTTCATCATTGGCAAAGGTGACCAGCAAAATGCTGTTGGCCGTGGCCACGCCGATGGTCATAATTGCGCCCATTAATGACGGAACGCTCAGGGTGGTCTGGGTGACGAAGAGCATCCATGCGATGCCGGCGAATGCGCCGGGCAGCGCGGTGAGAATAATGAATGGATCAATCCACGATTGAAAATTAACCGCCATGAGCAGATAGACAAAAATCACGGCGAAGCCAATGCCCAGCGTGAGCCGGCTGAAAGACTGCTGCATGGTTTCCACCTGGCCGCGCAGCTCAAGATAGGAACCCCGCGGCAGGGTGGAGGAGATCTCTACTTATAGCTTTGACGACCTTTGCGACACGCTGAATGGCCTTGCGCCAGCGGATTGGAAAAACTTTCTCAACCAACACCTACTTACGCATGAAAGCGCTGATGCCATCGCCGGACTTGGACGCGCTGGCTGGCAATTGACCTACAACTCGACCGCCACGGACATGTTCGTTCAGAACGAAACCGAAGCGGGCGTCACGGATCTCGACACTTCGCTGGGTATGCAACTCATGTCGAACGGAGCCGTTCGATCCGTTGTCTGGAATGGCCCAGCGTTTCACGCTGGTCTTTCTCCCGGACAACGCATTATCTCCATCAATGGGCAACATTTCTCGCGGGAAGCCCTACTCAATGCGACAAGCAGTTCTGGATCAATCTCACTCCACCTGACGGTTCAGAATGACGACGCGCGCCGCGAGGTGACTATTTCTTATATGGGACCGTTGCGCTACCCCCATCTCGAGCGTGTCCCCGGCACTTCGGACCTGCTGACGCCACTGCTTACTGCCCGCTGACAGGTGCTGTAAGTCGAATCATCCGTGTTCGCAGCAGACGCCAGACAAGGCTGTCAGTAAAGCTACAGAAAAAATGAGGACACTCTTTCGGGATATAGTGATCCAGGGCCATTGGACCCGCAGGCCGCCGCATATCGTTTAAATCGCAATTCGTGGAAATCGTAGCACCTGTGGAGGCCCGCCAGCAGTCGTTTGTTTCGAGCGCAATCGGTTTTTCTGTCTTTTTTCGGCGAGTTACGTGCAGGATGAAGGAGACGGCAGGTAAAATATGAAGGCTTGCACTTCAATCTTTGTGGCGCCTAATCATCCCCCATCTCGTAGCCCATTTTTGGTTGTATCCTCCGCGCAACAGCTTTATGCGCTCCCGCTCGCATTGGTTGCGGAAACCATGCGCCCACTTCCTATACGCAAGCTTGAGCCCTCGGTTGAAGGCGTTACTGGCGTTTCCCGGATACGCGGCCATGCGGTCCCAGTGATTGACCTCGGGAACTTGGTTAAGCACTCGTCGGAAGAGCCGTTGCAGTCTTCGAGGCGCTTTGTGAGTATGAAGAGCGGTAGCCGGACATTTGCGCTCGCTGTGGATTCGGTGTTTGGAATCCATGAATTTGATCCAGCACAAGCGCAGGAACTGCCAGCGCTGTTGCAGGTCAATCCCAGTGTTCGAGCCACCACAGAAATTCATCACGAGCTCGTTTTCTATATTGAGCCAATTCGTCTTGTGCCAGTGGCCATGTGGGAGCAGATGAAAGATATAACGGGCTGATCCATGGAACTCCATTCTTTTCTATTCCAATTCAAAGCGATGATCGACCAGAAGCTCGGGATGGCGTTCGAGGAGAATAGAACGGACCAGCTACTGGAAATTTTGCAGTCACGACTAGATGAAGTGAAACTTCAGCCGTTGGCTTATACAAAATTACTGGAGAACTCGCCGGACGAATGGGCGCACTTGGCAACGCGGCTTTCGGTTCCTGAGACCTATTTTTTTCGGCATCCTGATCAATGGCAGGCCTTCACGGAAGTTGCCCTGCCAGCACGCATTGAGGCGCAGCGTATGACGCGAAGATTGCGTATCTTATCCGCGGGGTGCGCGTCTGGCGAAGAGGCTTTTACGGCAGCCATTGTATTGCGCGAACGATTTCCCGAGCTTGCTCAGTGGGACGTGAAGATTCATGGATTTGACATCAATGGAGCCATGTTGCAGAAAGCGGCAAGTGGAACGTATACCCCGTGGTCGCTACGGGTCACATCTCCGAGCCTGAAGCAGAAATATTTTACACAGAGCGGGAGCAGGTTCCAGTTGCAGGAAGATATCAGGGCCGCTGCATCATTTAGCGCCGCCAACTTAATGGATTTTTATCAGCCGGCATGGGACGAGAAGTTCGATATAGTCTTTTTCCGTAATGTGCTGATCTATTTCAGCCCGGTAGCGGCGGCGCGGGCCATGGAGCAGATTGCACGGGTAACAGCATTCGGAGGCTTTTTATTTGTGGGTCCGGCAGAGAATCTGAGAGGCATTTCACAAGACTATGCACTTTGCCACACGCATGAAAGTTTCTACTATCAGCGGCGCAACAAGGTAAGTGAACAACCGGCCGGTACGGGACTGCCTCCTGTATGGCCGGAACTGGCTGGTCCAGAACAGACGGCATCGGACATACCTCTTTCACCTGCATCATTCTTTGAGAGTACGTTGTGGTACAACGACATCCTGCGCTCTTCGCAGCGGGTGCAAACGCTCACAACAAAGTCTACTGTAGGCGACGAAAATGTTGGGCACGATGTGCGGTCACAGTCCAAATTCGCTGAGGTGCAGAGGCAGATTTTGCAACTGCTGGCTGAAGACAAGTTTCAGGAAGCGCTAGCGTTACTGCCGGAAGATGCTTCCGGCCGAGCCGATGACAAGGACGCTTTGCTGGTCCGAGCGATATTATTGATGAACACGCGCCGCATGGCTGAAGCGCAGCAGATATGCCAACTGCTGCTGGCAAAAGATGAGATGAATGCCGGCGCTCATTATCTAATGGCCATGTGCTTTGAGCAGGGGGGCGATCTGAAGAGGGCAACAGAGCACGATGAAATTGCCACTTATCTGGATCCTACGTTTGCCATGCCGTATCTGCACCGGGCGTTCCTGGCCAAGCGCGCAAAAAACTGGCTGAGTGCGCGGCGCCTTTTTGATCGCGCCCTGGTGCTTTTGAATTACGAAGAGGCATCGCGTCTGCTGCTGTTTGGCGGGGGCTTTCATCGGGTGATGTTGCAGGACCTTTGCCAGCGTGAGCTTAAGTCTCTGGAGACGGCGGTATGAGCAGCGAACATCAACTCAGAATCGAAAAGCTGCGGCGATCTTTTGATGAGAACTTTGCCGAAGAATTTCGTCAGCGTGCAGAGCGGAAAGACAGCTTTATCTATTTCATGCTGGGCAGCCAGGGATATGCGGTCCGTTCATCGCATCTAACGGGTTTTGCCAAGGCCGGGCACGTTACGCCGTTGCCGGCACGCTCGCGTGGCCTGCTGGGTATGGGCAGTGTCCGGGGGCAATTGCTGCCGGTTTATAGTCTTGCCGCATTTTTGAAAGTCAACGAGAATATGCAACTGCCGCAGTGGCTGGCGATTGCGGGAAAGTCTGATTCTATCGCATTCGCCATGAGTGAATTAATCGGGCTGGATGCGGCGGATGAGCAGCATGAACTGGCCAGTCCAGCGCAGCCTTATGTGCAGGGTTACTGCGTCAGAGGTGGAGCGCGTTTTGCCTTGATTCAAGTCGATGAGTTGTATAGAGAGATTACACAAAGCAATAAGCCGCAAATATGAGAGAAGGGACAACCCATGGGGAAGAACTCAACGTTTTCCTATAAGTTGGGATTAAGTTTTGGAGTACTGGCTTTGTTCATGTTGGCCGTGGCCCTGATGGGCATATTTGCGCTGACAAAAGCGGTCAAGAATAAAGACCACGTCATCGATACGAGCGCCCAGGCGCTAATACACGCTGAGGAACTCGATACCGCGACATACGAGAAATCCGCGGCATCACGTGGATACCTACTCACTGGCGACCGGGAATACCTGCAAAAGATGCAGGCAGGCGTGGAGATATTTCGCACTGCCGTGAGTGCTACGGAAAAACTGGTTGAAGGCGACGAGGCACGAAGTCTGCTGGCCGACGTGCGCAATGCTGACACTGAGTATGACGTGCATTTGAATCGCATGATTCAGATGAAAAATTCCGGCACAAGCATAGATGGCATCATGCATTATCTAACGGAGCAGGCCATGCCTTCCCGGCTCAAACTGGAGAACGTTGTAGAACAGTTCTCCCAGTTGGAGGCCAAACACCTGGAGCAGCAGCGCGCAGAATCAACTTCAACGGCTGAATTTTATCGCACGCTGCTTTTTGTGATTTCGGCGCTCATGCTGGTAGCTGCAGTTTTTCTGGCTTTTTGGTTGAACCGGTTGCTCGGCGGGCAGATAGGATCGGCCGTGCAGGACATACAAAGCTCCGCGGCGGAGTTGCAGTCAACGGCAACCCAGCAGGCCACGGGAGCACGCGAGCAATCCACGGCCATGAGTGAAATCACCACAACCATGAGCGAGTTACTGGCGACCTCACGGCAGATCGCCGACAGTGCGCAGCGCGTTTCGCGTATCTCGGATCAAACCGCATCGGCAGCCAAATCTGGCGACCGGCTTGTGCAGCGGGCCAGTGATTCAGTGGCTGGCGTGAAGCGGCAAGTAGACCAGATTGTGAACCAGATGCTGGACCTGGGACGCAAGTCGCAACAAATAGGCGGCGTGGTTGAGATCATCAATGAGCTTGCCGAGCAGACGAATATCCTGGCGATTAATGCCAACATTGAAGCGGCTGGGGCCGGCGAGAGCGGACGGCGATTTGCCGTGGTCGCGGATGAAATCCGCAAACTTGCAGATCGCGTGGCGGGATCCATTAAAGATGTGCGCGGCCTGGTGGATGAAGTTCGTGCTTCAGTCAATTCCACCATTATGGCGACCGAAACAGGAAGCAAAGCCGCAGACGCGGGCACGCGCGACTTTGCTGAAGTAGCAAATTCACTGGCCCAGGTAATGTCGCAAGTGGGGTCCACGGCAGAAGCTGCCCGCGAAATCGAACTGAGCACGAAGCAGCAGAGCACAGCGGTGGAGCAGGTCAATTCCGCAGTCGCGAATGTGGCCCAGGTAAGCCGTGAGACGGAGACGAGCACTACGCAAGCTATGCAAACCGCGTCAGAGCTGGCGACATTGTCTCGTCGTCTGGCGCAATTGGTAAAGAGTGAGGGCACAGCGTAATTCAGACATGGCGAAAGATATTTATCGCTATTACCGGCAAGAGGCGCACGAATTAGTGGAGCGCATCGCCCGTGGCTTACAGCTACTAGCCAAAGGCAGGAGTTCGTCTGAAGAGATGACGGCGCTGAACCGCGCGGCGCATACGCTGAAAGGTGCATCTCAACTGGTAAGAAGAGCAGACATTGCGGAGCGCGCGCATGCCATTGAATCAGCGTTGGATATTACAGCGAAGGGGGAGGGCCTTTTTGCCGATGAAGTAGAACGGTTGCTGAAGCTGAATGATGAGATTATTACGCTGTTGTCACAACTTCAGCCCGCAGAAACAGCCACACAGGGTACAAGCGCGAAACAGGCCGAAGGAAGTATTCCAGCGGACAACGTTCTCCATACCATCCGTGTTGATCTAAAACAGATGGACGCTTTGCTACAGCATGCCAATGAAGCATATGTTTCACTTTCAGAATTGCGGGCCAGGCTGGCCGACCTGGAACGCATCAGTACTTTATCCAGCACGCTCGCATCCATAACTGCGGGGCCGGCGTCACGGTCTTCGGGCCATAATCGCGCATTGCCCATGAATATTGCACAGGAGATTAACACGCTGGTGCAGCAGGCGCGGCGCGGGTTGCAGGAAAGCCACGAACGCGCTGAACGAGAGGTCGTCCAACTGCGCAGCTCAACGGAAACATTGCGGCTGGTCCCGGCAGAGCGAATTTTTTCCCTGCTGGAACATGCGGTCCGGGATTCGGCGCGGAACGAAAAGAAGGAAATCCAGTTCTCTGCGCATGGCGGAGATATTCAATTAGATGCTCACGTTTTGGCAATGGTGAAAGATGCTCTTGTGCAGTTGGTAAGAAATTCCGTGGCCCATGGAATTGAAGCTCCGGCAGGCCGGCAGCAATTGGGAAAAGCCAGAGAAGGAACGATCTCGCTTTCCGTGAGGCGCGAGCGGAACCGCATTATTTTTGAAATGAAGGATGATGGTGGTGGCATTGACGCAGAAGCTTTGCGCGCCCGCGCCGCACAGAGAGGGTGGATCGATGCGTCCACGCTGGCCAAAGCGACTCCTGAACAAGTGCTTCATTTGATCTTCAGGCCTGGAGTTACTACGCGGGACCACGCCGATGAGCTTTCAGGGCGCGGCATTGGCCTCGATATTGTCCGTACGATTATCGATACGCTAAAAGGCGAAATCAAAGTACAGAGCCTGCCGCGAATTGGAACTACGGTCCAACTTTCGGTGCCCATGAGCTTGGCATCAACCAATGCCTTGCTCGTTACCGCAGGTGGAAGCTCCCTGGCAGTGCCATTGGATTGTGTTCGCCAGACGGTTGGCATGCGTGAGTCAGTGTTTCTGGGCGGCAAGTTCATTTTTCAGAATGAAGCATTGCCGTATGTCCCCTTGCATCGTGCAGTAAAGCGGGAGTTGGATGCGGCGGAGCCGCGGGGCCAGCAGCCTTCGATCGCCGTGGTCATGCAGCATCGCGATGGATTAATGGCCGTTGGCGTGGATGCGTTGCGCGGCATCCAAATGGTATTGGTGCGTCCCGTGCCGCGTTTTATTGAAGCGGAACCTTTTGTTTCCGGGGTGACTCTGGATGTGCATGGTATTCCCGTGCTGGTAATTGATCCCACCGGGCTGTTGAAGATGGCGGAGGAAGAGCAACTACAAGATCACGCTCTAAAGTCGGCAAGAATGCCGCCCTTGCTGGTGATTGATGATTCGCTGACCACGCGCATGCTGGAGCAAAGCATCTTTCAAACTGCCGGTTATGAAGTGGACACGGCCAGCTCCGCGGAAGAAGGGCTGGAAATGGCGCGAAGAAAATCCTATGGGCTGTTTCTGGTGGATATTGAAATGCCCGGCATGGACGGTTTTTCCTTTGTACAGCTCACGCAACAAGACCACGACTTGCGGAATGTGCCGGCAATACTGGTTACGTCCCGCAATTCTGTAGAAGACCGCAAACGTGGAGTGGACGTGGGCGCACGAGATTACGTTATCAAAAGCGAGTTTGATCAGGGATATCTGCTGGCACGCGTGAAGGAGTTAATGACCCAGGGATGAAGTTGATTCGGGTGCTGGTGGTGGAAGACTCAATCACGATCCGCAAATATCTTGTGGACGTACTTTCTTCTTCTGGACAATTTGAAGTAGTTGGCGAGGCTGAAGACGGCAAGCAGGCGATGGAGCTTTGCCAGTTGCTTAGGCCTGACGTTGTGACCATGGACATGATTTTGCCCAATATTACAGGCGTTGGAGCCACGGAATATATCATGGCTTACTGTCCCACGCCGATTCTGGTAGTTTCTGCATCCTTCAATCGCGGAGAAATATTCCGTACGTACGACGCACTGGCTGCGGGCGCGGTAGACGTTCTGGACAAGCCAAAAGGCAATGAACCGCAGGAGCAATGGGAAACGAAGTTTCTGGCTGCGGTCAGGATGGTGAGCCGAATTAAAGTCATCACGCATCCTAGAGGCAGGTTACAGAGTCCGGCGCTCCCGGAAATTCCTTTTGGCAATAAAACCCTGGGTGACGTAAGGCTGATTGCCATCGGAGCTTCAACTGGCGGGCCGGCAGCCGTGGCACGAATACTGGGCGCGCTTCCGGCTGGATTCGCAATTCCCATTCTGATTGTCATCCATATTTCAGAACAGTTTGCTTTCGCACTGGCGGAGTGGCTGAATACGCAGTCCTCAGTGCCCGTGCGTTATGCCCGAGACAATGAAGATATCCCCATGCTTGGAACACCCACGGTGCTGCTGGCGCCTGCGGGCAAACATCTTGTAATTGAACGGCAGAAAGTTCGTTTGACGGACGGGCCGGAACGGCATTCCTGCCGGCCATCTGTGGATACACTTTTTGATTCAGTAGCGCGCGAACTAGGCAGCAGCAGTGCTGTTTTCCTTCTTACGGGCATGGGCCGGGACGGAGCCAGCGGGTTGCTCAACGCAAAACGCGCAGGTTCCATGACCGTGGCGCAGGATGAAGCCAGCAGCGTGGTATTCGGCATGCCGGCCGAAGGTATTAAGCTTGGCGCTGCCCAGCGCATTCTTTCGCTGGACCAGATTGCAGAAACGATTCGAGCATTTGCTCCTCAACCCATTGCCCCTCGGAGATCAAAATGACCGAAGGCGCACAGAGCGTTCTGATCGTGGATGGAAGCCTTACCGTCCGTATGGAATTAGTGCATGCGTTTGAAGCAGACGGGTGGCGGTCCATGCAGGTGGCAACTCTGGCAGCAGCAGGAGCTCTATTGAAGATAGGCGCTCCACCTTCTTTGCTTTTGCTTGATTCCACATTGCCGGATGGTGATGCACTTCAGTGGCTTTTGAAATTACGCGAGAGTGCAGAGAACAACTTTATTCCGGCGATTATTTTTGCCGATGCGCCTTCTACGCAAAGTCTGCCGAATGCGACAGTTCTACGCAAGCCATATGAAATGGATGAAGTATTGGCAGCGGCCCACCGTGCTTTGCAGAAAAACTTGCCAACAGTCCTGGTAGTTGATGACAGTTTGACCTATCGCGAGGAGTTGCGCGAGGCGCTGGAAGCCGCTGGTTATGGAGTGATTACCGCAGCCACGGGCGAAGAAGGCCTTGCATTGGCTGTCCGCTCGGCGCCGCATGCAACCATTGTGGACAATATTCTGCCGGGAATGGACGGCGTGACCGTGTTGCGGCGCATGCGCCAGGAAGCGGGTCTGCGAAGAACGCCGGCCCTGTTACTGACGGCGTCAGATGACCCTGAACAGGAACTTCGTGCGCTGGAAGCCGGCGCGGATTCATTTGTTCGCAAAGACCAGGAAATCGAAGTGATTCTGGCAAAGTTGGCGGCGATACTGCGTTCAGCCGGCGCTCCAGCGGCAGTGGACGTGCAACATCGTCTCGGGCAGCCCAAGCGTGTGTTATTGGCAGCGGCGCCCCGGGAACAATCGAGCGCCATTGCCACGGCAATTCGAGAAGAAGGGTATGAACTCAGTTTTGCGGGCAGCCTTGCCGTGGTTCGAGAGAATATTCATGCCGGAGGGGTCGACTGCATTCTTCTTGATTCCAGCATTCCTCGGGCCGATGCCTTGACTCTGATCCGCGAAGTAAAAGACAGCCCTGCTACCCACAACACACGTATCATTTTGGTGGGTCATTCAGATGCGCGTGAAGAATTGATCCAGGCTGTGAATGCCGGTGCTGACGACTATATGCCAACCAGCAGCGGCCCTGAAGTATGGAAGGCCCGACTGCGCGCACATGTTCGCCGCAAGCAACTGGAAGATGAGAACCAGGCCATTCATGAACATATCGTGATGCAACAGGTGGAAGCCAAAACGCAGCGGCAGATTGCCAATGCCCGGGCCGCCATTGCAGAAGAGCTTCGCCATGCCCGCGATATGGCGGAGGAAAAGGCTGGTGAAGCCGAGCGCCTGCTGGCGCAGAATGAAGCCATCTTCAAAAGCATGGCAGAAGGCATTGTGCTCACCGATCTCAATAACAATCTGGTTTATGCCAATGAGGCAGCTCTCCGCATGTTCCACTTTCCCACTCTTGAGGAGATGAGGAGCAACTTTCGCAACCGGCAGAAATTTTTTGAAATGTGCAATACAGAAGGAGAACCGCTTCCTTTTATACAGTGGCCGCTGCATCGCGCCACTCTGGGCGAAATTGCCGATTCATTTGAAGTGCTGGTGCGGCGGCGGGATACTGGAAGCTTTTTTATTGGCAGCTTCAATATTACGCCGGTCAAAATACGCGGGGGTAACCAGATTCTTTCCGCTGTGACCATTCGAGATATTACGACCCAGAAAAAATCTGAAGATGCCTTGCGGCGATCAGAAAAACTTGCTGCTACGGGCCGCCTTGCCGCCAGCATTGCGCATGAGATCAATAACCCATTGGCTGCCGTAACCAACCTGCTTTTCCTGCTGCAAAGCTGCAATGAGGGATCGAGCGAGGCCTCTGCTTACCTGGAAATGGCCCAGAAAGAACTCCAGCGCGTAAGCCATATCACCAAGCAAACGCTCGCTTTCTACCGCGAGACCAATGCTCCCGTGCAAGTCAATATGAACGACCTGATGCGCGAGGTGATAGAAGTTTTTTCGGGCCGGCTGCGTTCCAGCGAGATCACGATTGTGCCCGAGCTGTGCGCCAAAATCATGCCGTGCGTCTTTGCCGGTGAAGTTCGCCAGGTGATGACCAACTTGGTAGCGAATGCCATTGATGCCTCAAAACCAGGAAGCACCATTCATATCCGCGTGCGCGACGCGGCTGATCCTCGTAATTTGGCTCGGCGTGGAGTTTCTATTCTGGTGCAGGACCATGGGAAAGGTATTCCCCGGCAGCTTTATGTTCAGCTTTTTCAGCCCTTCGTCTCAACCAAGGGACAAAAGGGCACGGGACTGGGTCTCTGGGTGACTAAATCTATCGTAGAGCGACATGAAGGTCTTATCCGCTTCCGCAGCACCTCCCAAGCCACCAACTCCGGCACGTGTTTCCGCGTATTCTTCCGGCAGACATCTTCAATCTCAGACAAGAACGACACCATCGCATCGCTATTTCGTGAGATTGGCCAGGAACTGCTCGCGAAGACATCGGAAGGGTAACAAATCCGCATCCGGAACCTTTGCCAAGTCCCTTTTGGGTAAAACTCTGATCTAAAATAATTCGCTGAGTTTCCCGCTAATAGGAATCGCCATAATCCTGGTTCCAACGAAGTCGTAATTTCGGCTCAACTGCAACCGAATGAAATTTAGGGACTAGGCCCCAAGAATATCGTAGAGCCTTAGTGAGTTTCATTGACGGTTTCGCTGAATTCGTCAAGGACTTAAAGACCAAGCCAAGATTAGCACCTGAGATTCACCGAATCTTGAGAGTCTTAAGGTCTCAAATAGCAACTAAAGAAATAGGTTTTGTACCCCCAGATGAGCGGCAAATTTATTAGCAGGCAAGCCGGCTAGAAAAGTCTCATCAGTTTTCGCTAACCGGCTTGTGTGGAAGCAATCATAAAAGCTATTTTGTCTTACAGATGAACGGGTAATTCGTATTGTCGATAATCGGGTCAATATCGAAGAAGTCGTTCAATACGGATTCTGCGGTGCAATAAGCTCCTTCAACCCAGGCCTGGTCATTGGAATAAGCTTCGCCCACGATAAAAATGTCGGCATCTGCCCGGTCAATCAACTGCGAAGGCTTTCTGATTTTCTGCTGCACATCGGCAATGTCATAGTGGGCGGCCCATGCGTGATAGCCCGCATTGAAAGGCGGCAATGACCAATCCATGTAAGCGGCTTCTTTTGGTTCGGGCACGTTGCTGTAATCAGAGTTTGGCCCGTAGTGAAGCTCTGCGAGTTGTTTGCGCAGCATCTTCACCATCTTTGGCGGTACTTTGCGCGGCCCTTGCAGTGTCTGCGTATCCTCAGAGAGAGGGATGTGGCGCTGCTCTCCGGGACCTATCTCCAGTTCCTGCCAGAAATTAGTGAAGGTTTCGTCGTCGTAGCTGGCGAGCATTCCGTAAACCGGATCTCCGTTCTGGTCCTGCGCATTATTTCCAAAGTAGACAGACTGGCGTATCGGCGTGTCCGTTACACTCGGGCCAATGGTGTAACGCAAGGCCGCGGCCAGCAACTGGTCTTCCTGAACTACGGTAAGCCGCTCCTGTGTGAGTTCCTGCACAACTTGAATGAAGGCATCGGCTGGAGTGTAAGGCGTGCCGATGAGTGTTTGCAGGGACTTGAGATATTTTTCCGGGAAGCCTTCTTTTTTCATCTTGAGAATCACATCTTCTGTGACTGTGTAACTAATGAGCTGAGCAGGGTAGCTTGCATTCAGCCACCAGGGTGTATCAAAAAACATTCCCACCTTATAAGAAGGTTGCATGATGGTTGATTCAAGATAGAGAGTAACTTTGCGGTCGTTCAATACATCGAGACCGTCTGCGGCTTCAAAACGATTGGCCTGCGCGACCAGCTCAATGGAATAACGCGGCATGGCCAGCCATGCGGCGTTGGTGGTGCTGGCTCCCGCTTTGACCCAGGGTTTTTCGCGGGTCGCGTAGGTGTAGTGGATCAGATTGTCTTTCTTGACGATGGAGCGCAGGCGCGTGTCTGGAGCGTATTTGAAATGCACGCCTTTTTCCGCCGCGAGTTTTTCAACCGCGTCGAACAGCGCGGCGAACATGCCGGAATAACCAATCGTAATGGTGGTGTACTGATTGCCCGGCGTGAATTCATTGTTGGCTTCAAAAGCTACCGCGGCGTTCCAGTTGATTACGTTCGACGAATATCCATTTCCGTCAGATGAATAAGTAAAGCCTTCTGACCCGAGCTGGTCATACATCAGATTCCAGTAGCCAATGTCTTTGAGAAATTCGCCTTTCTGAAAGATGGAGGTTTCTGGAAGCTCAGCCGTGATGCGTCCGGTCTGGTAAAACTTGTTCCATTCCGCGCGGGTTTGGGGGCCAGTGGTGCTGGTTACAGAGAGGCCTTCCACAATAGCAAAGCCCTGGTCTGGGGAAGCTGCGGCGCCAAAGTGGTCAACATTGTAGGGCGCTGGAGTGGTCGACGAAACGCTGTTCAGGTATAGGTTTTTTGTGCGCAAATAAAAAAGAGGATTGGTGGATTCGTAGAAGGGCACAGCGTATTTATCCAGATCAAGCTGGGAAATCACGGTTGTCACCACGCGATGGCCTGGAGATTTACCGTCATTGGCGTTTTTAGCTTTGGCATCCCATTTTGAATAGCGCATGCCGCCAAGTTCTACATAGGATTTGGATTTGTCATTCTGATAGTGCCAGGTGCAGACGCGCGCGCCAGCCTCGCGTGTTCCCGGATGTTTTTTGGAGAAGTCATACTTGCCCCAGTCAAACAACTCAAGCGTGTCGCCTTTGCCAAGCTGGCGGGCCTTGCCTTTTTCGGTTGTGGTCTTGCCGTTGAGCAGTCTCCATGCGGTGTAGAGTCCTGCTGCGCCGGTGCCGAAGATTGAATACGTTTTCTTTTCCATTGCGAATGTCCTTTGCTGATGAATGCGTTGGTGATTGGTCGGGATTATTTAAGCGCCTTGAGATAAATATGGCCGGTGGCAAAATGAGAAATATCGAATGGTGTCTTGCCATCAAGCGCGAGGTCTGACAGGATCCTGCCCAGGATCGGCACAAACTTGCCGGCCCAGCCTGTGGCATAAATCACAATATTTTTGTTGTTGGGCACAGAGGCCGGCGCAAACTCAATCAAGAGTTCTTTGTCGGGAATTTTGCTGAGCGCCACCAGGCATGTGGACGTAAATTCCGGCACCGGCTCCAGCCCTGTCATATGCTCTTTGACCCACTCCGCGGTGAATGCCAGTTCTTTAGGATTGGGAACCAGAGTGCGCTGCTCGGGTGAGTCCAGCGCCTGCATCACAAAGTCTGACGCCACGCGAATATAGCCGGGATAATTCCAGTCCACTTCCGGGAACCCATAAAACTGGTTGCCGTTTTCTCCCACAGGATTCTGAAACACAAACCAGGTTGGATACTGGATGTCAGGCTTGGTCTTTTTATAAAACGCAGAAGCCATGTTCCAGTAGGTGGCTGCAATATGGAAATCGAGTAGATGGAAAATGCTGTTGGCGTATGGCCCTGGGGCCAGCACCAACTTTTCAGAGATAAAGGTGCCTAGAGGCGTTGTGACCTCAAATTTATTCTGCCGCTGCACAATGCGGGTTACCGGGGACTGGTCTTTCATTTCAACCACCGGCGAAGCAAGGTTCCAGTTAAATAAAGTCTGTATGGTGGCTTTCAGATCAATGCTGGCTCCGTCCGGCTGAAACAAGCCTGTGTAAGTGGAAGGCAGATTGCGAAAGTGATATTGCTTCTCTATTTCAGCGGCCTTCAACGTTGTGTAAGGCACATTTGCCGCCTTCAACGCTTTTTCAGCCTGCCCAATGTTGCCTTCTGTTGAGTGGACCGCGGGATCTCCAAACCAGAGCGTGCCAACTTTGTCTCTTAGTTGAGTAGGCGTAAGCGATTGCAATTCATCCCAGAATGGAATGGATTGTTTCACCAGCTTCACCATGTACTCTTCAGGATAAGGAATGCGGAACTGGCGCGAGACGCCGGCAGAGCTGCCCAGCTGATTGAAAAAAGTAAATTGTTCCAGGACCAATGTCCTGGTGTTGCGTTTACTCAAGTGATAAGCAGTGGAAAGTCCAATTGGTCCGCCGCCAATCACAATCACGTCATAGTGTGCTTTGTTGTTTTCCATCTAACCCTCATGTTGCTAACGAATCAATGAATGGTGAATATTGATGACTGTGGGGGAATGTTGCAGGGCTAAAGAACTGCGAAGAAGTTTCGTCCAGTTGCGCGGGGGGGCCGTTTTAGTTGAGCGCCCCCCTGCTCAGTGGAGATGGGTTAGTGATTTCCCGGCGTTGGCAGTTGCAACGTCAAAAGGAAATCGACTACCGTCTGTTGTTGTTGAGCGGAGAGTTTTTCAAACGCATCAATCACCGGCGCTGCTTCGCTTCCACTTGCGGTGGCGGAGTCGCCGTGGAAGAGAATCGCCTGGCGCAGAGAGGTTGCGCGGCCGTCATGCAGCCATGGGCCGGTGTCGGCAACGCCCCACAAAGGTCGCGTGAGAAACTCCTGCGGTAGATTGATGATGTTTGCTACGTCAGTTCCCTGAGCAGGCAACGGTGGCAAAGGATCGGAGAGAAACTTGCCCATGTTGTGCCTTTTCAAATCGCTGAATAAAGGAACATCCGCTGTGTTGTCTGGGTTGACCGGAAGACGCGGCAATTGAAAGTCTGTTATTGCCAATTGCGGCGGATTGAGTGGAATCACATAATCCTGCCCAACTATGCCGGCGCTGACTTCTGCTCCGGGCGAAACAGTTTTGTTGGCGGTAAAGGGAGCTCTGAGCTTCTTCAGCAGCGTGCCTTCCCCTTCGGACGACTGGAGAGAATTTTGCAACAGGTCCGCTTCATGCAGACTTTCCAGGTTGGCTTTGTATCGCCGCACGATTGGGAGTTGCTGCGATGATGCGGTTGGCGTAATCAGTGATCCGTGGTTCTTGGTTGAGATCACGCTTTTGATGTTTGAAGCTGAATACGAAGATTCAGACGGACACACGCTGGCGTTGGCTGGCACGCCGTTAGGGCATGATGCCGCCGAAATCGGCCAGGTTGAAGGGACATCCGGGTTGATCGTTGGAGCTTTTTCGTCGCTCGGATTGGTTGGCGCTTCAATCAATACATATTGTGTGTATAGCTTCATCGGTCCCACGTGGCAGTTGGCGCACATGTTCTGATAAAGGCCAGGCTGTTTGCCAAAGAATATTTGCTCGCCGAGTTTTGCGCTGGCTGAAGGCGGCTCCTGCACAGGAGGCCTGGTCATACTCACAAATGAAGTCATGGCCGTTACCTGGCCAATGGTGACTTCCGGGCCAGTTTGCTGATTGCCTTTGCCGTCGCGGTCACAATCGCAGTAGGCAACTTTTTCAAAAGCCTGCATGCTGAAGTGGAAATCCAACGCGTCACGTACAAAGTGTCTCAGGCTGGAAGCAACCCCCTTCCACTGAAACGGACGCACCACCAGATCGCAGGAAACACCTTGCAGGTTGGTTAGATCGTCAGTGAAACCGTCTTGTCCGCCGATGTTTAGCGGAGTGTCAATGCCTGCTTTGCAGGCGCAGTTGGCATCATTGCCTGGCTTACAACTGGGTGTGTTGATGACCACTTTCGCTTTTGAGTTCGCGACGAACGTCGTAGTGAAAGTTCCAAAATTCACGCCTTTCGCGCTGAGTGCATGCTGATAAGGCTTGCCGGGCTGCTTTTTTGCCGCGATGCGCGCCTGATCTCTCATAACAAAAAGATCAATGCTCATTTCTTCCGCGATGGCCTGCGTGTATCCGCTGCCGAACACTGCCGGAGGGTTGCGAATGAAAAGCGTTTGTGGATTTGGATAAAGAGGATTGATAAATGCATTGCTGTTGCTTCCAGCCGAGCCAGCCGTGCCTGGGGCCTTCCTCATCAGCGCGCCGCGCGCATCCGTGCTGGCACTGCCAATTGAGTTGTGGCATTCAAAGCAGCTTTGTGAATCCAATCCATTCAGGCGCAGGTAAGGATAGTCAGGATTCCGATTATTGAAAAAATGCCGTTGCGCTGCGCGCGGACCGTTAGCTCCTTCTCCATAGCCATCACCTTGTCCGGTCTTTGGGTCGAAGGGAAGAAACGGCGTGGTCCAGAAGTCGCCGCCGGAACTGAGAACGTCTTTGAGTTTATAGAAGCAGCCAGGGTCTGTGGCCACTGGACATCCATTGAGCAACTTAGGTTGAACAATATCGATTCCAGGCCTGAACACAGGGTTTTGTGCGCGCATTGCGGTGTAAGCACCGGCCAGTACAACAAAAAATACAGCTAATAGAAGGAAAGCTTTAAGACTTATCAACCAATTGCTTTTAAGACGTGCAAGCATCATGGCTCCTTTTTCTTTGCGACCGTTTTGTTGATGAACTGCCTGTCAGGTCTGGGAGGGAACCTGAACATAGGATGTCATTTTGGAATTTTGTTTATCGTTGGTAAAACTGCGGGGAATCCTACTCTTAATTTGCTTGCTTGCAACATAACTGAGAAGAAATTTTCGTCCTACGAAATTTCTAATAGAGTTCTAATCTAAAGATTGGTTTGGAAGTCGGGGTCTGCAAGGTGGGAGATAACTTTTGGCGATTCTGTAAGCGGAGACAGATTTCCCAAAATGGTAATCGGACTAGACTGCGGCGGGAATAGCATTCATCCCCGATGAGACCGGCGTTTCTTATTGAAGGCACGAATGAAATTCATATTCGCAAACTGAACCCTGTCCTCTTTGACGCGCTACACCAATAGGGAAACCAAGATCTCTGCCGTCATCATCATCGTTATTTGCTCAAAGCCACCCTGCACCACCACCCCAAACATCCAAGAAGAATTCAAATCACGGTTAGGGACGCAGACCAAAGCGGAAATGGGGTCACTGCACAGGGCTGTCGCCATTCTTCTACGAATCCTGGTCGCAGATTATCCTTCTGCATAAATTTGTAAAAATCTGCCATCAGGAATGAAGTGGCCACGTCGCTAACTTTCCATAAGCTTGCCACAACTCGTGGAGCGCCCGCAGACATAAACCCTCTCGTCAAGCCTATTAAGCCTTCTCCATTAATTTCCTCGCCCAGTGCTGTTTCGCATCCGCTCAAGACAACCAAGTCAGCCGGCAATTTCATGTTGTAGATATCTTGCAAGCTGAGAAATCCGGCCCGCGGTCGGCCATTCTGATCCACGAGCGACAAGACTAGACCAGAGAGTTCGGGATGCTTGTTATCTAAGACTCCGTGCGTTGCAAAGTGCACAATCCGGTAGTCGGCAAGTGCTGAACTCATGGCTAAATTTCGCGTCGCTGCAAAGTCAAACGCAAGTAAAGTCTCGTTCGCCGGAGACCCCGCCCTGACTGCCTGGGCTTCATTGCGCGTATAGAGAAGGCGTCCAAGCTGGGAAATATTGCCACGCGTCTGAACGTAGGCTTCCTTTATATCTTCTTCGGAAGAAAGCTGTTTTACTGATGCTAAGGAATCCAAATGGCGGGTCACTCTTTCGTCGGCGGCGTTAAAAACGGGGTCGGCAAGCAAGCTGTCAGCCCGCAGAAAAGAGCGGCGCAAAGCAAACTGGTCAAAATGGTTATGGACAAGGGAAATCCGGCGGAGGAAAGGCCTTCAGCGTAACTGGACCAAATTGGACCATGACCGAAAACCAATATTTCTTGCAAGTTCTTTGGAATGTTGGCGTCCCCGACGGGATTTGAACCCGTGTTATCGCCGTGAAAGTGCGGCACCCTCACAGCAAAACAATAACTTACAGTAGTTAGCAGCGTACGGGCGGGTGCTCTAAAGACTGCTAGCGACAGCCTTCCGTTGTGGGGATTGTTGTGGCGGAAACCTCATCTCCAACGCGGGGACTAATAGGCCATCAACCATGAATCTAATAGCGCTACAATGCGAACCAACCCGCAACCAGCGGAACGGAGCGCACAATGTTAAGAAAAACTTATCTATCTCTAGTATTCGGATTGCTCTTCACTACAACCGGAGGAGTGTCATACAATTCTCATCCTCGCCACGAACTAAGGGCCGGCGGCACAATAGTTGGGCTCCATATTTGTTGCGATCCGCTCTGCCCACCGCCGCTAGTTTGTCCACTCAAGCGGTAGCTTCTGCGTCACGTGGGCCGCGCTTTGCTGGAGGTGCGACCCAATGACGCTTGATTGGTTTCTCTGGATCGCTATGGCTGTGGGGCAATCGACACTATCTGTGCTCGCGTTGCGTGCTCGCCTGAAGTATACGTGGTTTGCGCGCTACATCTATTTTGCTACAGCCAAAACATTCACCCTCATGGCCATCGCTGTGTTTACTCGCGATTTGAATCTCTATATCGCGGCTAATTCAACAGGCTCTGTCATTGGAGCCTTGATCGTGCTAGCGGTTATTGGTTCGATCTGGCGGCAAGTGTTCCGCTCCGAGGCTGAACTTGAGCCCGGAACGTTGACACGTTTTCGCACTCTTGTTCTGGCAATTGTTTGCCCACTCTGCGCGGTGCTGATCGGGTTCTTCCGGGCCCACTCATCACACAACTACTTCAATCCAATTCTCAATCTTGAAACTATTGTTTTGAGTGCCACGAGCGTAACGCTGGCTTTGATGATTTTCTATGCAAAGCATTTAGGTATCTCTTGGCGCGCCAAGCCAGCAGTAATCGTAGGGGGATTTCTGTGGTGCTTCGGCATGAACTGGCTGGCGATATTCATGGCCGGCCAGGAAGCTGTTTCGATTTCCACGGCACAACGGATAGGCCAAGCAGCGTATCTCGTGACGCTCGCGCTCTGGGGCGGCGCGTTGTTAAGGAGGGAGCGCGTACCCCGCAAAACAACAAACGAAAAGTATGACCAGATATTGCGCGAATTTGAACTTAGAGAAATATGCAGCACCAGCTTGAGGACAGGCCAACCTCTTGCTTAAGCACCAAAATTGAACGAGGTTTTAAATGATTGTGGCTATGAGTATGCACGAAAAACCAAGGAAGCCATTGAAGTTCGTCGTCGAGCAGGAACAGATTAAAGCGAATTGCCCCTCTCTACTCGATGGAAAAAAAGACTGGATGATTTATGCGGGGAGCGTTAAAAGGAAGTCGAGGTTAGCCGTCGATTTTTTAGATGAGCAGCTTGAATTACTCAGCGACGACAGCGAACTCAGCTTCTCCGTGGTTGAGGCGCGAGCGCAAGCAGTGAAGACCCACCGCATGGCCGATACGATTCGGCTGACGTGGGCATTTCTTCCGGCAGCATTATTGCGCGGCAAAGGGAAGCAGGTAAATGAACAATATGATATTTTGAAAGGGCTAATACAGAACGTATTTGTGTTGCTCGGCGAGGTGGACCTGATTGGTCGAACTAGTCGAGCAATGTGAGAGGCGAATGCCCAAGAGAGAACCACCGGAGACTCAGGCCGGCGGGAGCATCGAGGACACGATACTCCAGGCACTTGAGTCGCTACGAGAGCGCATGCAAATGGCGCGTCAATTCCTTGCCGAAGGCAGTGAGATGGCGGCCAAACTAGAAGCCATTCTTCAAGGCCGAGCAACCACACACCAGCATCTGCGCGCGGTTGAAACGCTGCCCTATATTGGATGGGACGTGATTGATGCCATCATGCACCTGCTCGACGAGAGTAAACACGCTTTGCCCCGCGAAGAAATAATTTCAACAGTCCTGGCTCGCGGAGTATTTCTTGGGAAGGGCGTAGACGCAAAGGGAGAGCCTGAGGTGCAGATCGGCAAGTCCCTGAAATATCATTTGATGACCCGCGCTGAAAAACAGGAAACCTACAAAAAGCGGAAAATTAAAGCGGTAGATCCGCGATTGCGTGAAATTAATGGATTGATTGGTCGCGCGGAATGGCCTGATGAAAAGTTTTTTAAAATCAGCACAAGTGCTCAGCGGACCGACTGAACAGGCTTGCTAGTTTCTTCTCTCTAATGACATACTGAACTTGGTGATGGCCCGCCCCACGGTGATTCACCTTTCTCAAAGCCTCGACACGGTTTCAGCTCCTTGGCCGGAACTCACCGTTCGGGGCTTTGGTACGCTTAGGCCGCTTTGCGCGCAATATTCCTGGCAACAACTTTCAGCCCGTTCTTCTTCCGCTCAGCCCAGCGTTTCTTCATGGCCTGCGAAATAGTTCTCTTGGCCGCTGCGGAGAGATGACGCTTGCCGGTGCCGACTACGTTGTGAGTTCGGTTCGATGTGCGCACGTTGCCGCGCAGGGCTGAGATAGCGTGGTCAATGCGTGTGCGTTCGGTTTCCAGTTCGGCGATGAGTTGCTGAGAATTCATTGGTACCTCCGTTTTGAGTATAGTGATTGTGGAGGACAAATTTATGCCACCAATGACCGAAAAAACTGAACTATCTGATCTGCTGCGCGAACTTGAGCAAGGTTCGGCGGCGATACTCCGCAACACTATCAACGTTAAAAGATCACTATATGGCTCTGTGCCGGCCTCTGAGGCGAACAAGGCAATGATGCACGATTCCAGTACGGCGGTCGGAGTTCTACGGAAAGCCTTGAATGATATCGGACACGCAAACGACGACTTGGTTTTTCTGCGTGACTCTTGCGACCTGAATTTGAAAGGCCAAGATCAAACAGGAGACGCACCGCCCTCCGAAGTAAACCGCGCATCTCGCTACTGACTTCTGCGCGGTCATTCGGTACTATCGACGTAGCGCTTCTGCGCTCAAGGGGTAACGACCATGGCAACCACAAAGAAGAGTACGAAGAAGGTCAAGGGCAAGACGAAACTGAAGACCGTGGCGAAGAAGAAAGCGGCCTAAGAGTTATACTGGCGGAGCAGGCTGGTTGGGAAATCAAAATGTGGCGCGAGGCTCAGATTCAGGTCTGGGCCTTTTGCTTTTAGCTTTATAATTGCGGGGCAACATAAAGGACATTTGAGGTGTCCCTCATGTATAAAAAGCTGCGTTCACAGCCTCCCGCCCCGCCGGATGAGTTTATTCGCTACATCCCACTCACACAAGGTAAGTTCGCCATCGTAGATGCTTCTGACTATGAATGGCTCAGCCAGTGGCATTGGGCCGCCGAGTACCACACATCGGACAACAAATGGCGTGCGAAGCGAAACACAACGAAGACAATCGGCCAGAAACTGATCCAAAAAACGATTTACATGCACAGGCAGATCATCAACGCCCCGGATGGCGTTCAGGTCGATCACGTCGACGGCAACCCGCTCAATGATCAGCGTGGGAATCTGCGGCTGGCGACTCACCAACAGAATATGTGCAATCAAGGGCCACATGTAAATAACGCTTGCGGGTATAAAGGTGTCTACCGAGAAAAGGGCTGCAATTCCTGGAGAGCGGAGATAAAGTTCAACCGGCGTAAGTTTCGCCTAGGTTCATTCCCCAGCCCGCAGGAAGCCGCAAAAGCCTACGAACAAGCTGCAAGGCGACTGCACGGTGAATTTGCTCGCACCGAACCGTTCAAGCGGTCGGCCTGAGGCTGCCACCAAAACGACTCCTATCAGCGTACCGCATGAAGCCCCGGCGACAAACCGGGGCGTTGTTGCGTCAGATCATTTCAACGGTGGTCATTCTGCAGCTGCTGCATCTTTGACGGCTTCCCAGATGTCAGCGTATCCACAGCCGCCACACGACAGCCGCATATACTCTGGAACCACCTGGTCACCGAATGTTCCGCCAGCGTGGAAGCGCCGGAATAGCTGCGTACCACCGCACTTGGGGCATTCTTTGGTGGAACCGAACGGTGGAAGCGATTTAAGCGGGATTTGTGTGGCTGCGCCTGGCATGGCTGCCACTATGACGCATGCACACAGCAAAGATCAAGCCACCGGCTAACTGCATTCTGCCGACCGACCGCGAGGCGCAATAGCCAGCTACAGGATGGTCACATCTCCTATGGTCTTAGTATTCTCGCCTGATGGCGCGATAACGTTTGGCGCCAGCCTTTCATGCTGCTGCGGTCTTTGAGGGTCTGGGGTTCGGAATGCGCGCCAATGCGCGCTAAATGGCCCGCGCGCGTTCTTTGCGCGCGGCTCCGCTGGGGTCTTCCAATTCGAGTTCTAAAGGCTGTTCAACGCCAATGGTCAAGAACCAGCAATTGAGCTCAAGCGTGGAGCAGGCGTTGAGATATCAATCGGATTGAGCTTTTGCACTTGGTTCATGTTGGGTTATTCTCTGGAAAGTATCATGATTTCAAGGGAATACGTGGTCTCATTCGGTCAGTCTGAAGACAGAGTGGGTAGAGGGGCTAACTTGGGACAGCTAAAAGCTCGTGATATTGTGGCCGGCTGGCCGAGAGGCAGAAGCACCGAAGCGCCGATTAGCTTCGTTCGGGCCTTCATGCGCTGGCCTGCCTTTATGGAGCTTTTCAAATGGGACTACATCGGCGACCCGCGCTTTAATGAAGACCTTGAAGAGGAGCGGGCCGAGGAGCAGCGCAAAGCCTTCATGATGAAGGCTTATGTCATCACCATGAACATCTGGCGTGAAAGCGGAAAACCGTCAGAATGCCCTGGATGTTTTAATGACGGACGTAGCAAGTCTCGGCTCGCGATTTATCGAGAGCGTGGATATTGGCTCGTCCGTTGCTTTTATTGTCACAGCCTTTGGTGTCAGCTCAAACATGGAACAATGCAGCTTTTGCGCTCCGGCTACGATGTGACCGAACCAAGGATCGAACTGCTGTAAGTCGTTGAAATCGGAACGACCTGGACATCCTAGGATTCCCAGCGGGCGCTCATATCGAAACCTGGCGAGAGGATTTTGGTTAAATTTGGTTACCCGGGCTAACTCGAAGCCGAAAGCGGCAAAGACCCGCCGGCGTAAGTTCCTACCTGATGACAATCCTGTCTGGCTCAAGGCCCAGGTTAAATTCCAAACGTGGAAGCGCATCGAAGCCTTGGCAGGACCATGGGGCATGGGATACGGACTGGACTGCCTTCACGATCTGCTACTGCAGCGTGAAGCTGAGGTGATCATGCTGACGTCAATGCTGGCCGCGAACCTGCCCAAAGTGAAACCGGAAGCCATGGCGGAGGCCCATGCTTTGGGTCAAATCTCAGTAGATCAACGTAGCTAAGTGACCCTTTAGGGCAAACGCTATTGCAATTGTTTCAGGAACAAAGCTACGCTCGTTCAGCTTTCCCCCAGTTACAAGATTTGTACCAACACGGCAGGCCCGGTTTTCAGAAGCGCCACTTCGAAGATTCGCCCCGCCTCATAACCGCATTCCCGTTCTAGGGGAATCCGCCACGCGATAGTGGGCTTTTAGCCGGCGTACAGCCGTGTATCCAAAGAACCCAAGACATGTCCAGAAACACACGTTCTCACGAAAGCGTTTGGAATTCCTCAGCCACGGCCATCCTGTTCCCCGCCAGCCAGTCAAAAATCAAGATGATGCTCTCAACAGGGGAGCTCATCGCGTGCTGCAAGAACTGCCGGCTGATTGGATCCACCGAGCATCGTAATAGTGTTTTAACGAACGGCAAGCGGTGCCTGGGCAAGACGCGGCCGCATGAATTGGTTTACCGGACGACTGAGCTTTTCAAAGATACCCAGCGGTCAGCGGCTTCAATACCGGCACGCGAGATGCGAGCCAATGCTGGCCTGGGCAAGCGCAATCAGGTGAAGGCTGCACAGCTCAAGGTAAAGTTTTACGAGAAGATCAACGCGATCGAGCTTTTTGTTCCACCGCTGGAGCGCGCCGCGGCGCTGGCATCGTGTCACGTATAAAGAGACGGCATTCGACTTCTGGATCGGTCATGGGTTCATTTCAGAACGTACGCTACGAGTCGGTTCATAACTCAACACCGCGCGAAGTGGTGAACCAGGGCGTTTGCAATCTTTGTGAACAGCTTTATCTGAAGTCTCTCGGTGATATTGGCATATGCGGACGGAAGCTGTGCCGCGACGCCTATGCCAAAAGTGACAAGCTGCAGCGCGAGAATCTGCGGTCACGCTGGCCCAAGAGGCCGTATCAGGTGAACTGGAGGCCGTGACCTTCGAAAGTCTTTGCGATTCAGCCCAGCGGATCGCCAACAGCTACAGCCTGCCCGGTGACATCTCCCGGCTGACCGGCGTACCAGCCCACCGCATTGAAGAGATTTTAAGAGATCAGATGATAAATCCAGTTGATGACAAGTGCGGTGAGTGCAAAGAACCTGTTCCACTTACCGCACGTCAGCAAATCTTTTGGTATCCCAACCCCAGCGGCAAAGTGGTAGTAGCCAACCGAAAGAAAGTTGCCGCCGACAGCCCAGGCGTTTGGAAGCGCGTTTGTGGCACATGTTTGAATCAGCTTCGTCCGCAAGCCTGTTGATGGTGTAATGCGCTTAGGGGCGGCCAGGGTGAATATCTATGGTCACTTCCAGCCGGTTAAAGTGCAGTAAGCACGATGTCTTTCTCGTGCTACAGGTACATCTGGTGATGCGGCCGAGCGGCTGTCAGCGAGTGGAATTCTGGCAATGCCCGTGGCGCGACTGCGGATACAGCCGGGCGCACAAGCATCAGAAGAAGGTGCGGAAGACACGCGGACCGCGAGCGATATCACATAAAAGTGATATTCCGAAGCCAGCCGACGACCGGCAGGCGAGTTTCAGTTTTTAAGACGTTAACTCCAGCAATGGAGATCGTGCGGCGCGTGAAGCCGCCGCTAGCTGGTTGCGACTAAGTAGCCCCTAACCTTGGGGTATTATCCAGCGCAAGGTGACAGCCAGGAGAGACTGGATCAACAATTTTAAGATTACCCACCAGTGCCGACGCTATCTGGCTGGTAAGCGGGGCCCCAACAGAAGGCGCGGCTGTAATCTGTGGCTCCACCAATATTGAGTGTGCGGGTTCGAATCCCGTAATGACTGTAAGCCCTGGTGCCCTGGGCGGCAGAAAAACCGCTTAAGTCAGTCAATG
>DASXZE010000115.1:0-5399 GCA_036502105.1 Candidatus Angelobacter sp. | reverse complement strand
AAAAGGCTCCCGGCGGTCGATGCCGTAACCGATCCGCGTCTTAAAAAAGCCGCATGCGCGCATGACATGAATACCAGCCAGATGATTCAGGGCCTTCATGGCGCTACCGGCATGATGGTGTTTTCCATCTCCAGTCCCGGCGCGCTGCCGGACGAACTACGCCAGATGGTTGCAGACAGAGCCACACAGCGCATGAGTGTCGGCGTATGCATGCAGACCGGCGGCAAAAATGGATTCTCAAAATTCTGGGTGATCACGGCATTCTTTCAATAACGTGGCAAGCCACGCGATGGCATGCTGCGAAAATCATTTTTCAAACGTCTAATTGCTAGATGAAACTACTCTTCACTTTTCTCGCTGCGCTGCTGGCCGTCCCGCGATGCACGGCGCAGACTCAGCCAACATGGTCTCCCGCTGAGCAACAGATCTTCACCCAGCTCAATCAGGCGCGGACAGAAGACAACCTGCCGGCGCTGGAATGGAATGATCAAGCAGCCAGAGCCGCTCGACTGCATACCCAGGCGCTGCTGGAAAACGGAAAGCTGTCGCACCAGTTTCCTGCGGAGCCATCTGTTCCTGAACGCATTGGCGCAACCGGCGCGCGGTTTACCTTGTCAGCGGAGAACGTGGCCCGCACCGAATATCTTGAAGACGTTCACCCCGCGCTCATGAACTCCCCCGGACATCGCGCCAACATTCTCAACCCCAAATACAACGCTGTGGGCATTGGCGTGGTGGAGAAGGCCGGCAAAATCTACGTCACACAGGATTTCATCTTTCTTATTGCTACTTATTCTGAAGAGCAATTTGCCCAGGCCTTTGCTGAAGCGTTCAATGAAACGAGAAAGAGCAAAGGCGTAAAAAAACTGGATGCCCAGACCGACAAGCTCTTGCACGATGCCGCCTGCTCTACCAGCGGCGATTCCAACAAGCTGGCTGATCTCGGCGCCGATGTTCGCTCGGTGGTGGTGTTTACTTCTTCAGAGCCGCATCAACTGCCCGCTGATTTAATGGGTCGCGCTACTGATCCTCTTTTCCACCACATGAATTTCGGCGTCTGCTACCGCCCTGATCATGAACATGGATACGCCAATTTCTGGGTGGTCGCCACGTTCGCCGACTGACCCGCTGCGTTACTGATCTTTTACTTCAGGTGCTCAGCTTCACTGTTCTTCCACTTCTTCCTGCAGCGCCAACAGCACTTCGTCATCAATGTTCCAGTTCTTCAGCACCTTCATGGCGATGCTCACGCTAAAGCCGGCGCGCATCAGGCTGCGAAAGATCCGCGCAGTTTCTTTTTCATTTTTCGGTTCATTGAGGCGTTTGCGTTTCAAAAAGGCCCGCGCCTGCTCTTCTTCATTGACTGTGGAATAAGCCTCGTCAATCGCCTTCTCAATCACGTCCGCATGGACGCCCCGGGTCTTCAGCTCAGTGATAACCCGGCGCGGCCCAAACTTGTCATTATCGCGGCGCGAACTGGAATAGGCCGCCGCGTAATTCGTGTCATTCAGGTATTTCTGCTCTTTCAGCCGCAGGACCACCATCTCCACCAGCAGCGTGCCCATCTCGCCTTCGGGGACACGTGGCCGCATCAGCCGCTTCAACTCAGCCACCGTCCGCATGCGACGCGCCAGCGCGCCCACGGCGTACTCATAGAGCGTCTCTTCGTCGTAGATAATTTTGGGGCGTTTGAAAGCCATAGCAAAAAGATAGCAAAAGGATAGCAAAAGATCCCACTCGCGAATACACAAACTCTGGATTGCCAAAATCGCCGAAATTGCCAAAATTGGTAATTGAAACCCGAGACGGCAATCGGTGCACGATCATTGAAACTAAAGCCGCTGAAATCCAAAAGCCCGGTAAGTCAAAGTCCGAATGTTGGCAATACCGTAGCCTAATCCCCCCTCCTGTTCCACTTCAGACTGGCGCAGACTTCAGCCCCCTTTGTGTTCCTTCGTGTCCTTGTGGTTAGTCCCGGTTGTGGTTAGTCCCGGTGAAATTAAGAAGCATTACTTAGTACTCCCATTTCTTTTACAGCTGCTTTACGGCTTCCTGCTTGGCAAGAGTGCATAAGTTTACGTAGTCTGTTAAGAGCATCCCAAGGTAAGACCATTGGGATGGGTTCCAATCCGTGCAGGCTTGAGTGCTCCTGCGGGCCAGGGCCAAGTGAACTGAAGCCGAGCGAGCTGAAGCCGAGCGAGCTGAAGCCGAGCGAGTTGGAAGCCAAATGAGCTTGAAGCCGAACGAATGAGCGACTATGAAGAACTGGATGACAGCCCTGATTTTCCTGGCCGCAATCTGTATTGGCGGCTCCAGCACGCCATCTAGAGGACAGCTGGTTTCTCACTATCCTCCCAAGACAGAGCGCATGCGCCTGCGGCTCATCGGCGTAGCGTATGCTGACCGCCCGCGTTCTTCTTTCTACTCCAGCCATGAGGTGTTCGTCGCTGAAACTGAGGTCAGTCACGACGAATGGAGCCTCATCAAGCTCGTCTTCACCTTCCTCCCATATCAGCCGCGACTTTCAGAGTCAGGCTTTGATTACTCCATGGTCCATGAGGTCGCAGCCTGGCGAGATCCGGAGTGCGACCAGACCATCGCACAGTTGACCCAGCGGGAACGGCCCAAACGCCATGAGCCGCTGATCTATTCCCGCAACGTGCCCCGCGACTATCTGGAAATTCGCAAACCCAGCCCCCTGGCCTGCTATGAAACCAGCGCAGACCAATACGTAAAAGCCAGCGTAGAGCCCGTGGGCGCGCCCCAGAAGCCGCCTGAACCGGTGCTCAAAACGCGTGAAAATGCGGACGACAGCCCTAAAGACTCTCCTAAATAAGTCCGCATCAGCGTTGTGAGTTGTGCTTTGTCGCACAATTCCCGGATTCCTTAGTGCTCCTTCGTGTCCTTTGTGGTTAAAGGTTTCCGATGACGCGCGATGACGGCGATGACCCGATGACGGCGATTCTTGCGACCTCTGCGTCCTTTGCGGTAAATGCTTTTGCTGTTGCCTTTCCGATCACCCGATCACCAGATGTCCCGATCACCCGATCTTTTTGCGGCCCTCTGCCTGCATCTCTCAGCCACAGACCCCACCCGGCTATTGAAGTTTTGTTGAGAACAAAAGCCCAACTGCAATTCGACCGGACGGTCACCGCGCGGTTGAGGTGCACCCTTGGAGTGAGACAGTAATTGAATGACACAGATGTCATTGCATAAGTGAACCCCTGATTTGAGACAGTGGGAGGAATCATGGGACATCCTCGACACTGTCCAGCAGGGGATTGGGGTCTGGGGAAGGGGACGGCGTTTGAGTCCTCTTCCCCAGATCCAGTAATGTACCAGCTTTCCCGAAGGAGCAGATCACTGTTGCTGCCTTCAGTTTTGGGTCTCCCTTTTGCGCTTGTTCGAACTCTTCTGGAGAACGATACCCCAGCGCCGAATGCAAGCGTTTCTGGTTGTAGTAGCGTTCGATGAAGTCTTCCAGATTGGCCTCCAGATGCTCCATGTCACGATACGCACTGGCATAAATCTCTTCCCGTTTCAGCGTCAGCATGAACCGCTCACACCGGGCATTGTCATACGGATTGCCGGGACGGCTCATGCTCGCCACCATCCCATGTTTTTCCAACAGCGCCACATATTCCACGCTGGCATACTGCGAACCACGGTCGGAATGATGCACCACTCCCGCCGCCGGCTGCCGTTGCACAATCGCTTTCTCCAGCGCTCGTAAAGCCAGTCCGTTGCCCAGACTCCGGCTCAGTTCCCAGCCCACTACCTTGCGTGAGTAAGCGTCCAACACTATCGCCAGATACACATACTCCCGCCATACCTGGATATAAGTAATATCGGCCACCCACAACTGGTCTACGCCCGTCAGCTTCATCCGCCGGGCCAGATTAATCGCCACTTCCAGCCGATGTTGGCTGTCGGTGGTCAGCACAAACTGCTTCCGTTGCAAAGCCAGCAGGTTATCTTCTCCCATCAGCCGCAACACCCGTTTGTGATTCACTACCAGCCCGCGCCGGCTCAACTCCTGGGCCACGCGCCGGTACCCATACCGCCGCCGATGTTCCACCACGATCTGCTGGATCGCCGACCGCACGGCCATCTCTTCTTCCACCGGATTCTGCTGCTCATAAATCCGGTAATACCCCGCCCGGCTCACCCGGGCTATCTGGCACATCCGCTCCACACTCAACCTGCCCTGCACTGGCATCACTTCCCGGACCTGGTCGTAGATGCCTTCGCGCCACCGCTTTGTTTGCCCTGGCGTCGCTCCTCGATTTTGTGCAAGGCACCGCGTAAAAAATCCACCTCCAGCACCTTGTCCGCCAGCGCCTGCTTCACTCGCCTCAGTTCTTGTCCCAACGCCGCTTCCCGCTGCCGCCGGGGATCTTTTTCGGCAGGCTCCAGCTTGGCCCGCCAGCGATACAATCGCCGTTCCTTTACCCCTAACTCCTGCGCCAGCGACGCCACGCTCTCGCCCGCATTCATCCGTTTTACCGCTTCGGCCCAGAACTCCGGACCACGACTTCCCGCACCTTCCCGCTTCGCCACTCTTAGCTCCTTTCGCTAATTGTGACACTCTTTTACTGTCTCACTTTCGGGGTGCAGCACACGGTCGAAGCTCTTTCGAACCCCTCTTCAGGGGTTGATTTCGGTAATTCCCGGCTGCTCCACCGGCGTACTGCCAATTTTCAAAGATCGTAACCCGTTCACACCCTGAGGCGCAGCCCATCTTAGCCAAAACCACAAAGCGAATCAATAGCGAAATTTGTCATTTTGGTCTTAAATATCGATCTTAAATAATGGAGCGCCGGAGGTGCGGCACCAGAGCACCCGACCTTGGCAAATATACCTTTGACACTGGGAGCCTTTAAGTTATCGAACTGTAGGTAGGCGCGACAGGGGTAGTCCTAATTTAGGATTATTTGCATTCAGATTGTGAACTGAAGCGATTATCAGGCTGAATACAATTCGACAGAAAATTGACCATGTTCGATATACCATTTGTTGCGCGGAGGACGGGAGAATAGAAGGCCGTTCCCGGAAAGGAATCTCCCATTTAGAAGGCGGCCTTTAGTACTAGCTGCAAGCGCGCCTCGCGTATTTTCACTTTCTTCTGATAAATGGCTCGAGAAGGTCTTCAATCGCATTACTAACGGGTGGATTAGATTCATCTTGATCTTTGCGTTTGCGCTTTTCTGGATACCACTCGGCCAACCCCCACGCCTTGCCAGCTATCCGTTCAAACTTTGGACTTCTTTTTAATGTGGTATATAGAATCGTGAGTGCATTCTTTGAGGCAAACTCCATCCCACTTCGTTTAAATGCTTCCATGATTTCGCCAGTGCTCAAGGGGTGTTCGTGGTTTAGTCGCAACAACTTTTCAGCTG
>DASXZE010000114.1:0-7760 GCA_036502105.1 Candidatus Angelobacter sp. | reverse complement strand
TTGTTGTATGAGCTCAGGGTAAATCTTCCCGGAGAGAAAAGAAATTCGCTGAATGAGCCGTTGCGCACCATCCATGCGGCTTTCAACGTGGCTTCCGTGGAGAGATCAAGCGCATGCTGCATCGCCACGCCCACTGGCCCGCCGGAACTGAAGATGGCGATATTCTGTCCGCTGTTTCCGTTTGCTGAAAGCTGCGCCAGACCGCGCTGCACGCGCGTACTGAAATCCGCCCAGGGCTCAATGCCTTCCAGCGAAAGCTTGCCGCCAGCCCATCTCCCGATGATTACTTCAAACATCGCCTGAAATGTCTTGAACTGCTCAGGGCGTGTCTGGGCCGTTCTAAAAGCAGCGTTCATCTTCTTTATGTATGAATCTTTTTCTACTAGTTCAGGCAAGCTGCGTTCCATTACTAATTCAGCCTGGAACTCATCGAACTCCTGCAGCACCGTTGGCTCAGGCCACGGGATACCAGCAGCCTTGTAAGCTTCGCCGGCAAGTCGCGCTGTTTCTCGTTGCCGGACTTTCGGCCCTGAATAGACGCGGTCAAACACAACGTTGAGCCCAGCCCAGTATTTTCCCAGAATGCGGGCTTGCTCCTCGCCTTTGGCGGAGAGCTTGTCATAGTTGCGTTCCAGGAAAGATGCTTGTCCGTGACGGACCAGGAAAAGGCGGCTCATTCGTTTGTCATTATCTTGAACGCTGAGAATATCATGCGCCGCGTGTCCGTGCGGCGCGAACTTCAAGGCTTCTTGTCGTCGGGCTTGGCTTGCTGACTTGCGGCCACAGCGGGAATACTCGCATGCCCATTTGCAGTGCCAATCAGTCCGTTGGAGGTATCACGCACCACCAGCCGCAACGCATATTCTCCCGGCGGAAGATCCAGCGTCTGGTTGCAGGGAAAAAATTTCTGCATTATGTTCTGGTATTGTTCCGGTTTCAGTGCAGCACGAACTGTGTTTCCCTGTGTGTGCACGGCAACGCCTTTTTCGTTATAGACGCCCACGCCGCAATCAATGGCTGCATGCTGCAGTCCATCTTCTTTTAACTCAAAGCCAACCGCATGCGGATCAATCGCAAAATTGATCTGAACTTTATTTCCGTTTTGCGCTGATGGAGGCATTACCACGGCTTGAAACGGGAGCGCCGTGGCAATGGGATTGTTCATGTCCAGTGCAACGCCAATATCAACCGCCAGAATTTTTGGGTCTTGCTTTGTGTAATCTTTCGGCTCAACCGCAAAAAATCCCTGCCGGAAATGCAGCTTCACGCCAGGGCGGTTTACCTTGACCAGGATCTTACGAAAACGTCCGTCCCAGTTCTTGTTTTCCGGATAGTAGCCCAGCGTGTAATACGTTGAGCCGTCTTCCATGCTTTCATGGATGGCTTTATCGATATTATTTGTGTTGTAGTAAGCTTTGCCGCCAGTCTGGTCAGCCACGGAGTTCATGGTGGAGTGCGCATCAATCCCAGCCTCAGCTGCGCGGTTGATCTCTGTTGCTTGTTGTGATCCTTGACCCACCCTTTGGCGGCCCGTGGCACCGCGTCCCAGGTATTCGCCATTCGAGTCAGTGTTGCTCAGTGAAGAATAAGAGTCTCGGTTTGCCAATGTGGCAGCATCAATGGGATAAACCGCTACCTGGGCGTTGGAAAGCAGGTCAGCCGCATGGTCAATCTGTCCTTGATAATCTTTGATAATTGGCTGGTTGGGATTTGAGCCACTCACATTGCTGCCAAGTGAAATGTTGCCAGGAACAAAGAATGCAGGAAAAGCTTCAGAGATCCAGATCAGATTTTTGCGCCCGGGATAGCCGGCCAGATTGCGGGCCAGTGCCCCTAACTGTGCCAGGGTCAGGATAACCCGCTGGTCCATCTGGTTAATGGCCTGGTCTTGTCCAAAGCGAAGAACTGATTGCAGCATTCCATCTGGCATCTGTTCCAGCATGCCGGCTGGAAGGTCACTTGTATTCGTTGTATCAGCGCGTATTCCCAATGGCGCGTCTTTGGCCTTTTTAACCGCATCTCTGAGTGCGGTTGGATCAGTTGTGAAATCCTGCAGCATTCGCAGCTTGCCTCCCAGCGCATAAACGGCCACTGGCTGGCCGGCTGGAAGCTTCTCCATAAACTTCAGCATCTGGTCGCGAACGTATCTTTGGTTGGCGCTGGTTACATTAATGCCATCCAGCAAGAGCACATTCAAAGGGCTATTAGTCTTGAAGCGCGGCATGTTGGTAATGCGCCCCGCAGGCAGCGTTGCCGCCACCAGCGTTGCCGGCTGGTCTGGTTTCTGGCTGCCTTGCTGGAAGTTAAAAACCCGGATCTTCTGTTCGGCATTTTCCTCCAGCAAGGTAAAGTCTTTGGCTTCCAGGTCTGTAACCGGAACGCCTTTGCGGTCAAGCGCTACCACGTCCACTACCACCAGCCGGGTTTTTACTTTCAGCACCGCGGCAGCGCCCAGTGGACTTTCAGGAGTCTGCGTCGCCGTTCGCGGCCCACTGGATTGAGTACTGGCAGCAGGCGCGCTCTCCGGAGCAGCTTCTTGCCCCAAGGCTACAACGCTAAGAATTACGAATGGCAAAATGAAGCGAACAAGGTTGCGCGAAGTGCTGCTCATGGGGACTACTCCCAAAAAATCAGGTTGCGTTTGTACTGGATACTATAACTCAGCCAACACCCAACAGGCATGGTCTTCCTGAAGCTAGAAGTACTTCGGATCGTTAACTGCTTCTTTTTTGCGGTTGATGGCTGGTGGTAGCAGACGCTAAAAGGCCGCAACCTGGAATCCAGTCGCGGCCTTTTAGATATTCATTGAACAGGTTGGGGTTTAGTGTCTGTCCTCAGGGCCCGGAGCGTGAAACTCCACTCCATTGGCTGCGTTGGCTTTTTCTGTTGCCGCGGCATCAAGGTCTGCGAGTGGGAATTTTCGCGCGCTGTGTTCGTTGAAGATCCAGAGCGTCTGGCCGGTGATAGCGTAGTTCTGTCCGGAGATGCGATTGCCATCATGAAAAATAAAGATGGTGGCCGCCGCCGGATCTTTTGCGGAAAGCGACGTGCCAGGAGCAACAGGGCCGCGATCTGTAAAGTGACTATAACCTTGTTCATCGCGCAAATCGGCAACTTCGTCAGAGAGTCTCTGCACATCTGAAGATAGCTGCGTTGTATCGCTGCTACTACTATCTGCTGGTTGTGAGTAAGACGAACCATAGTCGTAGTCGTTGTTGTATCCATAGCTGGGATAATAGTAGGGGTAGTAAGGATAGTATGGCGAATCGAAGAAGAACCCACCGCCAAAGAAGAATGGAGATATACATCCAAAGCAGTTATTAAAGAAGCCAAACCGCCCGAAGCCGAAGCGGCGGAAGCCGGCGCCAATAAATACGTTTCTTCTGCCAAACCGGGTAAAGCCTACTGAGTGAGAGGCGAACGCACCGCGCGAGGCAAAACCACCACGAGAAACAAATCCTCCCCGTGAGACAGCCGAAGAGCGCGTTCCAAACGAGCGGAAGCCGCCTGATCTAACGCCAACACCGGAGGAGCGAAAACCGCTGGAACGGAATCCCCCAGCGCCAGCTGAGCGGAAACCGCTGACGCCCGACGAACGGAAATCAGCCGAGCCTCTAAATCCAGATGAGCCTCTAAACCCCGACGAACCTGACGAGCGAAATCCTGCTGAGCCGCCGGAGGAGTGAAACCCACCTCCACCACCATGGCCAGACGATCCGCCGCGCATTTGTGCATTGATAACTGAGGAAGGCAGAAGAAGAGCAGCCGTTCCAAGTACAGCGAGTGAAAGCAGCCGTTTCATATACATATTCTATTCCTTTTGCAACCGCGAGGGTGCAAGTTTTTTCCCAATGTTTTCAATCATCTGCTGCGGTTTGACAGGTGCAACTATAATTCTCGCCATGAAGAAACCCATCTTTACATTCGTAGCCATGCTCTTAGCCATTGCATCTACCGCAACCTTCGCGCAGGTAAAGAAACATAAAGCTCCAACTACTTCGCCTGCAGGGTTTGATACTTATAAGATGCAGGAAGGCTTCGTGGATGCTCACGGCACGCTCATTTATTACCAAATAATTGGCCAGGGCGCTCCGCTGATGATCGTCCACGGCGGTCCGGGCGCCTCGCACGATTACCTGATGCCGTATCTGTTGCCTCTCGTCCGTACCAATCAGATCATCTTTATCGACGAGCGCGGCTCCGGTCGCTCAGAAAAGCTGGAAGACGCCACCCAATACACCGTGGAAAACATGGTGGAGGACGTGGAGAGCGTTCGCCAGGCGCTGCATCTGGGCAAAATCAGCCTCATGGGACACTCTTATGGCGGCGTCCTGGCGCAGGCTTATGCGTTCAAATACCAGCAGAACCTTACCCGCCTGATCCTGGGCGGGACGTTTTACAGCACCACTGAGATGAACAAGGTCCTGGCCGCGGAAAAGCAGAGCATGCCCAAAGACGCGCTTTCCAAGCTGCAAAAGCTGGAAAAGGCCGGCCTCTTTGGTAAAGGCAAGGACTGGGAAAAAGGACGCTATCCTGAAGACTACGCCAAACTCGCGTGGGGCGACGGCTACTTTCCTTATCTCTACCAGAAACGTCCAGATGCAAACTACGATCCCGCCTCCGGCAACACAACCAACTCGTGGGACCTCTATCGCGAAATGTGGGGCTCCAACGGCGAGTTCGTCATCGATGGCAATCTGAAGTCGGTGGAATACCTGGACAAGCTGTCCACCATCCACGTGCCCACGCTCCTGATCTGCGGCGACCACGACGAGTCGAATCCATCACTCTCACGGACCATGCACGAAAAAATTGCGGGCTCAAAGCTGGTAGTCGTGCCGCAGGCCGGGCACATGGCGTTTGTCGATCAGCCGAATTTTTACATCAAGGCGCTGACGGACTTTTTGAAAGGGAAGTAGAGGACAAGACACGAGCTTATTCACGCTCCTTAATTTACCGTAATTCTGGGGCGATAAGCAGGGGACGGATTCAGTCAGGCCTTCTTCCATTCAGCCAGGGCTGTGTACCAGGATGGGGCGCGCTCGACCCTGAGGTCCACGATTGCCTGCTCGAAACCCTTTCGGTACTCCTTTGTCATTTGATTCTTCATGAATGACTCCGGAGTCTCGCGCCACACCTCGTAAACCAGGATGGATGTTTGATTCTCAATATCTTGCTGTAAGGAAGCTTCTACGAAGGTCTCTTCCCGTTCGATATGAGCAAACACCTCTTTGAGCCGGTTAACTAACTCCGCTTTGGCAGCCTCCTGCAATTTGAAGCGGACAATGAGAGTGATCTTGTCAGACATTGGAACCCTTTCTTTCTATTTCGTTTATGAGAGTCGGGCACATTCTCCTACTCTCTGAAACGAGATCTGGAAACTTCAGCAAGAGCTGCTCGATGGCATTGTTGATGGCTTCGAGTCCCATGAGTCGGGGTGTTCGGTCTTGCCTGGCTCTTATGATGTGCTGTTTGTGGAGCTCACTACAACAAGTTCCAGACTTTTGGCTTTGCCAGCATATTCCATTGCCTGCCAAAGGTCGGGCAACGAGAAAACCTTGGGCTTGATCGGACTCATATCGAGTTGGCCAGAGCGAACCAATGACAATAACGAGAGATATGCGTTCTGCGGATGCATGAAGTTCCCAATGATTTCCAGGTTGTTAAACATCAACTGCATGTAGTTGATCGGAATGGGTGCCATGCTGCTACCCATCAGTACAATACGGCCCCACCGATAAAGAGAGCCCAGCGCAGCCAAAGTTGAATTTGCATCCTTGGCATTGCCCACCTGGTCGAACGCCAGATGTGCTCCGCCACCGGCGGCGCCGCGCAGAGCTTCAGTGTCTTTTGCTACATCGCCCTGGAGCACTACTGGAACCACGCGTGAGCCGCCAGCCTTTGCAAGTTCGTCCAACGTCTCTTTTTTGCGCCCGGCTGCGACAATGCGACTCGCACCCATCGCAATCGCCACCAGGACTGCAGCACTGCCGTAGGCTCCGCTTGCGCCGTTTACGATAACTGTCTCTCCCGCCTTAAGTCGCCCGCGCACCAGACCACCAAACGGAACGATGCAACGTGTAATAGCCGTCAACTGCGAAAGATTGTGATGATCAAGGCCTTCGAGAGGAGTGACATTCTCGGCTGGAAGCAGCGCGTACTCTGCTAGAGTGCCGTCCTTCCACGACTGCTGCAACTCATCTCCGACTCCACCCGGAGATGTGACCCCTATGAGGATTTGCCCAGGCTCCTGCACATTCTCCTGTGCGACGAAGTGAGAGGAAGTTACAACGCGCTGTCCTTTCTTCAAGTGCCATACATCGGGACCGAGGGCCTCGACAGTACCGATTGCATTTCCGCCTGGAACGAAATTTTCGGGTGCGTGGTAAGCTGCCAGTTTGCCTTCTACATACGGTTTCAAATAGGACATTAGCGACTGCGACTGGACACGAACAAGAACGCTACCGGGGCGCACTTCTGGAACGGGAATGTCAACGTAACTGAGCTTACCTCCCAGTCGCTCAATCTTCCATGCTTTCATTACTTTTACTCCTTCAGTGCGGCTTCGAAATATTCGACGACCAAGCCATCGGCATGACGAGCTGTCAGATTCTTTCCACCCCCAGCGCATCGGCGAGATTGAGTTTCCATGGCTTTAGCCCGACCATCTTATCCAAAAAGCAGAATTCCCGGCGATAAGGCGATATTCGGTATTTCCTTTGCAGGCGTGGTATCGCTATGAGCAATTCAGCGCGTTTCCAGATACTGAATTGCGCGGCGCACTATTTCGCAGCGTGCTTCCCACGCCGTGAATTGTTGCGTGCCAATGGTAATGGTCGGTGAAGATAGCGCGATAGAAATTGAAGCCAATGCGCCTTTCTCGTCGTGGAAAGCAGCCAGCATGAGTTCAACGTTTCGTAGCAATTCTCGTAAATCGGACAAGCCTATGCCCAGCGGTATGTCAGGGTGCGGCGCTAGTAGTTGCCGTTGCAGGTCATCGGACGTTCTACCCCATAGCACGGCGCCAAGAGTAAATATGCGCCGCAACTGGGCATCGACCCGCGTTGCATCTTCCGTTCCGAAAGACCGGCCCTTCATCAACGCGTCAAAATCTTCCTCTTTCATCGGTGCTTCCCATTCAGAGTTTCATCGTGAAGCCAGGCTTCCGGAATAACTTTCTGATCGTCGCGCAGAATACCCGCTCTTAATCAGATCCGCAGCTTTTTCGGCAATCATCATTGTGGGTGCATTGGTATTTCCGCCAATGATCGTCGGCATAATGGATGCATCCACCACGCGCAGACCTTCCACGCCGTGAACTCGCAGTTCTGAATCCACCACAGCGGTTGCGTCGTTTCCCATTTTGCAGGTGCCCACAGGATGGTAAAGCGTCTCAGTAAATTTGGCGATGTGATCGCGCAAAGCGTTGTCGTCTTTCGCTTCCGGACCGGGATGAAGTTCCGCGCCGCAATAGCCGGCGAAAGCCTTGGTTGCCGCCAGCGTGCGCGCCAGCTTTACGCCATCCAGCATTACATCCAGATCACGGGCGTCAGAAAAATAGTTGGCGTGGATGGAAGGTGCGTCCAGCGGATTGCTGGAGCGCAGCCGTATCTCTCCCCGGCTATGCGGATGCAGAAGCGTTGGTCCAATGGTGAAGGCATGGCCTTTGATCTTCTGAAAGCCGTGTTCAACAAAATAGCCCACGCCAAAATGAAATTGCATGTCCGGCACGGTGCACTTGGCAGACGTCCTGACGAAAG
>DASXZE010000113.1:0-3451 GCA_036502105.1 Candidatus Angelobacter sp. | reverse complement strand
AAAGATACGCGTCAAGGGCGAGGCCGACTCGCGCGCCGCGCCCGCTGCATTAAGGCTGATAAATCTATCCAGTAAATGTGATCTATAAGCGGTTTGGAGCGAAGCGACCAAAAATGAAGCACCGGGCACCCCGCTGCACACGCACTAGCCCGTTACCGTTGCTTCCTTCCGGACCTGGCGGGATTGGCGGGATTGCGTCGCGCGGGACCCGGCAGAAATTATTCTAACACTATTTGCTGGTTTCACTTTTCCCTGGGTTCTCTCTTCCTCAGTTAGATTCCATGGTTACGTTCGGTCATCGCCGCGAGGATTGCGCTTTGATCCCAGCCCAAATTCAGGGACAATAAACCTGATGTCCTCCAGCAGTGTGAATTTTGCGGCCGCCAAGGCCGCTCCCGGTATGGGGAGCGCTGAGCGTTTCTTTCAGTGGTCGCTCTATATTCTGCTGGTGGTGGGATTCACTGCCCTCATGGGCACCAACAAGCTGGACTTCCCAGCCATGTTCCTGGTGATACTGGCGCTCCTGCTGCGCGGCTATCTCCTGCTGATGCGCAGGAATATTTCCATCTCTGAGCGCTGGACCACCATGCTCACGGTGCTCTATTTCGCGTTCTACGCCGCGGACTACTTTTATTTCTCGCAGAGTTTCATCAGCGCCACCGTGCACATGGTTCTGTTCAGCATGGTGATCAAGATTTTTTCCGTGCGCCGTGATCGCGATCTCATGTATCTGGCCATCCTCTCGTTTCTCATGTTGCTGGCCGCCGCGGTCCTCACCGTTGACACGCTGTTCCTTCTCATCTTCTCGCTCTTTATTCTGGTGGCCATCGCCACCTTCATCAGCATGGAAATGCGGCGCTCAGAGCAGGAAACGCTGGCTGCCGGCGTCTCTGAAAGAGAAGATGTCAGGTTTCACAGTTCGCTGGCGGGCATCTCCGCCATGCTGGGTTTGCTTACGCTGGCCGGCGGCGCGCTGATTTTCTTCATCCTGCCGCGCATCAGCAGCAGCGGATATCTGCGCAACCTTGGCGTACAAAGTTCCCTGGTCAGCGGCTTCAGCCCTGAAGTAAACCTGGGCGGCATTGGCCAGATACAGCAATCCAGCAACGTGGTAATGCACATTCAGGTGCAATACGGAAAGCTGCCCAAGGATCCAAAATGGCGCGGTATTACGCTGGCCAACTTTGACGGCCGGCACTGGTGGAACAACGCTGATACTCCCACCTTGCATGGCCTGAATAACGTGCCGCTGGACCTTACGCGTATCGGCAATTTTTCGTTTTATGCTGATTCGCGGCTGGCGCCGCCGTTGCAGACGCTCTCTTACCGCGTGATCATGGAGCCCACAGGACTGAATCTGTTTTTCCTGGCCCCCGTGCCGCTCAAGATCAATGGCGACTACCGGATACTGGAGATCAAGTCAGACGGCTCTGTTTTCAACGGCCATCCGAACGAAGGCATTTTTACCGCTGGCGACAATGAAAGCTCACAGACCGTTGGCGTCTACTCCGCTGAGGCGGATACGCGCAATCCTGAGCCGCTGGTGCTCGACTCCAATTCCACCAGCTACCCGCCGCGCATCGCCAATCTTTACCTGCAAATGCCCACGCTTGATCCGCGCATTGCCCAGCTGGCTCGCCAGGTAACCACAACGTCCACCTCAAATTACAAGCGCGCCAAGGCCATTGAGCATTACCTGCAAACCAATTTTGGATACACGCTGGAACTCCCGGGGATGCGTGAACCTGATCCGCTCGCCCGCTTCCTTTTTGAACGCAAGAAAGGGCACTGCGAATATTTTGCTTCGTCCATGACCATGATGTTGCGGACTCTCGGTATTCCATCGCGTGTGGTCAACGGATTCCGCGGCGGCGAATACAACGATTTAACCAGCAGTTATATCGTCCGTGAAAAAGACGCGCACTCCTGGGTGGAAGCATATTTTCCTGAGTATGGCTGGGTCACATTTGATCCCACGCCGGCCGGCGCTTCTGACGCAACGTCAACCGGCTGGTCCCGCCTGGGTTTATACATGGACGCCGCCAGTCAGGTATGGCGCGAGTGGATTGTGAACTATGATTTCACTCACCAGGTCAGGTTGCGCACCGAACTGAGCACCAAGACCGGCAATGTTCAATCCAGCTTCCGGCTCTGGCTCCTGCAGCAGTATCTTGGCGTAGTAAAAACAATGAGTGATGCGCAGCGTCGCCTGGAAAAACTCTCGCCCACTCAAATGACCATCAGCTGCATTTTGCTGGGGCTATTTCTTACACTGCCTTTTACGCCTATGGCGTGGCGCAAATTTCAAAGGACGCGCACTCTCAGAGACCCACAGCGCGCGCCGCGCACCTCGGCCAGCTTCTGGTATATGCGGATGTTGAAAATGATGGCCCGCCGCGGCGTGACCAAGGAATCTTTCCAGACACCGGAGGAATTTGTCTCCTCCATCCCCGACCCCAAAATGCGCCATGATATTGAGCTTTTCACGGAACACTATGAACGCGCCCGCTTTGATGAATCCGTGGAAGACGCGCAGCGCCTGCCTGAACTCTACGAAGAAATCGCCGGAAAAAAGTAGACAGCGCTCCGCAGCCTCGATCGTCTTCCTGTTGATGCCTGCTGATTTTCTTTCTGTACTACCGCACCGCTTACTCTATTCCTCTGCGTCTCAAGATTTTCTCGAATCGCGCGGTATGTAACCGCGCAATCTCGGCCCGCATCCTAAAAGCTATAATTCCGCCGGGACAGGAACATGCTGCAACGTGCGCAAAAGACCGCCGAATGGCTGTTGGGGCCGCAGGCTCCGGCTGAAGGCCCGCGCACGCACCTGCTGCCGCGCTGGATCTTTCTTCGCGCACTGGGTCTGATTTATTTCTCTGCTTTTTACTCGCTCATCTTTCAGATCAAAGGATTGATCGGCCCTCGTGGCATTCTCCCAGCCGGAGAATATTTGGCCGACGTAACTAATTATTATTCCGGCCCGCAGCGCTTCTGGTTCGCGCCCACCTTGCTTTGGTTCGGCTCAAGCAATCACGCGCTCATGCTGATCTGCTGGCTCGGCCTCTTTGCCTCTGTGGCCGTGATTTTGAATCTGTGGCCGCGCGGCTCGCTGGCCATCTGCTTTGCCTGCTTTCTTTCGTTTGTGGCCGCAGCGCAGGATTTCTCCGGCTACCAGTCAGACGGCATGCTGCTGGAAGCCGGCTTCATCTCGCTGTTCTTCGCGCCCGCCGGTCTGCTGCCCGGCTTGGGAGCGGCACATGCGCCATCGCGCTTCAGCTTGTTTCTGCTGCGCTGGGAGTGGTTCCGCATTTACTTTGAATCCGGCGTAGTCAAGCTGACCAGCGGTGACTACTCCTGGCGTCACCTGACCGCCATGGACGACTACTACCAGAACGGCCCGCTGCCTACATGGATCGGCTGGTATGTGCAGCAGCTGCCGCATTGGTTCCAC
>DASXZE010000112.1:0-3801 GCA_036502105.1 Candidatus Angelobacter sp. | reverse complement strand
GGTGCAGACGCGAATAATTTGATCCTGCAAATGCGCACATGGGAAAAACAGGACGTAGGCGCGACGCCGGGATTCAATGGTGACGTGGAGAAAGCGTTGCGGTCGATTAAAGTGCCGTTTCTGTATATGCCATCGGAGACTGACTTGTATTTTCCCGTCACAGATGCGCGGTATGAGGCGGGATTTATGTCCACGGTCACGCTGACGCCGATTCCTTCATTGTGGGGACATACGGCGGGTGCGGGGCCGAATCCGGTGGACTTGAAGTTTTTGAATGAGAAGATTGGGGCGTTTCTGGGAAAGTAGGGCTAAAAAGCAAAGGCTTACCACTGATGAACACGGATGACACTGATTCGGAAAAACCGATCAGGAAAAACACTGATCTTTACCGCAGATACACGCGGATCAGAAGTAAAACAAAAGGCGGCAACACGCTGGGATTGGTGCAACTGAGATGCAATCTAAAAAAGACTATTTCAGCTTGACCAGACCGACCACGTCACCGCCGTTCGGATCCATGGCATGAACCCAGATGTTGTTGAAGCCATCTTTTAATTCCGGATACTGGGTGACCATGGCATTGGCCAGATTGCGTGCGTCGGCCTGTGTGCCATTGAAGTCAGCGGTACTGGGTACGGAGTATTTCACGGCGAGGTCAAAGTTTTTGTCAGTCTTGAAAAGCGATATGTCAGTAATGTTATAAGTTTTGCTACCGGCATTAAACGCCACTGGCTTTCCGCCCGAGGGGACATCTTTGGGCTGGATACTGTTGGATTCGTCAGTGATCTTGCTGAGCATTTTAGTATTCATGTAAGGCACAGGCGCCAGCAATTCCCACGAGGTCAGGTAATAGAACCATGCATTGTGGACCTGGCCTTTGCTCTTGTAACTGCGGGCCTGTTGCAGATACCAGAGGCCGTCATGTCCAACGAACGAGCCGGGGCTGATGTGGTATCCAGCGATCTTCCAGCCGCTCATGTCCTGGAAGATGATGGTAAGAGAATAAGGGCCCTTGTTGCCGATGAAGTCTTGAATGGAAATGGCGTATTTGCCAATCGGCAGGCCAGGGAGGTCAAACTCGGCGGTGTTGGGGTTCATCCCATTCGCGCCGAAAATGCCGCAATAGAAAACTCCGTCTGGCCCCGGAGTAGCTCCGGTATCGAGCAGATAGATGCCGCGCAGTTGGGCTTTGGCGCCCTGAGTGGCATCTTTGTTATCCACCACGGCTGCGGCGATGCCGCTGAAGCTTGATTGCAATGACGGAATAGCATTGTTCTTGAGGCTGTTCACGTCGCCAGTAGAGGTCTGATCAAAAGCCTGTTGCGCAGCTGCTTCAATGGCCTTGCGCGCGGGTTCCGTTATTTCGTCTTTGCTCTGGCAGGTTTGTGCCCCGGCGGAGAAGCTGCCGGCAATAACCAGTAATGCTGTAAGAATCCTGAATGTAATTTGCTTCATATAAGTGCGCTACTCCGGAATAGGTTGAGATGCTTTCACCAATCTTTCAGATGTATAGGCCGTCCGATGCAAGCAGCAGATGTACGAGCCAGGAGCATGCGGCAGATTTACCGGCATACGCACTGGGCCACCTGCCTGCCTGTAACTGACAGGTAAATATATACTTCTGTGGCCTGGCAAGGGAAGTGAGGGGCAAACGGGAAGGGCATTCTTGCTGGTCCGGTGAGGGAAGAGCAATTTTATGCTGAAAACGTTATTCCGAAAATCGGGTTGCTACGGAATACCGAGCAAGTTCAGGTGGTATCGACCGTTCTTTAGCAGAAGGAGTAGAATGCCACCCAGAAGACAAAAGTTGGGGTACGAGCAGTTCTAAATATCTTATGGCCGGTTTTCCCTTAAAAATTGCGGTGGCAGTGCTTTGTCTGGGAGCGGTTGGAGCCCAGGCACAAATTCGGCCTGTTACGCCAGGCTCGCGTACTTCACCTGCCCGCACTGCGGCAGCATCTGCTCCGTCAGGCACTCCAAATGCGCCCGCGGTCGTTCAGCGGTCCCAGCGAGGAGCAGCACCCTCTCCCGTGGGGCCACCAGTTCCGCCCGTGGTCACTTATCGTGACGGATTGTTGACGGTCCAGGCCACGAACTCAACCTTGAGCAGCGTGGTGAAGGCGATCCGCAACAAAACGGGGATTGAATTTGAGGGCATGGAAGGAATCTCAGAGCAAGTAGCCCTTTCGCTGGGGCCAGCGCCGGCAGGTGAGGTTTTATCCGCAATCTTTTCTGGACCGAAGTATGATCTTGTCGCCATTGGCAGGCCAGACAGCCCCGGCATTGTGCAGCGTGTGATTGTTACCGTAAAGAGCAAGGGCGGAGCCGCAGATGCTCCGCAGCCGCCGCGCCCCGCTGGACAGGATGCCGACGATGACGATACGCCGGACGAGCAGGTGAATTCTGGCGACGTGCAGGAAGCGCCACCACAGCCGCAGCCTACGCCAGCGCCACAGCAGGTTCCACAGGCGCAGCAGCAGCCAAAATCGCCTGAGCAGCTATTACAGGAGCTGCAGGACATGCAGAAGCAAAAGGCCGTGGATCCGAATAACCCCAGCACGGCGCCACGCAAACAGCCGCAGTTATAAATTGCTTAAGCTTTGAGTGAAGAGGCTGTTGAACAGACGACCTTTGAGGGAATCGATGAGCAGGATTTAGAGAGTCTGAAAACACGTGGAAACAGTTGGACAGGGCACTGATTTCACAGGGGCTTTGATTTTACAAGATTTTGATTTCAAAGGACTTAGGCGCGTGCCGCCTTAAGTCCGCAGTCAGGCTCCAAGGCAGAATTAGTGGCTTGAGGCCGCAGTCACGATCACAGCAGTCGCTGGCGCTTTTTCCATTGCATTCTTATGGGCAAAAGCGTGCAGGATCCCGCTGATAACAACGTAGCCTGAGGCTATACCAAAGACGAGTGAAAACAGAATGGTAAAGAGCACGGTGGAGGAAGCTAGTATTGGGTTCATTGTCCAATCTCTTTGATGGTCCTTTTCTTGGCCCGGTTGGTTTCCCTGGCTGAATGCATTTTCGGCAATATTGACCCAAAAGTCTTCATTACGCCCGTTGCTGGACCCTCGATAGCTCATCATGCCCTTTCGTTTAAAAGGCCGCAAATAACTGAAGTCACAAGGTTAAACACTGAGTTCGGGGCGGAATTTGACCCCTCAGGAAAGCAAAGTTAAGATACGAAGTAGAGCTGTGTGCTTATCCTCCCGGACCCCACTGTGGCGGTTTCCTGTGGTTTTAGGGCGGTTTTGACGTTTTTCTTGGAGCAGCTTTGAGTCAGGCTAAATAAGGTCCCATGGCAATTCGCAACATCACGGTGCGCGGCGCGCGCCAGCACAATTTGAAGAACATTTCGGTGGAGATTCCGCGCAATACCCTTACGGTGATTACGGGACTCAGCGGCTCGGGCAAATCGTCACTGGCTTTTGACACGATTTACGCCGAAGGCCAGCGCCGCTATGTGGAGACGCTCTCAGCCTACGCGCGCCAGTTTCTGGACCAGATGGAACGCCCTGACGTGGATTCCATTGATGGCCTGAGTCCGGCGATTTCGATTGAGCAGAAGACCACGTCGCGCAGTCCACGTTCGACCGTTGGGACGATCACCGAGATTTACGATTATCTGCGGCTGCTGTATGCGTCAGTAGGCGTGCCGCACTGCCCCAATTGCGGCAAGCCCATCAGCCGCCAATCGTCTGAACAGATTGTGCAGCGCGTAATGCAGCTCAAGGCGGAAGATCGAGTCATGATCATGGCTCCGCTGGTCCGCGGACGCAAAGGTGAATTCAAGGTTGA
>DASXZE010000111.1:0-8873 GCA_036502105.1 Candidatus Angelobacter sp. | reverse complement strand
TAACCATTTAGGAAATGAAGGCAACTATCTGCTCTTCTTCGGCCCCTATTTCACCAGCAAACACCAGACACCCTGGGGTGAAGCCATCAATTACGATCAGCCAGGCTACGAAGGTGTGCGCCGCTATTTTGTAGAGAACGCACTGTACTGGATTCGCGAACACCACATGGACGGCCTCCGCCTTGACGCCGTGCAGACCATCAAAGACGATTCGCCAAAACACATCCTCGCCGAGATCGCAGAAAAAACCGCTGCTCTAGCCGCCGAACTTGGCCGCGAAGTCTGCGTGATCGCAGAAACCGATGAAAACGATGAGAAGATGACGCGCCCTCTCGTCTCCGGCGGCCAGATTTTGAGCGACAACGGCATGAGTGGTCTGGGTATGAGCGCCCAATGGAGTGACGATTTTCATCACGCCATCCACGCTTTCTTTACTGGCGAGCACAAAGGCTACTATCAGGATTTTGGCCGTCCAGAGCAGATTGCACGCGCCTTGCAGGATGGATTTGTTTTTCAAGGCGAGCAATTCAAGTTCTGGGGACGCGCCCGCGGCACCAGCAGCGCGAACATGCCGGCCTCAGCTCACGTGATCTGCACACAGAACCATGATCAGATCGGCAATCGCGCCTGTGGCGAACGCTTGACTGCACTGATCCCGCGTGGCGCACGAATGCTTTCCGCTGCACTCCTGCTGCTTGCGCCGGAAACGCCTCTGCTCTTTATGGGTCAGGAATACGACGAGCCCAATCCATTTCAGTTCTTCACGGACTATGGTGATCCCGCTCTGCAGAAAGCCGTGCGCGAAGGCCGCCAGCAGGAATTCAAAGACTTTGATTTCTCCGGTGACTCAGTTCCCGATCCGCAGGATCCCACCACATTTGCCAACTCCAAACTCAATTGGCAACTAACACAAGGCGAGTGCCTGATGCTGGACTGGTACAAATCTTTGCTGGCGCTGCGCGAAAAGTACGTCACAAACTCAGAGCGCACCTGCCGCGCAGAATTCATTGACGGTGTAATCCGCATGCAGCTTCCCCGCGAAGAACCAGCGTTGCAAGTCTTTGCGCGGATTCAAGGCGCTACCGAACTTCCACAGCCCGGAGTCGGATGGGAGAAAGCGCTTGCTCAGGAAGAAGATGGATTTGCTGTGAGTGTATGGGTGGAATCTCTCGACGTCAGATAAAACCGCATCTTCACCTAGGTGGGCAGTCTATGGCTGAGCTTTGGCTCTCTGCTGCATCAGCTTTTCTGCCTCATCTGCATTCATGATAAGCGGCTTTCCACCATTTGGCGGATGGCGTATCACGACCAGTTTTTGATTGAATTCTGGACCAGCCCAGCCGTAGTAATTCTTCAGGTTATAGGTTTTTGACAACTCAATGGAGAGCGTTGCTGGCCCATCCACCGGCGAAGGCAATTTATAAACATAATAAGGGCTATATGTAAGGAAACCGGAGCCCCATTCTTCACTCAACCACGGTAAGCCAACAATTTCTAGATGACCGTCCTCGTCCAGATCGACCAGTTCTTCTAAATTCAACTCTCTATTCAACAATAAAATCGGATCCCCGAGTTGATTGAAGCCGACAACATGCAGCCGATCCGCATTGCTCGCATAGCCCCAACTGCGCAGAAACACCAGTGGCGGTTCATTAGGATTTTTGGAGTACGGGAGAATCAGAACATACTTCGACTTCACAAGACTTTGCTCTTTCAGCTTTGTATAAGCATCTGGAAACTTTGGGTCGGCGTATTCCACCCATCCGTCTTCATTATTTAATACAAACTCCGGGCGGCCTTTGGGCTGAATATGGATTCGTATGAAATCTCCAGGATCGTCATATCCCTCAGGAATTTCCAACTTGAAATGGGTTGCCGGCTGATCTGCCTTCCACTGGTAGTCAAACTCTTCCACCGTTTTCCACTTCGTTGAGCTGGTGATAAGGAACGGTGTTGCCTCAGCCGCAGGAGTAGGCGGGCTCTCCGCACGCGCAACCTGTGGCGTTGCCGCGGATGCCGGTTTTGGCTCCGGCTTGTTCTCAGCGTGCTTGCAGCCACAAAGCAAAACCATTCCTGCAAGACATGCAAGCCAGACCGCCGTACGGTAAAAATCTAGCGCCTGATTGCGAGCCTCTTCGCGGCTCTGCTCCCCTGCAAAGTCAGAATGAACCATTTATCGCGCTCCTACTTGCCCCTTCACCGAATCAATCAGCTTCTGGGAATCCCAGCCCACACCGTCTTTGAATACCAGCTCCACATTTTCAATGTCTGCAATCTTTGCAGACGGATCGCCTTTTACCAGCATGATATCTGCCTGCTTGCCGGCCGTCAGCGAGCCAATGTGGTCTTGTTCGCCCAGAAATTGCGCGCCGTTCAGCGTCGCAATCTTGATCGCCTCGAGCGGCGTGAACCCTGCCTCCACAAGCAATTCGACTTCGCGTGAATCGCCAAAACCGGCAATCACGCCGCCAATGCCCGTGGGATCAAGTCCAGCCAGCAGTGTTCCGCCGGCTCTTACAAAGGCGCGCTCAAATTCCATTTCTTTGGGAAACATCGCCGGCCATGCGCTTTCCTTGTTCAGTGCAACCCGCGCGCGATTTGCCAGGTAAGCCTTGCGCGCGTCATCGGTGAGCAGATCAAGAACTTTCTGCGGCACGTCTGGCCGCGAAGGAACAAACTGCTCAAACACCGGCAACGTGGAAGTCAGGGCCACATGTTTATCCACCATCATCTTTATGGTCGTCTGAATCTGCTCGCCCGCTACGTCGAGTTTGGCCGCTGCCGCAACCGCCTGACTCGAACTCGGGCAAACATCCGGCTTTTTATCAGGATGAAATTCCGTGTCAACCGTCAGCCCGTGCTCCAGATCATCAATGCCAAGCTCGGCGGCCTCGCGGAAACCAATGGAGCACAGATGCCCCGTAACTTTTATGCCGTGCTTGTGCGCCGTATCAATCACGGCTTTCAACTCCGTGCGCGTAATGAAGTTATAGACCTTAAAAGATCCCACGCCTTCAGCCACCCAGTATTCCACGGTGCGGCTCGCGTCTTCCGGGCCTGTGAGCTGATGCAGTTGCAGCAGCGGAATGCCTTCGCCTTCCATATACGGCCCGCTTACATTGATCTTGGGGCCGGGAATTTTGCCGGCATCCACGGCTTTCTTGATTTCAATATCTGTGTACGGTTCCATGCCTCCCGTGGTGCGGATGGTCGTCACGCCCAGCGCCAGATAGAGCCTTGGAAAACTAAACGGCATGTCGTGATACAAGCCGCCGCTCGCCGGATAAAAAAGATGGTCATGCATGCCCACCAGCCCCGGCAGCGCCGAGTAGCCAGTCATATCCATGCGGTTCGCATCCGCCGGAACCGGCACCACGCCCGCATTGCCAATGGCCGTAATCTTTCCGCCGGAGATCACAATCGTCTGGTCGGCCTTGGCAGCAGCGCCAGTGCCGTCAATCACACGCACATGCTCCAGCGCGATAGTCGGCGACTGCACGCGGATGAAATCTTTCACGGTAGGCGCGGCCTGCGGCTGGGCATTAAGGACCGTGACGCTAAGAGTTACAAGAAACAAAAGAAAAAATTTAAACATGGTTTTCATTGATAAGTTGTCCGCCGTTCTGTTTCTGAGAGTGTAGTCGAGCGATTGTTTTTTAGAAATGTTCTCCAAATTGCAATTTGGCCAAAGCAGTACCAGATAAGTCCGAACATTTCCAACATCGAACTTGGAGTCTTCCATTCTTCGTGGCTTAACACCAGGAGAACCATTGCACTTACATAATGCACGAGCATGAGCGCTAAAAAGAGCTTCTTTTTTTGCTTATTTTGAACATTGAGCAAGAACCCAACACCGATCCATAAAACAGGAACAGCTGCAATTGAAATTCCGACTCCAAAAGGTCCTTGAAAAGAAAGGACCCAGACCGGCGCTGAGGCTAGAATCACAAAAAAATATGATCCGTGGCCGGCGCCTGCGTAAATTACCCCAATAACACAGAGGACGATTCCATAGAGAGCGCCTGATAATGCTTCCCGCAAAGATTTTCTCCGGAACGTAGCATAGTCGCTTGTGTATTTCCAGGCAATGCCATCCAGTGATTTCAGCACAAGATGCTAGAATAAGGGTTTAGCCCATCCTCATGGAACGCACACACATCCGCAATTTTGCCATCATCGCCCACATCGATCATGGCAAATCCACGCTTTCAGACCGGCTTCTGGAACTGACTGGAGCCTTGTCTATGCGCGAGATGCAGGAGCAGGTGTTGGACGCGATGGACCTGGAGCGGGAACGCGGCATCACCATCAAGGCCCACGCCGTCCGTATGAAATACACGGCGCTCAATGGCCAGGAATATCAGCTCAACCTGATCGACACTCCGGGCCACGTGGATTTTTCTTACGAAGTTTCCCGCTCACTCGCTTCCTGTGAAGGTGCGCTGCTGGTAGTTGACGCGTCTCAGGGCGTCGAGGCGCAAACGCTGGCCAATGCTTATCTGGCCATCAATCATGGGCTGGAGATTATTCCGGTCATCAACAAAATCGACCTCCCCAGCGCTGATATACCGCGCGCCAAAGAGATGATTGAGCAGACCGTCGGCCTCGATACATCTGGCGCCATGCTGGTAAGCGCCAAAAGCGGACTCGGTGTGCCGGAGTTGCTGGAAGCAATCGTGCACCGGCTGCCTCCTCCAAAAGGCGATCCTAACAATCCACTGCAGGCCCTGATCTTTGATTCATGGTTCGATCCATATCGCGGCGTGATCGTGCTGGCGCGCCTTTTTCAGGGCACACTGCGCAAAGGCATGAAAGTCCGTTTGTGGTGGAACGGCAAAACCCTGGACGTGGAAACGCTCGGCGTGCTCACGCCCAAGGCTGTAGAAATTGATGAACTGGTGGCTGGTGAAGTGGGCTTCATGGTGGCCAACAACAAAACTGTTTCTGACACCAAAATTGGCGACACCATTACTGACGACGCGCGTCCTGCGCTTGAGCCTCTGCCCGGTTTTGAAGAGCTCAAGCCCATGGTTTTTGCCGGACTCTACACCGTGGAAGCGCACGAGCATACCGCTTTGCGTGAAGCGCTGGAAAAATTGCGGCTCAATGATTCTTCTTTCTTCTTTGAGCCGGAAAGTTCGGTGGCCCTGGGCTTTGGTTTCCGCTGCGGCTTTCTCGGCCTGCTGCACATGGAAATTATTCAGGAACGCCTTGAGCGCGAATTTGGCCTGGAACTGATCACCACCGCACCCGGCGTGCGCTATGACATTACAAAGACTGACGGCGAAAAACTTCAGGTCGATAATCCTTCGCGCTGGCCCAACCAGAGTGAGATCGCCAAGATTGAAGAGCCGGTGATTCTGGCCATGATCCTCACCAATGAAGAATACGTTGGCGGAATCCTCAAGCTGGTGGAAGACAAGCGCGGAAAGCAAAAAGCTTTTGAGTACGTAAGCGCGTCCCGCGTCATGCTGAGTTATGAATTGCCGCTCAATGAAATCGTGCTGGATTTTTATGACCGGCTGAAGACTGTCTCGCGCGGCTATGCGTCACTGGACTATCACCTTGCGGGACACTGGGAATCACCCATGGTGAAAATGGATATCCTTGTCGCCGGCGAGCCCGTGGATGCACTCTCCATCATCGTGCACCGTGACTTTGCTTATGATCGCGGACGAGCGCTTGTCTCTAAAATGCGCGAACTCATTCCGCGGCAGATGTTTGAAGTCGCCATTCAGGCTTCCATCGGCGCGAAAATCATTGCCCGTGAGACAGTAACGGCCATCCGCAAAAACGTGATTGCCAAGTGCTACGGCGGTGACATTTCGCGCAAACGCAAGCTGCTGGAAAAGCAAAAAGAAGGCAAGAAGCGCATGAAACGCATCGGTAAAGTGGACATTCCACAGGAAGCTTTCCTGGCCGTGCTCAAGGTCGGAGACAACGGCTGATGCAGAAGATAAGAAAAAGTTTCTCTTCCCAAATGTGCAAATCGCCCTGTTCGTTTTGAGACGCATACCCATTTGTAGTGCAATCCCGTCCGCCCAAGTTGTGCTTCCTGTAACTGACTGAAACCAATACCGTTACAATGTGCAACAAGACTTGGGCAGATCGGTTAAGTTATTGAAAAATCACTGTACTCTTTTAGCGGCATTCCCAAATTTGCACAGAGTTTTCCACAGAACGCGACGCGCCTTTAACCCCGTTCTAATGAACATCTTTCCTGAAGTTCACAGTAATAAAAGTCTCTACTTCCACTGTTTCTCCGTTCAAAACATAGGGCCTATAGCGCCACTGGCTCACCGCATCCATGGCCGCGCGAATCAGCAGCGGATTCCCATTGATAGCGTTCAAACTTTGAATCGATCCATCGCGGGCGATGATTGCGCGCAGCCTTACCTGCCCCTGGATGCCGGTCACCTGCGCAATGCGCGGGTAGATCGGCTCCACTTTGTTCAGCAACTGCGCTTCAGTCAGCTGCGAGACAATCCGCCTGGGTCCAGGCTTCACATTTGTGGTTGCAGGTCCTGCCCCAATCAAATCACCGATAGGATTGTGAGATTCACCCGGCCCAACATAGCTGGGAGGCGCATCTCTCCAGTCTGTTGTTGTTATCTCTGGCTGCCCGTAGTGAATTGCATTCCGATTATTGTTGGCCATAATCATCACCGCGCGGCTGGGAATTCCATCCGCTCCCGAAGAACGCTGAGTGACCGGCATCAGCGGAACAGATTGAACGACAACTGGATTAAGCCGCGTAAACAGCGGCACCCGCGCGGAAACCGGGATCACACCGGTTGAAAGCAGTGGAATGATCACCACAATTGCAGCGATGATCGCCTCCACGGTAAATGCAGTTGCTATGGGCCAGCGTTTGCGTTTGCCGGATGCTGGTGAAGATTCAAGCAGCGTATCTCCGAACATTTCTTCTCACCTCCTGATGAAGTGATTGGACACCGGAGAGTAGCGGCGATGTTCCGCAACAACAGGAAATAAAGAAAAATAAAAAGGCCGCCGGTGAGGGCGGCCCATGTGTTTTCCTGAAACTATTACGGCTTCTTCGGTGTCGCAGCGGGAGCAGCCGGACGCGCGGCGGGCCTGGCTGCAGCGCCTGCGGCGGGTTTCGCCGGAGCGCTGGAAGGGCTCTCAGTGTTGTAGGCGTCAACCAGTTCCTTGGTGATTACGCTTCCCTGCGTGGCCCAGAGCACGGTTGAAGTTTGCGGATTGGAAACATCCAGCACCATGGCATAACCGTGCGCCACGGAGTACTTCTCCAGCACCACCAGCATTTTCGCGCCAATGCGGTTGATTACTTCCTGCTCCGCCTGCTGAAATTCTGCCTGTGCGTCTTCATAATTGCGCTGCAGGGATTTCTGCTTGGTCTCGATGGTCTTGGCACGGCTGGCCTTTTCCGCGTCACCGAGCTTATCAGCCTGTGCCTGATATTGTTTCTTCAGGGTTTCCACTTCATCGCTCAGGCCTTTTAGCTCGGCCTGCTTGGGGCTGAACTTTTGCTCCAGCGCATCCAGGTCCTTTTTGCCTTCATTGGAGTCGCCGATTGCCTGCTGGATGTTGACCACGGCCACCTTGGTTGGCACCGGCCCGGCAGGTGCAGCAGTAGCTGGTGCCGCTCCTTGTGCGAAAGCGGTTGCGCCAAAAACAATGCTCAGGCCTAGACCGAGCGCCAGATTTTTAAATGTTGCCACGTTCATGGGTTTAGGTGCTCCTTGGATTTCATTACGGCATTCGCTCACGCAATGCCCTAAGATTTATGGTTTTTTGGGTGCCGGTGCGCTAGGCGTCGGCGGATGCGTTGCTGCTGACGGCTTAACCGCGGACGGCGGCAACACGGGCGATGATGCATTGTACGCGTCAATCAGCGCCTTCGTCATATTGGTGCCAGGATTCGCATACAGCACGGGCGTCTGCTGGGTGGAAACGTCCATCACAAGAGCGTAGCCGTTCTCCTTGGAGTATTTTTCCAGCACTTCCAGCATCTTCTTGCCCAGCCGGTTCATAATTTCCTGCTCTGCCTGCTGGACTTCATTCTGGAAATCTTCATAGTTGCGCTGCAGCGTCTTCTGCTTTTCAGAGGCGATCCTTACACGATTACTGCGCTCTTCTTCACTCAGCTTGTCGCCCTGGGCCTGGAGCTGTTTCTTCAGGTTTTCCACTTCGTCATTCTGGGCCTGTAAAGCGGCCTGCCGCGGCGCGAACTTCTGCTGCAAGGCTTCCATTTCCTTCTTGCCTTCATTGGTGTTGGCGATAGCGTCTTGAATGCTGACAATGCCTACCTTTTCGCCGGCTCCGCCAGTTGCGGTTGACGCCTGTGCATGGGCTGCCGTGGGAATGCCCAGCGAGAGGGCCAAGGCCAGAATCAGGACGCGGATATTGATGTGACTTGCCATGGAATATTGGACTCCTTAGTGGTTCTTACGTAACTACTCGTCGCGACGCACGGTTTCGTTCATGCTCATGAAATGCGTGAAATCTGCGGAGGGGACGGTACAGAAATTATAGGTTGCCGCTCCGGCAGCGTCAAACAAACAGCCTCTCCTCAGAAGGTGGTGCTAATGGTGAAACGAAACGTCTTACGCGGCTCCTGCAGGTGGAAATCGGGCCCAAATGCCGCCAGCGCGGACTGGAAGCTGAAATCTCCCGCAGCCCCGGCCGGGAACAAACTGCGCGTGATTGGGCTGGGGGAATGCACAGTCGTATCCAGCGTCAGCGGGTTATAAGCGTAATAAATGCGGAATGGCTGCTGCACGATCGGCAGCAACACCTGCAATTCCAGTCCCGTGGACATGCGCGGCACGTAGTTGGTCCCGGCAACCGGCTTCAGGTCTCCGCTGAAACTCCCCAGCGCTCCGCCTGCG
>DASXZE010000110.1:0-8890 GCA_036502105.1 Candidatus Angelobacter sp. | reverse complement strand
AATCAGCATTACCGGCGGACCACCAGAGGAAATTTGCGCGGCGTGTCCCAGCGTTTGCTTGCCGCCTTCTGACGCGGCGCAGGCTTGCAACGCTTCCATGGAAGGGAAGTAAACTTCAGCAATGCGATAGTACAGCGGTGTTCCCTGTGGCGAAGCAATCACCTTCGTCGCCACCAGCCTGGTCTTGCCCTCCAGCTTTGATACGGCCATCGGCACATGTTCTGTCTGGTACACCTTCTCAAACGCCGCAACATCTTTCGGTTGCGGATACATCACAATCAGCTTCACTCCAGCCATGAATGCTCCTTAAAATATGCACTTTTGAATACCTTGAAATTGTAATCGCAGAAAGCCATTTGTGTGGAGAGCCGCCGCACAAGCAGAGACGGTTCCCGTTATGCTTTTTTCTTCGGCTTCATCATCTGCCATTGTTCTTCCGTCAGCAGGCTGCCCAGATGGTCAAATTCACTGGAGCCTTTGAGTTGCTCGCCGCCATCCATGGTGATCTGCTCGCCATTGATGTAGCCGGAGTAGTCGCTTACTAAAAATGCCGCCAGGTCTGCCAGTTCCTGATGCGTGCCAAAGCGGCCTAGAGGATTTTTCTTCTTGGCCATCTCCTCCATTGACTTCACCGGCATGAGCCGTGAGAAAGCTCCTTCCGTTGGTACCGGCCCCGGCGCGATCGCGTTAAAGCGGATACCTTTTTTGCCCCACTCCACGGCCAAACTGCGTGTCATGTTTAAGACACCCGCTTTTGCCACTGACGAAGGCACCACATACGGCGAACCGGTTTCAGCATACGTAGTGGTGATGTTCAAGACGTTGGCCTTGCGGCCTTCTTTGATCCAGCGCTTGCCGCAGGCCATGGTCACGTTGATGGTTCCCATGAGAACAATTCCAATTACGGATTCAAACGCGCCAATGGAAAGCTCTTCTGTGCGGCATAGAAAATTTCCTGCGGCATTATTCACCAGCACATCAATTGGCCCGTCCTGCCAGAAGTTTTCCACCATGGCTTCTACCATGTCATTCTTGCGGACGTCGCAAGGGAAGGTCCTCACCGTTCCACCGGTGGCTTTGCGTAGTTCATCAGCGGCTTGCGCCAGAACGTCTTCGCGGCGTCCGCAAATACAGAGTGACGCGCCTAATTCCAGAAAGCGCTTTCCCATGCTCTTGCCCAGGCCTGTTGCGCCGCCGGTAATCAGAACTTTTTTGCCCGCAAGTAAATTTGCTTGGAACACAGTGACCATCCTTGGTTTTAAAATGAATGCCTTTAAAATGAGTGCCTTCAAAATGAAGGTTTCAAAATGGATTTTTCAAAGTGACCAGATATCCTAAATGGCGCTCGGCTCTTGCAGCCAGCCGCTGAATTCGTTTGAAAGCGTTGAACCCTGGACTTTTTCGCTCGTCTGTGGAATACCCGCAAATCCAGAGTACATTTATAACCTGTTTATTCTCTATAAGTTAAAAGATTTTAAGATGGAGTATATTTGTACCGTTGCCCCCAGGCCGGGTGGCCGACTATTGTACCTACAGACTTAAGGAGGCAGGCAGATGTCATCGCATTTGATTTGGCTTTTCATGTTGGTCATTCTGTGCCGCATCTGTATGCCTACCGTGAGTTTTGCCAACGCTGGCCCCCGTTTAAGAGGCGCCCGGCGCAACGCACGCAGGAGGTACTAAAAATGTTAGAACTTCGTTTGGAACTGCAGCCTTTTTATGATGATCGCGACCCCAAAAATGCGCGCCGTGTGCAGCGTGGTTCTTCCACCGCCCGCAGTGAAGGATGGTCATCCAAATCCTCTTACGGCAACCAGTGGGAGGCCGCGCTCGATAGCCCAACGGTCCCACGCCGCGGCGCTGCGCTCGAGGAAGACACGTTCGAGTTCGGATCGAGTCGCGTCATTGAGTTTGAATTCTAAGAGTTTGAGTTCTAAAAGCAGTCGCTCGGCAAAGTGCGGCTCCAGCGCCGCCACCGCAATCCAGCCGTCGCTTGCCCGGTAGAACCCGTAGAACGGATAACCGCCGCTCAGCAGCCCTCCCGCAGCAGTCAATCCAGCCTTGAGCGGCGCAGCTAAGTCTTGCGCACACTCGTGCAGAGAAACCCACGCGTAGCCAGCCTCACCCTTGCGGGCAAATTTGTTGAGTAATGCCAAAGCCATGCTCACCGCACGCTCAGCCGATGCCAGATCCACAAACAAACTAGCGGGCATTTCCGGCGGCCGCAGCAGCCCAAAATCACTCTGGTAAGTCAGATCATGCCCGGTACGCTCTTCCTCCGGCGCCGGATAGCCAACAATCCCCACAAAACACAATCGTGGATACCGCGCATGCAAGCTCTCCCAATCCAGTGCTAGCCTTCGCAACGCAGCCGGACGAAACGCCGCCAGCAACAGATCCGCGTCAACCAGCAGCCCATCCAGTTGCTTGCGACCTTCAGGGCTCTTCAGGTCAAGCTGCTTGACTATCTGCCCCTTACACAGCGACTCATACCACGCCGCCGCAAACTGGCTCAGACCGTCTCCAGCCGGCGGTTCAATCTTCGTGACCGCAGCGCCCATCTGCGAGAATCGCGCAGCCGCCACCGGCCCAGGCACATTCAACGCCAGGTTCACGACCTTTACGCCCTGCAGGAGTGTCGAATTTGGTGTGGAATTCATTGAATGAAATGGTTCAGTACCTCAAAGACATATTTGTTCGCTGAGTTGACCGTTACATCATTAACTGTGAAAGCGATAGGTTTTACTGGGTTTACAAATTGACAATTTTGGCAATTCCGGCGATTTTGGCAACCCAGTACCCCCTCCCCCCGGTTTAACCCAATTCAACCCAAGAGCACCCAATGTGACCCAAGAATCGGCAGCAGGTCACAAAAACCTGAACTCTCATAAGCCAATCAGGCGGTTAGCGCAAACAGTACTTGCAGTCCGCAAAGCAATGTCATGCAGCAGGTCGCAAAGCAAGAATGACTACGGCGCAAGCAAGTAATGCTTGCGCCGTAACCGCTCCTCTAAATTCCTAGCCCTGCATAGGATGAACGATTTTGGTTTAGCTAAAGGCCAAAGGCTAAGAGCCAAGAGCTAAAATTCAAAAACGCGACACTTTTCGCACCCACGCTTTGTCATATTATCGCCATCTCTACAGCGAATCAATAGCGAAATTTGTCACTTCGTCGGCGGCGCAGCGTCCGGCCTAGTTTCCTCCGCCTTGCCTTCAGCATTGAACATTTCCACGGTTCCGTATTTCGCCACGGCATCGTGGACTTCTGATGCGTACACTATTCACAAGAACGCCTCAATTGGAATAAAAAAGGACAAACTCGGAAGACGGACTCTGCGAAACCGCGCAGAAAATCAACTAAACGGCCGACGGGCTCAAAGCCTCGTGCCGCGATCCATCCACAACTATTATAAAGAATCATCGCCGCTGCCTGCAGGATAAACCGTGCGTCGCGTGATAAAATCCGCTGCGTCGCCGGATGTAATTGATTTTTGGATGTAGCGATTGATGTAACGATTTGTTGATGTAATGATCTAAAGACCGTCGGACTAGAGAAGGGAATTCGATTCCATGAGCATTCGAAAAATATCTTTGCTGCTGTGTTTGCTGATCGTTATTTCAGGCCTGTGCGCCAACGCAACCGAGCGGCAGAGCAATGCTGACTACCATGCTCGCCGTGAGGCCCTGGCCAAACAGATGAACGGCGGCGCGCTCATCCTCTTCGCGCCCACAGAAGCCGATGGCCCCAATGATCTCTACGGATTCCGCCAGGACGACAACTTCTTCTATCTCACCGGCTGGTTCGAACCCGGCGCGGCCATTCTCATCAACTCCAATCCCTATGTTGAAATTCTTTTTCTCGCCGAGCACAACGCCACGCAGGAAAAATGGACTGGCCCCAAGCTAGGCCCCGGCGATCCACAGGCCCCAAAAGAGACGGGCTTTGACAAAGTGGAAAGTCTCGACAAGATGCATGACGAGTTGCTCAAGATCCTGCCGCAACCGCGTGCCCTCGTCTACGCCGATCTCGGCGAAAACGGCCTCACCACAGCATCCACCGGTCCAGTTGAGTGGCTGCGGCGCGGCAATTCATTCCCCAATTACGTTGCCTTCAAAGACGCCAATGCGATCATCTGGCATCTGCGCACGGTAAAAGATGCCGGCGAAATTCATATGATCACCGCCGCCACCGAGGCTTCAGAGTTTTCGCACCGCGCGGCTCTTAAAGCCATCCATCCCGGAATTACTGAGCGCGAGATCGCTTCGCTCATGCAATATGAGTTTGGCAAGCGTGGCTGTGAGCGCCCGGCGTACGCGCCCATCGTCGGCTCAGGCTTTTATTCAACAGTGTTGCACTACTCGGCTGATTCTGGAACCATGCAGGATGGAGACGTCGTGGTCATGGACGTAGCCGGCGAATACTCCATGTATGCCAGCGACATCACGCGCACAGCGCCGGTCAACGGCAAATTCACTGCCCGCCAGCGTGAGATTTACAACATTGTCCTCGGCGCACAGGAAGCAGCGATGCACGCATTCCAGGCAGGCAAATCGCGTCTGGCAACCAGCCACACTGACAACGATTCGCTCTATAAAGTCGCTTTTGATTACATCAACACACACGGCAAAGACCTTCACGGCGAACCGCTGGGTAAATATTTTATCCACGGACTAGGGCATCACGTGGGACTCAACGTCCATGACGCAAATGATTCCTCACTGCCGCTCGACAAAGGAATGGTCTTCACCATCGAGCCAGGAATTTATATTCCTGAAGAAAAATTGGGCGTCCGCATTGAAGATATGTTCACCGTAGGGCAAGACGGTAAACTCGTGATGCTGAGCCACGATCTGCCGCGCACAGCCGACGAAGTTGAAGCAGCGATGAAGAAATAATGCGTGATTCTTTTTGACTGTCTAACGTAAATTTTGAATCAGGATCGATCACTACCGTAGAGACGTAGCACTGCTACGTCTCGGTTTTTCTCCGCGCCTCCGTGACTCCGTGGCGAAAACTCTGCTCACTTCACCGCCACGGCCAGCGTGTCATGGTGCTCGCGTATAAATCGCCGCAAATACGGCCCAATCTGGCTCGGCGCATCAAATCCTGCGGCCTTGGCCGCAACCGCTGCGTCTTTCGGACTCACATCCGCGCTCTCGGCGTAATGTTTTAAATCGCGAAATACGCCAATCGTGAATATGTCCCACGCCGCGCCCTGGTCGCGCACAAAGATAAAATTCTCCGGCTCCTTCACTGCTTTGGCGTAGGCATTTTCCATCTCACGTTCTTTGTAGAGTTCGGCAAATTTGCCCGGCGAGGCCACAAACATCTCCACGTGAAAGAAAGCTCCAGCCGCAAAGGCCTTGCGCAGATCGGCCAGCGGCGGTCCGTAAGAAAACACATCTTCCTGCCATGCAATATCTTCTTTGAATTTGTCGTCAAATTTTCCTGCCTGTTCGGCCTGCTTACGTTTGCTGATGCGCTCCGGTTGGTAATAGTCGGCATAGCTGCCAATGGGGAAGAGAATCATCAGGTCCCAGTGGTCGCCCTGGCTGTGGCGCATCCAGAGTGGCGCTTCTTCTCCGGCTTCTGTCATGGCAGCGGCGCGTGTCTTATAAAGATCCACCAGCTCCGTGAACTTGCCCGGCGCGGCCTGCACCAGCGTCACCTTATATAGATATGGATTCTCCGCGGCCCGCGCTACTCCAGCCAAAAATGAAAAGCAGACCAGCATGAACACAGCTTGTTTCAAGCGCATTAAGAGTCACTCACCTTTGTGGGATATGAAACGGGCTCGCAGCGTTTGCGCCCATCTCCGTTGCGATGTTAACTTAAAAGGTTTGCATAGTGAATGTATTTTGGGGAGGAAGCATGGCGTCTTCATACAACGGGGTTGCGCTGCCAGCGGGAGGCAGCCCCATTTCTTTCAGCGGCGGAAAGCTGCAGGTTCCTGATAATCCAATTATTCCTTACATTGAAGGTGACGGCACCGGACGCGATATATGGGCCGCCTCAGTCCGCGTTTTTGATGGCGCTGTAGAGCACGCTTACGCCGGCAAACGCAAGATTCACTGGTATGAAATCTTTGCCGGAGAGAAGGCATATACCAAATTCAAAGACTGGCTTCCCCAAGGCTCAGTGGACGCGGCGCGCGATCTCCACGTCTCCATCAAAGGCCCTTTGACTACTCCTGTTGGCGGCGGTATTCGCTCACTGAACGTGGCCTTGCGCCAGATCATGGACCTTTATTCCTGCATTCGCCCGGTGCGTTATTACCAGGGCGTGCCTTCGCCGGTGAAGCATCCGGAGCAGCTCAATGTAGTCATCTTCCGCGAAAATACTGAAGACGTTTACGCCGGAATCGAATGGAAGCAGGGAAGCGCTGAAGTAAAAAAGCTGATCGACTTCCTGAACAATGACATGCTGGCCGGAACCAAGAAGCGTATCCGCGAAGATTCAGGCGTAGGCATCAAGCCCATTTCCATCTTTGGCACCAAGCGGCTGGTGCGTATGGCCATTCAACACGCAGTCAATAACAAACGCCGCTCGGTAACGCTGGTGCATAAAGGCAATATCCAGAAATTTACTGAAGGCGCTTTCCGCGAGTGGGGTTATGAAGTTGCCGTGGACGAATTCCGCGATCAGGTTATAACTGAGCGCGAGAGCTGGATACTCGACAACAAAGACAAGAATCCAAACCTCACAGTCGAAAATAATGCCGCCATGATCGAGCCCGGCCTGGACTTTGCACCCGAAAGCTTCAAGCAGGAACTGCACGCGGAAATCAAAAGCGTGCTTGATTCCATTGGCAAATCGCACGGCAATGGCGCGTGGAAGAAAAAGATCATGATCAATGATCGCATTGCCGATTCCATCTTCCAGCAGATCATTATCCGTCCATCAGAGTATGACATTCTGGCCACACCTAACCTCAACGGCGACTATATTTCTGACGCCGCTGCGGCGCAGGTCGGCGGTCTGGGCATTGCTCCGGGAGCGAACGTGGGTGACCAGCATGCCGTGTTTGAAGCCACGCACGGCACCGCGCCTAAATACGCTGACAAAGACGTTATTAATCCTGGCTCAGTCATTCTTTCCGGCGTCATGATGCTCGACCATATGGGATGGTCCGAGGCAGCGCGCATGATTGAAAACTCCTTGGAAGCTACCATCCAGCAGAAGTTTGTGACCTATGACTTTGAACGCCAGATGCCCGGCTCAACCAAAGTCAAGACCAGTGAATTTGCCACGCACATGATCAAGAACATGGCAGAGCAGAAAAAGAAAACTGCATAAGCCAAATACGGATAATGCAAGACACGTATCAGGGCACGACTTTAGTCGTGCGCAAGATCAAAACTCTATCGGGCTTTAGCCCCTGTACAGGAGGGAATTTTACATGCGTAAAAAAGTAACCATCGTAGGCGCCGGCAACGTGGGCGCAACCGCCGCTCACTGGGTAGCTTCAAAGGAATTGGCCAATGTTGTTTTGATTGACGTGCTCGACGGCGTGCCCCAGGGCAAAGGTCTTGACCTGCTCGAAGCTATGCCAATTGAAAAGCGCGATTCATTCGTGCTTGGCACCAACGACTATGCCGACACTGCGAACTCTGACATTGTGGTAATTACCGCCGGAATCGCGCGCAAGCCGGGCATGAGCCGCGATGATCTTTTGAACACGAATTACAAAATCATGCAGGACGTAGTGGCCAAAGTGGTTGCCAACTCGCCAAACTGCATTCTGATTATCGTCTCCAATCCGCTGGACGCAATGGCCCAGGCAGCATTCAAACTCAGCAAATTTTCCCGCAATCGCGTGCTCGGGATGGCCGGCGTGCTGGACTCAGCTCGCTTCCGTACCTTCATTGCGCAGGAATTAAATGTGAGCGTGGAAAACGTAACCGCCTTCGTGCTTGGCGGACACGGCGATACCATGGTCCCTCTGGCGCGTTACTCCACCGTTGCCGGCATTCCGATCACTGAACTTATTGCTAAAGACCGGCTTGAGGCCATCATCCAACGCACGCGCGATGGCGGAGCCGAGATCGTAAAATATCTCAAGACCGGCAGCGCTTATTACGCTCCTTCAGCCGCAGCCACCGAGATGGTGGAAGCCATCCTCAAGGACAAGAAAAAGATTCTGCCTTGCGCGGTTCATCTGGAAGGCGAGTACGGCATTAAAGGGCTTTTCGTCGGCGTGCCATGCAAGCTGGGCGCAAACGGCCTGGAGCAGATCATTGAAATCAAGCTGACGCCAGAAGAGCAGGCAGCCTTGCAGAAGAGCGCAGACTCAGTGACTGAACTGGTAAAAGTAATCGGCGTTTAATCAATAACCGCAAAAAAGCCGACGCTTTATGCGTCGGCTTTTTTGTTTCTTACCTAAATGCGTGACGTTTCTGTTAGGAGCGCTCAATCGTAATTGAATTAATCACCACATCTTTTGCGGGACGATCCTGGGCGCCCTTTTTTACTTTGGAAATCTTGTCCACAATCTCTTGACCTTCAATAACTTCGCCAAAGATGGTGTGATTGCCCGTAAGCCATGGCGTTGCCGCCACGGTGATAAAGAACTGGCTTCCGTTGGTTCCTGGGCCGGCATTGGCCATGGCCAGCTTGCCTGTCTTATCAAACTTGTGCGGTGAGCCTTTGGTCTCGTCTCCAAACTTATAGCCTGGGCCGCCCATGCCTGTGCCGCTGGGATCGCCGCCCTGGATCATGAAGTCTGGAATTACGCGGTGAAATATGGTGCCGCTGTAAAGCGGACCGTCGCCGCTTTTGCCGCTTACGCTGTCTTTCCAGCTACGCTTGCCCTCGGCAAGATCGGTAAAATTCTTGGTGGTGATGGGGGCTTCTTTCTCAAAGAGCTGGCAAACAATCGGGCCTTCTGAG
>DASXZE010000109.1:0-42546 GCA_036502105.1 Candidatus Angelobacter sp. | reverse complement strand
CGGCGCGTTGTCGATCGACGCAAAATCGCGGAACTTGATCTTCGGATTATGCTTGGACAGAACCTTCGTGATCGCCGCCGTCAGCGTCGTCTTCCCGTGATCGATATGCCCAATGGTTCCTACGTTTACGTGCGGCTTACTACGGTCAAATTTTTCCTTTGCCATGATTCCCCTCCTCAAAACGCCAATCAGGACCGTCGCGACTCCAATCGCGCCAACCTGTTGCGTTAGTAATACTGATAAACCTTCTGATATTTCTGGCGGACTTTTACATCCACTTTTTCAATCCGTTCAAGATAAAACTCGCGCATCAAAGCCTGGTCAGAAACCGTGAGCGCTTCGTATAACTTTTTGGCTGTCGTCCCCGACTTTGCCAGCGCGCCGTCCACGTTCTCCAAAAGACCCAGGCCAAGAATCTTCTCAAACTCACGCACTGGCAGCGAATTGCTGTGCAATTTGCCGTAAAACTTCTGTAGCGCAGCCGACTCAAAAATGCGATCCAGAGCAGATTTCAACTGCTCGAATTCAGCTGTCTTTGTCACCGCGATCTGTGCCTGCTGGTATGCCATGTTAACTCTGCAGTACTTAGTATTTGGTATTTAGCCGAAAGCTTCCAATCTGTTTCAAATTTCAAAAGGCGCTTGTTGCCGCCAGCTAAATACCAAGTACCAATTACTAACTACTATTTTGGAGCGGGAGACGGGAATCGAACCCGCGACCAACAGCTTGGAAGGCTGTGACTCTACCACTGAGTTACTCCCGCCTGCTTTTACCGCCCAAACTCCCCGCCATCTAACTGCGATTCTTTTTGTGCCCTGATCCGTTCAGCGTTCCAGTGCAGAATGGTCCTCGCTGCAAAAAATGCCAGCAGAGAGAACGTCAAAGCGCGTATGCTGATTTGGCCGCTGCCTATTGGAACTGAACTGCCGTCCATTACAAACCAGGCCAGAAGCGCAAGCCCTGCATACAATCCAATCGCAACCAAAAATTTCTTTTGCTGGTCCATCTGCAAACCCTGAAACCACTCTTACTTCCAAACTCTGGAGCTGATGACCAGGATTGAACTGGTGACCTCTCCCTTACCAAGGGAGTGCTCTACCAACTGAGCTACATCAGCTTGGAACAACAATCTTGTTCTCGGCAGAGGTCACTGGGGTGACTGCTCCTTTGTTTGTTGCGGCTACGCTTTCGCTGCCGCAACGCTTACCAAGGGAGTGCTCTACCAACTGAGCTACATCAGCTTGGAACAAATTCATCAGCTAATGTTCGCCGTGATCCTTCGCTTAGCTTAGGATTTTCGGCAGCAGGTACACTTTGCTTGCGCCTGCCTTAATGCCTCAACATCAGCTCAAAACAATACTGGTGCACAGGGGAGGATTCGAACCTCCGTAGCTCCTGAGAGCGGCAGATTTACAGTCTGCTACCATTAACCACTCGGTCACCTGTGCATTGAACCGAGCCTGCTTCGCGTGCGCCAATCTACTTGCGCTGACCCTTTACTTCCACGGGCTCCGCAACGCCCAGCTCTTTCTTACTGGCTGCAAAACGGGTGCTCTTTCTCCAATAGAAAAAAAGCAATCAAGGGACGAGCGAACATACTTCCGCATCAGACTCAAACCGAGACGTTTGGGAAAGTCTTCGTGGGTTTGCGTTCCGGAGAAATACTATGTGCGCAGTGCCTGCTGTGTTCCGATAGACGCGTCCAGCTACGCGTTCCCGGAAAAAATCCCGTTATCCATTCTGGAGCTGGCGAAGGGACTTGAACCCCCGACCCTCTGATTACAAATCAGATGCTCTACCAGCTGAGCTACGCCAGCACAACCTTCCCGTAACCGGGCACAAAGATAATAAGTTAGCACAGCGGTAAACCCGCGTGCAACATCGTGACTTTGGGCTTTATAGGGGAAGCGTAACCTGCTTGGTACCGCTCCAACAGTTATTGTAACAATTTCCCGCCTTATCCGGCCACCACTTCACCAGAAAAAATTACTTAATCTATACTGGTCATCTCATGTTCAAGCACCGCAAACTGCTGATTTTAGCCATCTTACTGGTTGCCATGGCGGCCGTTGGATTTTTTCTTTACCACCGCACCATCCAGCTGCCAGAAGCCGCCACGCTTCTGCCGGAAGGTGATTTACTGATTTACGCCAACCTGAAACCAGTCCATTTGTTCGACCTGGCAAATTCCGGCTCAATCAAAATGGAAGGCGAGTACAAAGACTTTGTGGACCAGACTGGAATTCAGTTTGAGCGCGATCTCGATGAAGTCGCCATGTCCCGGCATGACACGGCGGACGGTCGCGACGTTGAATCGTCTGAAGTGTTTGTCGGCCGCTTCGATGAAGCGCGCCTGAGAAAATACTTTGCCAAACTCGCTTCCGGCAGTGAGCCGTATCGTGAAGTCACGATTTATTCCATCGTGCATGAAGGCCACATCGTCCGCGTGGCGCTCTTCGGATCCAGCAAAATTGCGGCTACCAACATGCTTTCTCCTGAGCCCATGCGCGGCATCATCGACCGCACATTTAAATCTTCACGCGGCCCCGCTCTGCTAAAAGAACATTACAGTGATGTCCCACTCGGCAGCGTGGCCTGGCTGATTGATCGCATTCCCAACAAGCCTGACAACATTCAACTGCCCGGCGGATTCTCGCTCACGATTCCCGGTGGCACCGTGGCCGTTGGTTCGCTGCGGTATGCCGGCTCGCTGCTGTTGCGCGCTGACGTCTTTGCGCAAAGCGAGGCCCAGGCCAAGGAGATTGTTGATTCCGCCAATTCGCACCTGACGCTGGTGAAGAGCATTGGCCAGATCATGGGAAACAGAGGGACTGACAAAGATATAAAAGCAGCGTTTGAAAGTATTCAGGTGGCGCAAAAAGAAAATGTGGCGACATTCACCGCCACGGTCCCACAAACAATTATCAAAAAGCTCTGGTCAGAAGCCGCCGCTCCAGCGCCAACGGCTACACCCGTTCCAACTGCCACGCCTGCACCACATCGCAGGAGGCGTTAAATCACATTGCGCCGGAAGCTACCTGCTGGCTCATGCTGAAGCGCAGATATTTATTGGGGTTGACCGGGGTATTGAAAATGCGGACTTCATAGTGCAGGTGCGGGCCGGTGCTGCGTCCGCTCTGGCCCACGTAGCCGACTGAATCGCCTCTGCGTATCATCTGCCCAGCCGTGACGGCAAAGCCTGAAAGATGGCCATACAGCGTGCTTACTCCGTTGCCATGGTCAATCATCACGGCGCGGCCGTAGCCATTCATAAAATCTGCAAACCGGACAATGCCGTCTGCCGGGGCAATCACGCGAGTGCCAATTTCGCTGGAAATATCCACGCCGCGATGGAACGCGCCCTCACCGCTGAACGGGTCAATGCGCTCGCCAAATGTTCCGGTAAGTCTGCCCTGGACAGGCCAGAGCGTAGGCGCTGCTGCCAGACGCATCCAATCGCGTGTGCTGGTATCGCGAACGTCACCCATGCCGATGCCTACTGAAGCTGCGCCGGTCATGGCTGTATTGCGCAAGGCGTAAAACTGTTGCAGTGAAGCAGATGCCGGATCGTCATCTTCAAATGCAGGATCGGCCTTGAGACCGTAGAGCGATGAAACCTCACCAGCCAGCGAGCTCAGGGACTGGGCCTGCATCTCGTTTTCCTGGGCAATCTGTTCCAGCTGCGAATATTGCGATTTCAGGGCTTTTTGCTCGTCGCGAAGCTGGTTGAACTTTTGCGTCTTCACTACCATCCGGGTATAAGAACCCAGCATGCCGGTAATGGTCAGCATTCCAATGAGTGCGCCGGCTACAAAAACGTACAGGTAGTGCATCGGGACTGGGATCTTCAGCAGCTCCCCTTCCGCGTTTCTTGCCACCAACATGATGTAAAAACGTTTCCGCAAAATTTTTCCTACTCCAGGTTAGTGATGATGTTTTGCAACTGCCCAAACAAAAATATTGACAATACCTTTTAAAGAGCGTTTCCCGTAAGATTAGGCTCCTGTTTGGGCTTAAACTTTCTTCAAGCCTTTAGTCGGCTGTAATCCCTTTTGGGCCGCCTGATTCAGATCAGGAAACTGCTGGCCAAAGGGATATGGAATGTTCGATAACCTTAACAAGGGCCTTAAGCACTGTCAATGTCCCAACGCCCTACAGGAGTAACGAAGGTTGACTATCCAGAGCTGCAATCAAGCCCGTTCCAGCCATGGCCTTCCGTTCATTTCTCCGCCACACTTGTACTGTCGGCAATGGGAATCTGGATCAACAGCCCTTTGCCTAAATAATAGTGAATTAGCAGTTACGTTTGTGCCTGGACCTAACCTTAAGGCCAAAGCAGATAATACAGCAGCACAGAACTAAACCTTTATTTCTAATGTGGATACAAACCACTACTGTGTTAAAAGAGAGAAATTTAATCGCGCATATCCGGCGGCTGGCCGATGCCTCAGCCGCTAACGGCGTAGCGCTTGGAATAGGTGATGACTGCGCCATTCTCCGCCCGCCAGCCGGCTCAGAGTTGCTGGTCACCACCGACCTTTGCCTTGAAGACGTACATTTCCGTCGCGCCTGGCACCCAGCCATTTCAGTAGGCCATCGCTGCCTTACCCGCGGCCTGAGCGACATCGCGGCCATGGGCGGCACGCCGTTAGCGTGCTTCCTCTCTCTGGGAGTCCCAAAAGACCTGCAGCAGAAATGGGTCAACAACTTTCTCACAGGTCTCCTGAGTCTCGCTCAACGTTTCAACGTGCAACTGGCCGGCGGCGATCTCTCTTCTGCTCCCAAAATCACGGCAGACATCGTAGTCATTGGCCAGGCGCCGACAGGCAACGCTATTCTTCGCTGTGGCGCTCGCCCCGGAGATCGAATTTATGTCACCGGATCACTTGGCAGCTCAGCCGCCGTTCTAAAGCAGCTTTACGCGGGAAAACGAATCAAACCAACCAAATCCAACCCTCATTTTTATCCTGAACCCAGGTTGGAAGTTGGCCAATGGCTCAGAAAGCGCGCCACCTCCATGATCGACCTGAGTGACGGCCTATCCGTGGATCTGGCCCACATCTGCGAAGAAAGCCGCGTAGCCGCGCTGATCACTGCAAGCCAAATTCCCGTCGGCAAAGGCGCTGATCTTGAGCTGGCGCTCCACGGCGGTGAAGATTACGAACTACTTTTCACAGCCCGTAAACAAACCAAAATCCCCAGCCAGATTGCGGGCGTAAAAATCACCGAAATCGGGGAGATCAGGAACCGCACAGATTACTCGTCAGCAATACAGATTCTGGGGCAGAATGGAAAAGCAAGGCCGTTGGCACAGCGCGGATGGGAGCACTTCAGAAAGTAACGCGAATAGTGCCGTGGACGGGATCAGAAGACTGGGCCAGAAAAGATCGGGTAACTTTTTCCATACTTCAAACGTAGGATGGTTTATGAGCTCACCAACAGGTCCAACTCCGCCGCCACCGCAGCAGTACTCATCGCCCGAGCCAGCCGTCATCGCGCCCGTTGGCCCTGGTCTTTCTGAGCCGCAGCGCCTGATCAACACTTTTATTGCGCCCAGCAAAACTTTTGAAGATATCAAGCGCAATGCCAGCTGGTGGGTGCCCTGGCTTATTTCCGCAGTGTTCGCGCTTCTTTTTGGAGTTGTGGTTGTACAAAAGGTTGACATGGTGCACTTGGTGCAACATGAGATTGATAAGTCTCCCTCTGCGCAGCGCCGGATGGAGCAGGCAACTCCCGCCCAGCGTGAACAGGGCATAGCGATGCAGGCGGGAATCACCAAAGTAACCTTTTACATGCTCCCTGCGTTTAGCCTGCTTGGAGGATTAATCATAGCCGCCATTCTCATGGCTGTTTTTAATTTCATACTGGGCGCGGAGGTCCCATTTCAGCGGGCTTTGGCGATCACTTTTTATGCCTTCCTTCCCGGCATTATCAAATCAATTCTGTTGTGCGTGAGTCTGCTTGCCAGCTCCGATCCCAGCACCATAGATATCGCCGGCAATCCCATGCCCACCAATCCTGCATTTTTTATGGATCCTCTGGGCAATAAATTCCTGTACACGTTTCTTAGCTACGTGGATATTTTTGCTATCTGGTACGCGTTGCTGCTCGGTCTGGGCTTTGCCACGTCCTCAAACCGTAAGGTATCAACCAGTTCGGGAATTGCAGCAGTGCTTACTGCTTACGCGGTTTGGGCATTGGGCGCGGCCTGTTTTAAGTCGATCTTCTAAAGTCCGGCTTAATTTGCCGTTAGCCATTGAAATTCAACCATTTACTGGTCTTTTTACCAGAATTCTGCCCGTGTATGATCTAATAAATAGTTCACACATGGCAGACCTTTCAGTCAGGATCAGGCGCAAGCTCAAAGCTGCGCACCGCACCGTTCGCGAACTTAAAATGATCGCGAAGGGTCTGCTTTCGACTGACCATCCGATTCAGGTCCACATTATCCCCATGCGGCGCTGCAATCTTGCGTGCGGATACTGCAACGAATACGACGACTTCTCCGATCCTGTTCCTCTGGAAGAGATGTATCGCCGCGTGGACAGGCTGGCAGCGCTCGGCACCACGCTCATCACCATCAGCGGTGGCGAAACTCTGCTGCACCCGCAACTCGATGACATCATCGGCCGCATTCGTTCGCACGGAATCATTGCCGGCCTGATCACCAACGGCCTGCTGCTCACGGAAAAGCGCATCAAGGAATTAAATGCCGCGGGGCTCGATCACCTGCAAATTTCCATCGACAACGTAAAGCCCGACGAAGTTTCCAAGAAATCCCTGCAGGTGCTGGATCTGAAATTGCGCTGGCTGCGTGAGCACGCTGAATTTCATGTGAACATCAATTCCGTGATCGGCGCCGGTGTAAAAAATCAGTGGGACGCTGTCGCCATCGGCAAGCGTGCCGTGGAGCTGGGCTTTACTTCCACCGTCGGCATTATTCATGACGGCACCGGCCAGCTTCGTCCGCTGAATGAAGAAGCGCAATCTGTTTTTGCACAAATGAAAGAGCTGGGCAAGCATAGCTATGCCCGTTTCAACCATTTCCAGAACAACATTGCCAAAGGTCAGCCCAACAACTGGCGCTGTCGCGCTGGCGCACGCTATCTTTATATCTGCGAAAACGGCCTGGTGCATTACTGCTCACAGCAGCGCGGCTATCCTGGGACGCCACTGGCTGAATACACCACCGCTGATATTCGCCGCGAATTCCTGACAGAAAAATCCTGCGCGCCCAACTGCACCATCTCCTGCGTCCACCAGACATCACTCGTTGACTTCTGGCGCGCCCCCCAGACACTCGCTTCGCACACCGACTCCCGCCACGCTGCGGCACCAGAGCTAGTCCAGATCAAAGCCGGACACGAAAAATCGCTGATGGCAGACTAGTCCAATCTAAGCTCTGAGACGAACAATCCTATAGAAAGACCTTAGGAGACCGGACTATTCAGGCTACAATGCCTCTCATGTTGAAGGTAATTCAGCGGACAATAAACCTATTGTTGGTCTTATGCACACTATTAACTACTAATTGTGTTTCCCAGATAAAAAACACTACTACTGCTAAAGATAACTCATCTGCCTTAGATGCCTCTGAGCAACCCGCCATTATTGAAGAGTTGAATGTTTCCGCTCGCTTTGAAAACGATGGGAATAGCGTGCAAACCGTTCGCAAGCGTGTAAAGATTCAGAACGAAGCTGGAATCAGGCTTTATGGCATCCTTACCTTCAATTTCATCGCTGGATCAGAGTTTTCCATTGATACCGTGGAGGTCCGTAAGAAGGATGGCAGTACCGTAAAGGCCGGGACTGCAAATATTCAGGAAGTCACACCCGAGATCAGCCGCGTAGCGCCAATGTATAGCGACGTGCATCAGAAGCAGGTCACTGTCCCCGGGCTGAGTGTGGGCGATGAAGTTGTTTTTCAGTACACGGTAAAGCAGGCGCAGCTGGTGCCTGGCCAGTTCTGGTTCGAATACTCTTTCACGAAAAACTCCGTTGTCCTCTCTGAAACAGTCCATCTCGATATTCCAAAGGACCGCAAAGTTCATCTTAGTTTCCAGCCGGAATACAAACCGGAAGTAAAAACCAGCGGAGAGCGTACCCTCTATGAGTGGCACGCGGCGAATGACAAAATTCTGGAGGAGCAGAAAAATGCTCTCCTAAAGCAGCGTTTGACTGGAACAACTCCGTCAGCCTCCATTAAAATTTCTACCTTTGAAAGCTGGCAGCAGGTTGGTTCATGGTATTACGGTTTGCAGCGTGAGCGTGCCGCGCCAACCGCTGCCATTCGGGCCAAAGCGCTGGAATTGACCAAAGGGCTGGACAGTCAGGAAGCAAAGACGAAGGCCCTTTACCAGTTTGTATCGCTCAACTTCCGCTATATCGGCCTCGATTTCGGCATCGGGCGCTACCAGCCTCATCCCGCCGATGAGGTGCTGGCCAATAGATACGGTGATTGCAAAGACAAGCACACGCTATTGGCAGCTCTGCTGGAAGCTGCTGGAATACACGCTTATCCCGCGCTGATCAACTCAGGTAAAAGCATTGATCTTGAAGTACCTTCGCCCGGCCAATTCGATCATGTCATTACCGCGGTGCCAATCGGAAAGAGTACTCTCTTTCTCGATACCACGGCAGAGGTAGCGCCATATGGAATGCTGCTGGCCCCTTTGCGCCATAAGAAAGCTCTTTTAGCTTCAGGAGAATCGGCGTCACAGTTCGTTGAGACGCCGGCGGCTCTGCCTTTCATGGCACTAGAGATATTTGATCTCCAGGGCAAGATTGATGAATCTGGCACCCTGGAAGCTGACATCGACTATTACATCCGCGGTGATGCCGAGATTATATTCAAGACCATCTTTCGGCAAACGCCGCCCAGCAAGTACAAGGATCTCGTCCAGGCGATTTCACGTTCCAGTGGGTTCGGCGGCGAGGTGAGCCAGATAAAGGTAGTGGGTCTGGAAAGCCTGGATCAAGGTTTACATGTTTTGTACCACTATCACCGCCCGGAATACCTCAACTTGCAGGACCAGATGCCGAAGAAGGGCCTTCCTCTTTCGGTTAACCATTTTCCAAAGTGGGAAGAAAGTGAGGATAAGTTGCGTCTGTACTCATCCCCTGCCGAACTGATTCACAGATGCAAGGTCGAGCTGCCTTCAGAACTCACCATCCAGGTGCCTTTGGATATAAAACTTGATCGCGACTACGTGCAATATCAGGCATCGTATTCAGCCCAGAAAAACGTCGTCACGGCGGAAAGAAAAATCGAGGTACTGAACGAGGAAATCAGCGGCAATCACCGGAGCGATTATGCGGCGTTCCAGAAAGCCGTAGATGCAGACGAGGCCCAGAACATGGTGGTGCGCCTCCCGCAGGGTTATGTTGCCGGAAACTCCGGCACTTCTCTTTCAGTTGACCTCGACGAACTCATGCGCCGCGCAAACATTGAATATCGCAAACAAGACTATACCAGCGCATCTGCGGATTTCCGCAAGGTTGTGGAACGAGACCCCAAGCGCAAGGGGGTTTGGACGCAGCTTGGTTTGGCAGAGGGGCATCTGAGCCGCTACCAGGAAGCTATCCATGACTATCAGAAGGCCATTGCGGCCGACCCGTTTGACGCACAGGCCCACACCGAGCTCGGCGATATGTACCTCTACGTTAAGAATGAGCCAGATGCGACCAGTGAATTAAAAAAGGCCCTGGAGATTGATCCTCTTAGTCATCGCGCACACTACCTTCTGGGCTGGCAATATTCCAGGAGGCTCCACGACTCCGCGAACGCGGTGCAGGAATTGGAGAAAGCCCTGGTTACCCAAGGAAAATACACTGATGAAGTGGAAATCCGTGAAATGCTGACCGCCGACTACTTCAAACTAAAGCAGTTCGATAAAGGAGTGGAATCAATCAAGCGCACGGTGGAAACGGCTCCTAACCCTTCCGTCTGGAACAACGCGGCCTACAAGCTGGCGGACAATGACCAGGCCCTTAATGTGGCGCAGCAATATGCTGATTCAGCTTTGAAGGGCATCTACGATCACCTTGATAAGTTGGAATCCGGCTCTATTCGGCCGCCGGATTTCGTCTTCATGGCACAGCTGGCAATGACCTGGGACACAATGGGCTGGATACATTTCAAGGCTGGTCGTATCAATCTTGCGGAAAAATATGTCCGCGCAGCATGGATCCTGGCTCAGCACCGCGAAACGGGAGAGCATCTGGGCGAGATTTATGAGAAGCTCGACAACATTCCAGAGGCCACACGTTTCTACTCCATGTCAGTAAATCCAGGTCTCCCGGCGAGCTCCGCCGGCCCGGACAAAAGTCATGACCGCCTGGTGAAGTTGGTAGGAAATCAGCGCGCGGAACAGATGATAGATGCGAACCGGGACGAGCTCTCTCAGATACGCATCATCCACGTGGGCAATATTGCTCCTGTGGGCACGAAAGGCTCTTTCTTTTTTACTTTTGCACCTGACGCCAGGACCGTTCAGATTCAACTCTCCACCGGCGATGCTCAATTAACCGAGCCATTGCAAAAGTTGGAAGCGAAGATTGCTGCTTCAGTGGTATTTCCAGAGGGAGCTCCGCAAAAGTTAATTCGTGAAGGGTCTGTAACATGCTCGCCTGATTCAAAGTCTTGCGATCTGGTCTTCGCAGCCAGTAATATGCCCGCTAATCGAACCGCCGTATCGAGCGGCGCCGGACGATGAATACAAATTAACTCGTACTATGGCTTAAATCCCACTGACGTCCACAACGCCGCGGGCCGATACATTCTTCCGCCGGCAACCACCACGCTCACTTTACGAATATCACTGATATTCTCCAGCGGATTGCCATCTACCAGAATCACATCCGCCCGCTTGCCAACTTCAATTGTCCCTGACTCTTTTTCCATGCCCATGGCCCGCGCTGGCACCAGCGTCGCCGCCTGAATCGCCTCCATCGGCGTGAAGCCTGCCTGCACATAAAGCTCAATTTCTCTGTCCACGCTGAAGCCGGGCACTGACTGATCTGTTCCCACAACAATTGGCACGTCCGCCTGATGCAGGACGCGCACGGTCTCCAGCAATGTCCTGAACCGCGCCGCAGCCTTTTCACTATTCTTGGGCGCTGTTCCCATGGTTTCCAGGAGTTCTCTTAACTCCGGTGCAACTTTCAGTATGCCCGGCTCAAACGACGAAACTGGCTTGTCAGTGGGGTGCGATAAGATCTCAAACAATGCCACCGTTGGATCCACTACCGTGTGGTGCGCCAGCAACAACTTGATTACCTTTTTTGCCTGCGGCGAATCAGCGGAAACCGTCCCGGTCTTAGGGTCAGCCATGACCTCCGCCAGATAGGCCACATGGTTGATCTGGTCCATGCCGTCTTCAATTCCTTGAATCGCATTCATCCCCTCTGGGATATGCCCCGTCACCGTCATGCCCAGCCGATGCGCCTCTGCGGTAACCACTTTCAAAATGTCCGGCTTCACCGAGCTGTAAATTTTGATCTGCTGGAAGCCTTCAGCCTTGTATTTCTGCACTTGTTCGCGCGCCTGCTCCGGACTATCCACGCGAATGATCCCCAGTGAAAACGTGCTGGTTCCGTCCACCACGCCAGCCATCACCAGTCGCGGACCAATGCCGTGGCCTGCGGCTATGGCGTCACGCGCGGCCACAATAAATTCCCGTTCATTGCCCACATCGCGAGCTGTCGTCACGCCCGTGGCAAGATAGATTGGTCCCCACTCCACCTGCTCAAAATGCGAATGCATCTCCCACAAGCCCGGCAGCACGCTCTTGCCGGTGGCATCCAGAATTTGCGCGCCTTCAGGTATCGGCGTACTCGCCGGTCCAACTGCTACGATTTTTCCATCTTGCAAAACCACCACGGAGTTTTCCAATGCTGGCTTGCCGGTGCCATCAATCAGTCTTCCGCCCCGGATCGCAACCACTGCAGGCGTCTGCGTACTGAACCGTGCAGCCACTTTTGCCAGGTTCGCCATGCCATCACGCGCGGCGCTGGTCACAAATTGCGGCAGCCCATCTTCATAGCCATCGGCCACGGCTTCAAAGTGGTCCATCTCCGCATCAATACTTACCAGCGCAATCAGGTGGTCATGCGAATCCATCCACACGGATTCCATGCCCCAGATCAGCCCGCGCACAAAAAGCTTATGCAGCTGGACCTGGCGGCCTCCGATAGTGAATGTCTCCAGGCCCAGTTCTTCTATCTGCACCGCGCCGCGTGGCAAAGTCTTTAAAGACGCAGGTCCGCCATGCGACCGCCAGTAACGCACCAGCATCATCTGCACGGAAACCGGCGCGTAGCCCTGGATATCAAAAAAAATTTCTCCCGGAGCAATCGTCACTTGTCCGGCGCTGCGCCCATGCACTGAATCTTCTATCGCAGAAAATCGCGAGATCTTGCCTTTGATATTGAAGTCACGCGGCGTCAGGTCTTTCTCCATGGTGAGAGAAGCCGTAAGCGGAACCTCAGTGCCACGGTCAGTAAATTTGAAATCAGACTTCAGCGTCACCTCAGCTTCGGAGCGCGTGAGCGTATATGTCTCGCTGCCGATAGGCTGCTCAAACTTGTGCAGACGAAATGTCCCCTGCTCCGTGTCTGGCGACGCAGCTTGTGTCCAGCCAAACGCAGACAGCGCCAACACCACCAGCGTGAGATATACGCACCTGATTATCTTCACCATTCAACTCCTTGCTGAAAGTTTTATTGTTCCAAGGCATGGCGCAGGGCGGCGCGGGCCAGGGTTCGAGTGGAATCAAGCGTGGGCAGCGGAGATTTGCTGTCATCAATCAGCAGCGGAATCTCGGTGCAGCCCAGCACAACCGCGTCACAGCCATCGCTCTTGAATTGTTCAATGACCTGTTGAAAATACTTGAGCGCTTCCGCCGTCTGCCGGCCCAGCACCAGCTCATCAAAAATAATGGCGTTGATGCGCTCGCGCTGCTCTTCCGACGGACGCACATAACCAATGCCCATCTGATCCAGCTTTTCCGGATACACCGGGCTACTTACCAGAAACTTCGTCCCTGTCAGCCCCAGCTTTTTAAAGCCACGGCGCTTGGCCTCTTTGCCTACTTCTTCTGCAATGTGCAGCCACGGCAGCGGTGATTGCGGCAAAACGTAAGTCATGGCCTGGTGAATCGTGTTGTCAGGGCAGATCAGGAAATCCGCTCCGGCTCGCTTCAACGCCTCCGCCGATCGCAGCATCAGGTCAGCCACCGGCTGCCAGCCCGCGCCGGCTTCAATGGGCTTCATGTATTCGGCCAGCGCAATCGTATGCATGCTCACTTCAGGATGCGCATACTGGCCCATGAGCGGCTCAGCTTCAAGACAGATTGTCCTGTAGCAAAGCGCTGCGCCTTCCGCGCTGCATCCAACAATGCCAATGTGCTTTGCCATACAAGAAGAGCCATACGAGAAAAGTCATACAACAAAAATCATGCCAGAAAATCGATTTGCGAAAGGAACTTCAACTTCTTTTCCACTGGCAGAAATGAAGCCTCAATGGAATTGCGCGCCAGCTCGCGCAGATGTTCCTCAGTAAAATTAAATTCCTGCTTCGCAATTTCATACTCGCGATTGAGTGACGTCTGGAACATCGCTGGATCATCCGTATTCAGCGTGACCATCACGCCGTTATCAAAAAACTTCCGCACCGGATGCTCCTGCATCGATACGCAAGCGCCCGTCCGCAGATTGCTGGTAATGCATATCTCCACCGGAACCTGTTTCTCCGCCATGATCTCCAGCAATTCAGGATCGCGCGCCGCAGCCAGCCCGTGTCCAATGCGCTCCGCGCCAATATTCATCGCACCCCAGATTGATTCAGACCCCGTGGTTTCACCGGCATGCGCAGTCAAGCGCAGCCCATTGTCAGCGGCTTTCTTATACAAATCGCGAAACCATTCAGCCGGCCCGCGCGCTTCATCGCCACCAATGCCAATGCCCACAACATTGCGATCACGCAGCCGCGCAGCCAAGTCAAAAACTTCCCCGGCTGCTTCCGGGCCAAAATGCCGCACGGCGTCAAAGATCCACAGCAGTGACACGCCAAAATCACGCAGCCCGCGCTCGCGTCCGCGCTCCAGGCCTTCAAAGATCGGCTCTACTGGCTGGCCTCGCCAGCGAATTACGCCCACACTTACATAAACCTCAGCATGCACCACATTCTGCTGCCGCAGCTTCTGCATCAGCCGATACGTGACCAACTCATAGTCTTCCGGGGCGCGCAGCCGCTCCGTGACTGACTTAAACGCCAGCAGAAACCCATTGAAGTCGTTGTAAGAATAAAGACGGCGTATGGCTTCTTCCGTTAGCACGTCACCGCTGCCGGCCACGTCATAACGATTATTTTCCGTAGGCAGCGGCGTATTATAACGGCGGCTCAACTCCGCCAGGGTTGACGGATCAACACTGCCCTCCAGGTGCAGGTGGAGCTCTGCTTTAGGCAGCGATTGAATGAAAGACTTGGAAGCCATTTACCCCTTGCCGGCAGAAACTGGAGTGGGCGCAAATTCGCTGTGGTGACGGCTGTAAAGGAAGTAGATCACCAGGCCAACCGCCAGCCATATAAAGAAGCGCAGCCAGGTAATTACCAGCAAGCCTGACATAAGAGAAATGCAGAGCAGCACTGAAATAATCGGGAACAGCGGCACAAAAGGAACGCGGAATGCCCGCGGGCGGTCCGGCTGGCTTTTCCGCAGAAAGATCACTCCCAGCGATACCAGAACAAACGCAAACAAGGTTCCAATATTCGAGAGATCAGCCGCCTGGCCAATATCCACAAATCCAGCTGGTAGTCCGACCAGAAGACCAGCAATCCACGTGGACCAATGTGGCGTTTTGAAAGTGGCATGCAGAGTTGAAAAAAACTTTGGCAGCAATCCATCGCGCGACATGGCAAACCATATGCGCGTTTGTCCATACTGAAATACCAAAAGCGAGGAAATCATGCCTGTAAGCGCGCCGATAATAATGATGGCCTGGAAAAAATGGTTGGCGCCCAGCTGCTTGAGCGCGTAAATCACAGGCGCATCGCTGGCTTCACCGGCCATGCCAAAAGTGCTGTAAGGCATCATGCCAAGAAGCACAATCGCTACGCCAATATAAAGAATGGTGCAGACAATCAGCGATGCAATGATGCCAAAAGGCAAATCCCGCTGCGGACTTTTGCACTCTTCTGCCGCCGTGGAAACAGAATCAAAGCCAATGTACGTAAAGAAAATAATTGCGCCGCCAGCCATGATTCCAGGGAACCCGCTCGGCGCAAAGGGATGCCAATTTGCCGGCTTCACCAGCATGCCGCCAACCACCAGGAAGAGAAAGATCGCGCCAATTTTGACCATTACCATAATGTTGTTGGCCTTGGCAGACTCTCTTATGCCGCGTACCAGCAACACCGTCAAAATAAATACGATCAGGAAAGCCGGAAAGTTGAAGTAAGAGTGGCTCCAACCATCAGGCGTAAAAACCGGCGTGGACCATTTATCCGGCAGGTTTACACCGAACGCAGCCAGCTGCGCCTTAAAGTAGCCAGCAAAGCTCACCGCTACTGCAACGTTGCTGACCGCATATTCAAGAATCAGGTCCCAGCCAATGATCCAGGCAATCAACTCGCCCAGCGTTGCATAACTGTATGTGTAAGCGCTGCCGGCAATCGGAATCATTGATGCCAGTTCCGCATAGCACAGCCCGGAGAATGCACAAGCCACTGCTACCAGTAAAAACGAAATCGCAATCGCCGGGCCAGCCGGTGGTCTGCCATACATAACGATGTCATGCAGGCCTCCGCCATGGACCAGGTGCATAAAAAGATCAAGCACCTGGACTTTATAGAAAGAAGGATCGCCAACCTCGCCAGCAGCTGCGGTGCCGGTCAGGGCAAAAATACCCGAGCCGATGATCGCGCCAATGCCCAGCGCCGTGAGTGACCACGGGCCCAGAGTTTTCTTGAGTCGATGCTCAGGGTTTTCCGAGTCAGAAATCAGCTTGTCAATGGACTTCTTGGCAAAGAGTTGGCTGGCCAGAAAGGCCTCCTTAAAGTCGGATGGATGCGCGCAAATGAGCCATGCGGCGCAGAGACGCAAAATGATTGCGCCTCTACGCCATCAGCAAAAATGACTTTAGCGCTTGGACGCGCCGCGGACTATCTTCTTCACCTTGGGCTTCTTGGAGCCGCGTGCGTATTCGCGGGGCTTCTTGGGCGCCTGTTTCTTGCGTGCCGTGCGCTTTGTTTTCTTGCGATCTTCCTTGCTCAATGCTTTCGTATTTGCCATGTACCTGTCCTAGTCAAAGATAACTTCTCAAAAAATAAACTGCGAAAGCGCTACGCCCTCTCAAGGTGCGCGAACTTTTCCATCAGCTTTTTCAATCCGAACTTTGGAAATTGTACCGTAATCTTAGCGTCTTCTCCCTCACCTTCGCGCCGATAAACCACCCCTTCGCCATATTTAGGGTGTTTCACGCGCTGCCCGGGCCGAAAAGAGCTGCCGCCAGTCGGCTTCTCCACTGGAATCTGGGGCTTGGTGAACTTCTTGCCGCGCGAAGCAAAGAAATCCGCAATGTTGTCGATGGAATTGTATTTAGGGCCAGAATACCCGCCATTCTTCGGTTTGGCCTGCGCTACCACCCGCTGACGGTTCACCGTGGAAGGCGCGCTCTGGTCTTCATCTTCATAGCTGTAGTGCTGGTCGCCAAAATCTGCGTTCTGGTAAGTAGGCTTGGTTCGTGCACGCGACGCACCCAGCTCTTCCAGTAACTGCGGCGGCACCTCTTCCAGAAAACGTGAAGGCACTGTGGCGTCCGGCATATCTGTGCCATAACGACGCCGATAGCGCGCCGTGCTAAGCACTAGATGGTCCATGGCACGGGTCATGCCTACATAGCAAAGCCGCCGCTCTTCTTCCATCTGGTCAGGATCATTGAATGCCCGCGAATGCGGAAACAAACCTTCTTCCATGCCCAGCAAAAAGACCAGGCCAAATTCCAGCCCCTTGGCTGAGTGCAGCGTCATCAGTGTAACCGTGCCGCGCGGATCATACGTATCCACGTCACTCACCAGAGCCGCGTGGTCAAGAAATTCTGCCAGCGTCTCGCCGCGATCACGTGAATCCATTGAGGCGTTCACCAGTTCGCGCAGGTTGTCGATACGCGCCAGCGCATCCGGCGTATTCTCTTCTTCCAGCTGCTTGATGTATCCCGTGCGGTCGATCAAGAACTTAAGCACTTCAGGAATACTGGCCACACCGCCGGGAACGCGAAAGCCTTCCACACCTTCTGCACTCGTGCTTGCAGCTTCAGTTTCGTCCAAGCTCGATGCCACTTCCATCTCTTCCGGCTCAGGCTCGTCTGATTCTGGATCATTCGAACCAAAATCAAAGCTGATATTCTCGCCAAATCCAGTGGTATCAAATGAAGTATCGGCCTCTGGCTCTTCGGATTCTTCTTTTTTCCGCGCCTCCGCGCCTCTGCGGTGAGCTTGATTCTCAGTTTGCGCTGTTTCCGCCACGAGCTCGCCAAACGTTCCCAGCAGCATCGCGCGGGCATCATCAATCAGATCTTTAAAGCCTTTCAGCGCAGCCAGCGCTCGTGCCGGAAGCAACTGTCTCTGAATGGCCTCACTCAACGCTGACCACAGAGACATGCCTGTCTCCAGGGAAAGCCGCTCTAGCGTTTCAATAGTCGACTTACCAATGCCACGCGCGGGCGTATTGATCACACGCAGCAGCGCAATGGAATCCTGAGGATTGTTGATCAGCTTTAGATAGCTGATCATGTCTTTGATTTCTGCACGCTCGTAAAAAGAAAATCCGCCGACTACCTGATACTTGAGTTGGTAGCGACGCATGGCTTCTTCCACCAGTCGGGATTGCGAATTGAGCCGATAGAGTATGGCCACGCGAACGTCGTCTTTACCCTCTTCCTTCATCTTCTTCAGGTAACGCGAGATGTAATCAGCGGCAAAGAGCGATTCATTTTCGCCATCGGGCGCTTCGTAGTAGCCAATCTTGTTCCCGCCTTCGCGTGCGGTCCATAGCGTTTTGCCTTTGCGCTTGGTGTTGTTGGAAACCACCGCAGACGCGCCTTCAAGAATCGCCTGCGTGGAGCGATAGTTCTGTTCCAGCCGGATAATCCGCGCCTCAGGAAAATCTTTTTCAAACTCCAGAATGTTGCGGATATCCGCGCCACGCCACGAATAAATCGACTGGTCTTCATCGCCCACCACGCAGACATTGTGCCGCGTGCCGGCCAGCAGCTTGATCAACTCATACTGCGGACGGTTTGTATCCTGGTATTCGTCAATCATCAGATATTCATAGCGGCGCTGGTAACGCTCGCGCACCGTCGCCGACGACTTGAGCAGCCGCACCGTTTCTAAAAGAAGATCGTCAAAATCCAGGGCGTTTGATTTGCGCAGCTCCTTGCGGTACTCCTCAAAAACGTGGGAGATCTTTTCTGTGATCGGATCGGATGACTGCAGGTACATTTCCTGCGGATCAAGCATGTGGTTCTTGGCATGCGAGATGCGCGAAAGTACGGCGCTCGGTTTGAGTTGCTTGTCATCCATTCCCAGCCGACGCATTACGCCCTTGACCACCGCCTGCTGATCATTCGCGTCATAGATGACAAAATCTTTTTTGTAGCCTGTGTCGCCAATCCTCATCTCTTCAATATCGCGGCGGAGAACCCGCACACAAAAAGAGTGGAAGGTGGCGATGAGTGGTTTGCGCAGCGTGCGCCCACCCAATAGCTGGCCCACGCGCTCGGCCATCTCCGCAGAAGCCTTATTGGTGAACGTGACAGCCAGAATGGAATCTGGCTCAACCCCTTTATTCTCAATCAGATGCACAATACGAAAGGTAATGACACGGGTCTTGCCGCTGCCTGCGCCAGCCAGGATCAATACGGGCCCGTCAACGGCTTCCACCGCTTCGCGTTGTTGAGGATTGAGCTTGTCTAGATTCACTTGGGGTTCACTACTTAAAGTTCACTTCTGTTTCGCTGCAATTGCTGATTTCAAGTATGCCGTATTTCCTTGTGCAAAAGAAAAGCCTAAAAGGGAAAGCGGGTAAAAAGAAAAAGGGACGCTCGCAAGGATTTCTTCTGTGAGCATCCCCTATTTCTATTTTAGCGTAGAGACGTAATCTGCTACGTCCCTACGCGATCATTACTTATTGCTTCGGAGCAGGCTGCGCTTGCGGCGGCCTCTGGTCTGCCGGCTTAGGTTGCTGCGGACGATCTGCCACTGCCGGATTCGTCACCGGCGACTGCGACGCAGCATCGCCTTCTGCCGGTGGTGGTGGCGGCAGCTCTTTCTCAATCGGCTTGCGTGGGAACATCTGGTCACGCTCAGCCGCCATGTAAACAAAGGACGCAACAATCACCGCCATCTGCTTCAGGTCTTCCGGCTGCAGGCGATCATAAACGTCCATGTTGGAGTGGTGCGTGCGCGTGTCGTATTCAATCGGGTCCTGTATGAACTGGAAGCCCGGGATACCAGTGGCGTCGAACGAAAGATGGTCTGTGCCGCCGGTGTTGCGCATGGTCAGCGTGTCCATGCCAAGATCGTGGAAAGGTTTCATCCAGGCTTCAAAAATCGGCTGGACTGCAGCATTTTCCTGCATGTAAACGCCGCGAATTTTTCCGGTGCCGTTATCCACGTTGAAGTAAACCGAAACCTTGGACTGCTCCGGCTTCACCGTCATGGGGCCATTGTCACGCCGACGCACCGATGGATCGCCCTTGCGCTCCGGATCTTTTGATTCCGGACGCGAGCCAAAATGGTGCTCCACGTACCACTCTGAACCCAGTAAACCCTCTTCCTCGCCGCTCCATAGACCAATGCGGATCGTGCGGCGCGGCTTCAGATCTAAGGCTTTCAGAATGCGCACGGCTTCCATCATCACAATGGTGCCAGCGCCGTTATCCGTGGCGCCGGTGCCGGTATGCCAGGAATCAAGGTGCGCGCCCAGCATGACGACTTCATCTTTTTTGTCGGTGCCAGGGATTTCAGCAATCGTGTCATTCTGCGTCATCGATTCCGGACCGTCATAAAAAGTATTTTTTACGTTCAGCTCGAGTTCGACGTCTTGCTTAGCTGCCAGAATGCGCGCGATGCGCGTCCAATGCTCAGTGGCCAGAGTGATCTGTGGCGTGTTTACGGTCTGTCCAACTTTATAAGAGCCGCCCTGCTGCACGAACACCGTGCCGCCGCCAAGTGTGCCGCGGCTGTGATCAACAACGGCTATAACTTTTTCTTCATCAAAGAATTTGAGGATGGCGCGGAACAAACGAGCACGCGCGGCGAAGCCGGCAAATGCAGCATTCGGGCGTTCGCTGGGAATCTGATAATCCGCAATATCCGCGAGCGACTTATCGTTCAGCCGCTCAAACAGCGGATCAGCCGAAGGCTTTATCTCAGGATCGTCACCATAAAGCACAATCTTACCGGCCAGTTTGCCGCGATACTTTTCCATGTCCTGCGGGGTGGTGATGTTAACCCGCACCACTTTGCCTTTTACAACGCCATCAGTGCCGGGCGTCCAGGCCTTGGAGTAAGCAATGAACGTGGCCACATCCGGAGAGGTCATGCGCACGTTAACGTATTCATTGGACCAGCCCCGGCCAAAGGGCTCCCAGGGTTCAAGATGAGAGTTGACCAGGCCAAACTCTTTTAGCTTGTCGCGGGTCCAGTCATTGGCTTTCTTCATGTTGGGTGAGCCGGTCAGGCGGGGACCAATCTGGTCCATGAGTCCGCTGGCAATCTCCATGATCTTGGAGTTGTGGAATCCTTCATAGCGGATTTTGGTGATTGCATCCAGATCAGCTTTTTCTTGTGCGCTCGCCTGGAGCGAAGCGGCCAGCATGACCACCGCAAAAAACGAAATAAGGCGCTTTACCGTTAGCATTTGTTTCTCCTTGATGGAACCAGCAGAACTGCGGGGAGAGAAGTTTAAATGCCTTGCTGGACGCGGTCAAACGCTTAGGACTTGAGCTGCTGGCGACGGAGGTGTGGCGCTGCCACTAGGTGGATCGCGGCCGCTTGGGGCGCAACAATGTAATCAAAAAGCCGCAAATTGCCCCAAAAATCGCCACTGGGGCGGCTGCTTTATAGGCCAGAGACATGTCCGGCATCTTGTGGCTGGTGGCCCGGAGCACCAGCAGCACCATGCAGAGGAAGGCAACGGAAAGAAAAAAGGTGATCAAGCCGGAGACAAGTCCAATACCGGCGCTTAAAAAGAATTTCCTCATAAGAAGGCCAAAAGATCCCGTGAATCAAGTGTACGTTAGAATAATAACGTGAGTCAGGCAGTCAATGCGCAACTCCGCAGCGCGCAGGATATTATCCGCGAGGCGCGAGTCACCCAGGCCCCCAACGGAGTCTGCTATACAACAGCAGGCGAAGTCATGCTGCCTTCCGGCGATCTTGAACGGATCATCAACACCGTGCCCCGCACCATTGCGGCGGCGCTGGACCGCAAGGCCTTTTATTTTGTGCCGATTGCCATCAGCGATGGCGACAAAACACTGGTCGCTGAGCGCTTTGACGGCGCTCCGCTCGATGGCGCCATCTGCCACCGCAATATTGAGTCCGGCAATTCGCAGTGCGTCTTTATTTCCACGCGCCTCCTCGATGAACGCTTTGCCATTGCCTTTGAGTTCTATATCAACGTGGGCCACGCTTTTGTCGATAAAGCAGGGATCTCTCCTGAATTCGCAGAGCTGGTATGGTCGCAGGCGACAAGCAACCTTCGCGGTGAAACCAGCCTGGACGCGCATGAGTATCGCAAACAAGCGCAGGCTGCCGGCATGGGCAGCGTGGACGAGAAAGCCAAGTCAGACTATCTGGCAGCCGCGTTCTGTGACTCAATCGCAATTTACATGCTTGCCCTTTGCCTTGACGTGGATTATTACGAACTGCGGGAGCGTGAATATCCGCTGCTGGCGCCATCGGCGTTGGCAGCACGATTGAAGAAGATCGCAGAGTTGTTTCCGCCGAATCCCGGCTTCCAGTTTGATATTTTTTATAAACGACGGTCCTGATTTTTATTCCTTTAGTTCATCGCTGCTTATGCAGAGACGTAGCAATGCTACGTCTCTACGTTGAAAACAATCATTTGCCACAACGATTTGGGTATACGTAGCAAACTTGTTGGGCCTCTTCATTACAATAGAAAAAAATGATTGCACACCTTCGCGGCAAACTCATCTCGAAGCATCCGAACCAGGCCATTGTTGAAGCCGCAGGCGTTGGCTATGACGTGGTTATCAGCGTGCCAACTTTCTCTGAGCTGCCGGGCCTGAACGCAGAAGTATCTCTCTTTATCCATACACACGTTCGCGAAGATGCACTGGCGCTCTTCGGCTTTCTGCGCGCGCAGGAAAAACAGCTTTTTGAAAAGCTACTGAGCGTGAGCGGCATTGGGCCTAAATTGGCCATCACCATTCTGAGCGGCATGCAGGCCGACACGATGATAGCCGCGATCAAGGGGAACAACGTCGCGGCGCTCACCAGAATTCCCGGCATCGGCAACAAGACGGCCGAACGCATGGTGCTGGAGCTGCGCGACAAGCTCGATTCGTTCAGCGTATCGGCGGAAATCACCGCTGCGGCCACCCCGGTAGAAGAAGATGTTATTTCCGCGCTGGTTAACCTTGGCTATCAACGTCCACTGGCGGAAAAGGCGCTGGCGCGGCTGGGCAATGTTTCTGGCGAAAGCTTTGATACGCTTTTCCGCAAGGCCATGGCGGCCTTGGCAAAGTAAGAACCCGGGCAATCTTCTCTCATCAAACCGCGTTTAAATAGCGCTACACTTGCGAGTGTGCATATCTTTGCTATGAAATCCAGGCTGCAATCCACCATTACGTTTCTGCTTCCATTGTTTTTTATACTTTCTCTTCCATCTGCCGGGCAGAAGCAATCGCAGACTTACTACGTTAAGCCGGACCAGCGCATTGATCTATCCAGCGACACCAAATTGATCACCGCCAAACAAAACTGTGAGAGCTGGGCCCTGGCCGCCGGGCTGGAAGCGATACTCAAGAGCCAGAATGTTGCGCTGGACCAAAATTTCTGGGTCATGCGGCTCGCGGGCGGCGAACTCTGCATAGACGATCTTCCAACCATCGACGCTGTAACCAAAGTTGTGAACCGCGAATTTGTATTAGACGATAGCCGGCACGTGCGGCTGGAAGCACATTTCATTCCCGGCCCTCCGGTGATCGTAGATACTGTAATTGCCGGCCTGAAGTTACAGCAGCTCTCCCTGCTGATATGGCGCGGTCACCCTTATTTCCTGACCGGGATCACCTACGACGAGCACATAGGTGCCGATGGCACGCGGATTTTTGTTTTGAAAGAGATGCGCCTGGCCAACACTTTCACCAAACTGCCGGGAGTCACGTTTGAAAAAGGCCGTGACAACCCTGATGAGATCCAGGGAATTCTGAGCGTTACAGTCCAGGCGCAGTAGCTTTGCTATCCTGAGTAGGTGATTTCCAAGCTGATAGCCGCAAACCTAACGCAGCGCCCCGTACGCACGCTGCTGAGTGTTCTACTTATTGCCATTCCTGTAACCCTGATGCTCACGCTGGTGGGACTGAGCCACGGTTTTATTCAAGATTCGGGGACGCGCGCGCGTGGCGTTGGCGCGGACATTATTGTTCGCTCGCCCGACTCGCACATTGGCACCGTGGGCCTCTCTAACTTGCCAGTAAAGCTGATTAACCGGCTGGAGCAGCTCCCACACGTTAATTTTGGCACCGGCGTGGCCAGTCATCTGGTTTCTGGCTGGACCGTGGTCTCTGGAATCGACGTGCCAGCTTTTGAACGCATGAGCGGTAAATTTGTGTTCCGTGAAGGCCACGGATTCGAAAAACCTGACGACATATTGTTTGACACTTACTACGCGCAGCAGGCGCATGTGCATGCCGGCAGCAAGATCAACATGCTGAATCGCACATGGAACGTTGCCGGCATTGTGGAACCTGGCAAACTGGCGCATATCTTTCTACCGCTTGCTACCCTGCAGGATTTGGATGGATCTGCGGGCAAAGTGGCGCAGATTTATCTCAAGCTTGATAATCCCGCCAACACCAATGAAGTTATTCGATCCATCAAGGAGTTGTTGCCGGACTACAACGTTTACGCCATGGAGGAGCTTGTGTCTCTTACGTCGGTGGATAACGTTCCGTTTTTACGGCCGCTATTAAATGTGATTATTGGCGTGGCGGTTTTGATTGGCGCTGCCGTCGCGTCGCTCTCAATGTATATGGCGGTGCAGCAGCGCACGCGCGAGATCGGCATTCTGAAATCTCTGGGCGCTTCAAAGGTGTTAGTCGTGCGGATTATCCTGATGGAGGCGCTCTTTCTTGGGCTGGGCGGAAGTCTGCTCGGCATTGTTTTCAGCTTTCTGAGCCGATGGCTGCTGGCCAAGCTGGTACCCGCATCTCTGCCGCAGGCCATTGTGCCCGGCTGGTGGCCGATTGCCGGAGCCATCGCCATGGGCGCGGCGATTCTGGGTGCACTCTATCCGGGAATTATGGCCGCGCGCCAGGATCCGATTCAGGCGCTGGCTTACGAGTGAGTTTTTCGCTTTTTACTTCCCGATACAAAAGCTGCTGAAAATCAAATTGAGGATGTCGTCGGTTGTGGTTTCGCCGGTAATGGCGTCCAAGGGACGCAACGCGCCATAAAGATCGAGCATGATCATTTCATGCGGAATGCTCTGTTTCACCGCATGGATTGCGGCTTCAAGGCTGACAAGAGATTCTTCCACCAGACGTTGATGGCGGACGTTAGTGAGAAATCCCGTTTCCTGTTCACCGCGCGCGGCAGAGCCTGAGACTTGCTCCAGAATGGCGGCACGCAGATCATCGATCCCTGCACCAGTCATGGCTGATGTTTTGAAAACTTTCATTCCTGCAATTTCCGGCGGAGCAAGCCGCAAAGAAGCTTCTGCTGCGAGATCTGATTTGTTAGCGACAGCAATCGCGCGTCGCGTGGCACTAGTTTGTAATAGTTCGTGATCTTCGCTAGAGAGTTCTCGCGAACTATCGAGCACCACCAATGCCAGGTCGGCTTCACTCAGCGCTTCATACGATTTGCGGATGCCGATACTCTCGGCTTCGTCGGTTGAGTGGCGGATGCCGGCGGTATCGACCAGTTTGATGGGAATGCCGCCCAGGGCTACGGTTTCTGTAACCAGATCGCGCGTTGTGCCGGGTGTAGCCGTCACAATAGCGCGTTCATGCTCGACCAACCGGTTGAACAAACTGGATTTGCCTACGTTAGGCCGGCCAACAATGGCCAGCGTGAGGCCTTCATGCACGATCTTGCCATAAGCAAAAGAGGCGCGCAGCTTCTCCAGTGGAGTGCGCACTTCTTCAATGCGAGCGAGTATCTTTGCGGCGGGAAGCACGGAGACATCATCTTCCGCAAAGTCGATGCCGGCTTCCATCACGGCCACAAGATCCACTAATTTTTTCTTGATTGGTTGCAGACGCTTAGATAGCGCCCCTTCCAGTTGCTGCGCCGCGACCTTGGCTTGATACAAGGTCTGCGAGTCAATGAGATCGCGAACAGCTTCGGCTTGGGTAAGATCGATGCGTCCGTTCAGAAACGCTCGCATTGTGAATTCACCTGGCTCAGCCATGCGCGCACCGCGGGCTGTGGCCAGCTCAACGATGTGGCGCAACACTACGGGTGAGCCGTGTGCGGAGATTTCTACTATGTCATCGGCGGTATAAGAATGAGGCTTGACGAAGAACGTAACCACGGCTTCGTCAATGCGTTCGCCGGTAGCGGGCTCAATTACCTCAGTAAAAACCGCATGTCCAGCGGCGAGCTCATGCTTGAGCCGCAGCATCGCACTGGCAATTGTGCGCGCCTCAGTGCCGGCAAGACGCACCACGCCAATACCGCCACGTCCGGGCGGCGTGGCAATGGCGACGATCGTATCGTCCAGATTCATGGATTACTGATTATCTGTCACTGTTGGTGATTGCCGCGCTCCAGCCGGGCAAAGTGGTCTTCAATCCGCTCATATATGTGATCGACTTTGCGGTGGAGATGCGCCACTTCCAGCTCGGCCTTCAGGTTCACTTCGTAATCCAAGTCAGATTTCAGCCGGTCTTTGGACGACTGGCGATTTTGCGACATCATGATTACGGGCGCCTGAATAGAGGCGATCATCGACAAAAACAGATTCAGCAAAATATATGGATACGGATCAAAGTGATTGGAGAGCAGCGCGGTTGAGTTGAGAATCACCCATATCGTAAGAATCACGCCAAAAGAAATAATGAAGGTCCAGGAGCCGCCGAAGGTGGCGACTTTATCGGCAATGCGCTGGCCGAAAGTTAACCGCTCTTCTTCTTCTACGTTGGGATTGCGCGAGACCTGCGTGCGCAGAAGCTCGTCTGTGGCGCGCAGTCGGCGGCCAACCACGGTAAGCAAGTCCATGGCGGCGTGCGGATGCTTGTCGATGAACTCCATCAAGCGCTCACGGTGCATGGTGAGCAACTGCGTGTCTTCACGGGCCAGCGCGGTGGCGGTGCGGGAGCCGCCGTCAAGAAAAGAGAGCTCTCCAATCACGTCACCCGGTTCATTTTCCGCCAGGACAAGCTTCTGCCCTTCAGTGCTTTCGACAAAAAGCTCTATGCGACCGGTGCGCAAAATAAATATCTCGCCGCCGACGTCGCCGTAATGAAAAACAATTTCGCCTTCTTTGAAGTCGCGGCAATCCATCATCTGGGCCAGCGCTTCACGCTCTTCTTCATCGAGAAGCCCAAAGATAGGAACTTCTCCAATCATGGTTACGGTTGTAGACATTTGGGGCTACCTTTGTCGCTATGCTTTAAGAAGCTGATTTTTAAAACACGAAGGCCCGTACGCGGCTGCGCACGGCCACTTGCCAGAAACATCATAGCCGAATGAGGTTCAACAAATGTTGAAGATTTGCTACCGGCGCGGCGGTCGGGAAGGCTTGTAATTCTTTGGATAGAGCACTACGTAGCGGCGTCCGCCTTCGCCTTCGCTTTCAGTCACCAGCGATTCGTGATCGCGGAAAACCAGGTGAACGAGCCGGCGTTCGCGCGAGGACATGGGCGCAAAGGAATAGGGCGCTCCGCTTTTTAGCACGCGCTCGGCTGCAACCTGCGTAGCCATCTTTAATTCCTGCTGACGGCCTGCGCGGTAGCCTTTGCAGTCAAAGCTGACCCGGTCATGGTCTTCAGCATGCAGATGCAGGGCTTCATGGGTGAGGACTTCAAACGAACGCAGCACTTCTGCTCCGCGCTCCAGCAACAACTGGCTGTCTGGCCCGGCAAATTCCACCAGGATATCCGGCGTCTCCGCTTCCATGCCCGGTGTAATGGGAGGATTCACGGTGATGCGGTATTTCAGCTTAAACGCGCCTGAAGCGATGATGTTCTTCAGGAACGAATCGATTTTCTTTGCCGTTGCGACTTTATCCTGCAGCATGCTTATCCGACCTGAACTCCCCAGCGATTTTACAGCCCCGGCGGTCTCAGCGCTTGCGCGCGTTGCGTTTTTCAATGGTTTTTCTTACCTGCTGGCCCAGTTCAGAGCGGTTAATCACCGTCTGCTGTGCCCAGCCCAGCAAGGTACTCAATGCAAGATAAATAGAAAGTCCGGCGGGCATACCCCAGCTAAATGCGCCAAACATTATCGGGCCCATAAAGGCCATGATTTTCTGCTGCGCCGGATCAATGCCGCCCTGTGGCGCGCTCCGCTGCTGCACGAACATGGCAACAATAATGATGATGGGCAGAATGTGCAACGGATCTGGCAGCGAAAGATCGTGTATCCAGAGCCAGTTCGCCTGGCGCAACTCAATGGCGTTGTTCAGCATAGCGTAGAAGGCAAACAGGAACGGCATTTGCAACATCAAGGGGAAGCAGCCGCCTACCGGGTTAACGCCTTCTTTTTTATAGAGCGCCTGCATTTCCTTTTGCATGTCGGCGCGGCGCGGATCAGTCATGCTATAGCGCTTGTATTTCTCCTGGATCGACTTCATCTGCGGCTGAATTTTCTGCATACGCAGCGACGACTTCATGCTGGAGATACGCAGCGGCAGCAGCGCCATGGTGATGACCAGGGTCAGGAAGGCAATGGCCCATCCCCAGTTGTGAATCCAGGTTTCGTAGGTCCACTTCAGCCAGAGAAACAGCGGACGCGCGATGATGCTGAAAGTACCGAAATCATAAACGCCGCGTAGGTCCGGGCCGCCGGGATGGCTCTGAATGCTATCGAGCAGGTTGACCGCTTTGGCGCCGGCAAACACGCGCAGTCGCGTGGGGCCGCTGTTACTGCCAAAAGCCAGGCCAACTATATTGGTTTTCTCGTTGCCATCAGCTGGCTTATCTGCGTTTTTCAGAACTTCAGCCGACGCGTTCAGCGTGACCAGTGTTGTGCCTTTTAGGTCGTCGGGCAGGAAAGCCACGGCAAAGTAGCGGTCGGCAGTGGCGGCCCAATCATAAGGACCAGGCAGAGTCTGGCCACCGACGATCCACTTTTTGCTTCTCAACAACCCGCCGGAAGAAGGAGGCTTGCGCTCAATGTCCCCTCCCTGCTGCCAGTCAACCATGCTGCCGGCAAAAGCGACGGAGCCTAGTTGATCGCCCAGGCCGCTTGGCCATTGGGGGAATGCCGGTACATGCTGTCCGTTGCGGAGAACATCTGTCTCAACGCTTAGAAGATTGTCTTTGTCCGGGCGGAAGGTTTTGCGGACAGTTACATCACCATCAGAAAATTCGTAGGCCAGAGCGCCGGTTTTGGAATCAGCGCTGCCGCCACCTACGTAGAGCGATTCATTCAGCTTCTTTTCCAGCTCTTTGTCATAGGTAAAGAATGAAAGCGGATAGCCAAGTTGGGGGGCAACGGTCTGGTTGACGATATCAAAAGGCCTGCCCGCGTTATCTTTATGCTTTTTGAGGATCCAGGATTTTACGACCGCGCCGCGATTGGAGATGGTGACCTTAAAGAACTCAGTCTCCAGAACTGACTCGGTTTCAGCCGTGGCTGCTTTCACCGGAACTTTGCGGATTGCGGAGGCTGGAGCATTTTTAGCGGTGGAAGCAGGAACAGCGGCGGTACCAGCATTTGGTGTCTGCGTTGCCGGCGCTTGTTGTGCTTGCTGCTGCTGAGGCTGGTTTTGATCTTGAGGCGGCTGCTTGGGCTTGGGCATGAAGTACTGCACAACGCCTAAAACAACAAATACCAGCAGCAGGGCAATCAGCATTCGCTTGTCTGTGCCCGGTTCACTCTGAGGATTGCGATATTCAGTCAATGGATGATCTCAATTTTCTTGTGGCTTCGCGCTTCATGGCTTGGTGATGCTTGTCTCTGCGAAGTAATCAGCCTGGTTCTTTTGTTCAAGGTTCAAGCCGGTCAGCTGCAACGGGCCTTGCGGCCTTTTTATGTGGCACGGGATCATAGCCGCCGTGCGCGAACGGATTGCAGCGCAGGATCCGCCAGAGGCCGAGAGCTAATCCGTAAAACAGACCGTGCCGGGCTACAGCTTCTGCAGTGTATTCCGAACAGCTGGGAACATAACGGCATGAAACCGGCAGAAAAGGTGAAATGAAACCTTTATAGAGCCGCAAAAAAAGGGTAGCGAGCTGCGTCATCGTGACTGGCCTCGCTGGACAGCGGCAAATACCTGCTTAATCTCGGTATCCAACTGCGCGAATTTCAGGGTAAGTACGCTTTTGCGAGGATGCAGAATGAGATCGAGCGGACGGGCCAGCTCAAACAAATGTTGCCGCACCAGCGCACGCATGCGCCGGCGAATGCGATTCCGCACCACAGACCCGCCCAGCACCTTACCAACGGTAAAGCCGACACGCGGCCCGCTGGAACGGTCACTCTCACGATAAAAAGCCATCATGTTCCCGGAAAAATGCTTTCTGCCCTGCTTGTACACCACCTGAAAATCAGCATGCTTCATGAGACGCGCGTCCCTGGGGAAGCTCTGTGAAACTTTTTTTGAAGTTTCATTGACGGCTGGTGTGGCGGGCAGATTGGACATTGCAGGGGAAAACTACTCCCGGAAGCCGGGCTTCACGGAAACGCGCTTACGTCCTTTGGCGCGGCGACGGGACAATACGGCCCTTCCGCTCTTTGTTTTCATACGTGTGCGAAAACCGTGCACTTTGGAACGGCGGCGACGGTTGGGTTGAAAAGTGCGCTTGGGCATGACCTTGTCGGACTCCTACTCAATATTGTTTGCACAGGGCAAACGCAAACTACAAGTATAAAGGAATATGGGCCTTTCATGCCAGCTTCTGGTTCCTAGAAATTAAACGGCCCCGAACCACCGCTGACAGCCCCGTTTTCTGCCCGTTCTAATTTAAGTCCTAATTTTTGGCCGGCCGGTTGCGGCAACGGATGTCCGGCGAGTAGAGCGGCAGGCAAACTGATTCAATACCAACTCCTGGCAAACGATTTCTCAAGTTGCACGCGACAGAAATATGGCTATCAGCAGGCAAGTGAAGAGCAGAATTACAACAAAATTTTTTTGTTGCACCATGTGCGCGACACTTCTCTGCAAGTTGTTTGCGAGAATGTGTGCAGAGATTTTTTTTAGAATTTTGCTGGCGAAAAAAAATTGCCGCGATGCCATTTCATGCGGCTTAACTTCGTGCTAGTATGCCGACCAGTCGAAAAAAAATGAGTTGCACAACGCAGTGTTCAACGTTCTGCGTCGCCCAAGCAGAGTAGTATAGAGAAACTCCAGTAAACCACGGGCCTCTGGCCGGCTCGCAACATAGGAAATATCAAAACAGAATGTCATTACCCGCTGCGACCGTTACCGCAACTGCAAATCCGTGGCTCCGAATACTGGGAGCGCTGGAAAAAAAGATCACGCGTCTTTCCTATGACACGTGGCTCAAGCCCACGCGATTCAGCCACGCCAATGGCAATATTATTTTCGTTCGCGTGCCCACGGCGGAGTTTCGCCAACTGGGTGAAAAATTTGGCGACCTGATCCAGGAAGCCATGGACACGCAGGCGCCTGAATATCAGGACGTGAAATTTATTACCGCGGAAGAAGATCCCACCGCGCCTCCGGTGCGCGCAGATGGCGGGTTTGCCCCGGTTTCAGCCAGCGGTCCCAGCCTGACTTCAACCTCCCGGCAGCAGCGTTTTGACTGGGATTCCGCGGCGCAGCTCAGTCCTAAATATACGTTTGGGCATTTTGTGATTGGCGCAGGAAACCAGTTTGCGCACGCAGCATCGCAGGCCGTGGCCGAGCGTCCGTCCAAGGCTTACAACCCGCTTTTTCTATATGGCGGCGTAGGCATGGGCAAGACGCACCTGATGCACGCGATTGGACACGAAGTAAAACGGCGGCAGCCGCAGGCTTCTATCTGCTATATCTCCAGCGAGAAATTTACCAACGAGATGATCAACTCGCTGCGCTATGACAAAATGATCAGCTTCCGCGATAAGTTCCGCAACGTGGATGTGCTGTTAATCGACGACATTCAGTTTCTGGCGCAGAAAGAGCGCACGCAGGAAGAATTTTTTCACACGTTCAACGCACTGCATGAGTCAATGAAGCAGATTGTGATTGCCAGTGATCGTCCGCCAAAAGAGCTGCCGGAGATTGAAGACCGCCTGCGTTCGCGTTTCGAGTGGGGATTGATTGCCGACATTCAACCGCCGGACCTTGAAACCAAAGTTGCGATCCTGCAAAAGAAGGCAGAGTCAGAGCGGGTAGTTCTTTCAACAGATTTAGCGTTGTACATTGCTTCCAATGTTCGCACCAACGTGCGGGAGTTGGAAGGCGCATTGATCCGCTTGATTGCTTATTGCTCACTGACCGGCGCAGAGATCAGCCTGATTACCGCGCAGCAGGTGCTCAAGAATTTTATTGATTCACAGGCGCGCAAGATCACGATTGACGCCATACAGAAAGCCGTGGCGGAGCAGTTTGGCCTGCGCGTGATTGAGATCAAGGCCAAGAGTAATTCACGGGCCATTGTTTTTCCGCGGCAGATTGCCATGTACCTGGCCAAGCAGATGACGGAAGCGTCACTGCCGGAAATTGGCCGGCAATTTGGCGGCAAGCACCACACCACGGTCATGCATTCAATCGATAAGATTGAGGACCAGCGCCAGGGCGACAAGGACTTGAACCGGCTTCTGAACAAGCTAACCGAGACGCTGAACAGCTAAAGCAGCGGAATCGCGCAGGAACCTGTAAACTAATCGGTTGTGCGGGGATTCCGGTGGGCAACTGCTCCTTGAGTGAGCCTTGGGCTTGCAGTTATAAGTAATAAGACACGCGACGGTTTCAAAATTATCAGGGGGCCACACATATGCCTTCCTCCGCAGGCACTGAGGTGGGAACGACGATGGAAATTAGCGTCAGCAAGAGCGATCTGTTGAAGGAACTCACCGCGACCCAGGGCGTGGTGGAACGCAAGACCACGATTCCGATCCTCTCCAATTTTCTGTTTGAAGCTGGCGGAGACAAGCTCTCCATTACAGCAACGGACCTTGACCTGAGCCTGCGCACCTCTTGCCCTGCCAAGGTCAAGAAAGAAGGCTCATGCACCATTCCGGCGCGCAAGCTTTATGACTATGTAAAGCTGCTGGCCGATGGTGAAATCAGCATTAAGCTGCTGGAGAATCACTGGGTGCAGATCCGCAGCGGCCGATCGAATACCAAGATGGTTGGCATGGCGCGGGCCAACTTCCCGGCGCTGCCGCTGTTTCCCGCTGAGTCCGCTTTGCAGCTTCCGGCACAGGTATTGCGGCAGCTGATTGCCCGGACCATTTTCTCCATCTCCAATGAAGAATCGCGCTACACCTTGAACGGCGCGCTGCTGGTGCTGAAGCCTGATTCCATCATCATGGTGGCCACGGACGGACATCGCCTGGCGCATATTGAGCATGTCACCACCAAGCTGCCAGTGAGCGGAGAGCTAAAAGTCCTGGTGCCGAAAAAGGCGATGGCGGAGCTGAGCACATTGCTGAATAACAATGACGCTCAGACTGTAGAGTTTGCCAAGGACGAATCAACGCTGTTCTTCCGCATTGGCGGCCGGCTCCTGACGTCACGTCAGCTTACCGGGCAGTTCCCGAATTATGAAGCGGTGCTGCCGCGCGAGAACAATAAGTTTGTCGCCGTACATTGTGATGAGCTTTCTGCGGCGATTCAGCGCGTGGCGCAGTTCGCCGACGAACGCTCGAATGCGATCCGCATGCGCGTTGAGAAGAACGAGTTGAAGGTTTCATCCTCCAACACAGAAACGGGCGAGTCAGAGGACTCCATTGAGACCGCTTACACCGGCGATCCCATGGTGATTGGCTTCAATTCACAGTACCTGCTGGAGTTCCTGAAAGTGGTGGGAGCGGGCGATGTCCGGTTTGAATTTAAAGACGCACAGACTGCGGGCCAGCTGCGTCCTGACGAGCCGGCAGACAGTGAATACAAGTATCGCTACATCGTAATGCCAATGCGCATCTGAGGCAGCCAGGGCATCCGTAAATACGAAAGTCAGAAATGAAAAAGGCCGGACAGATTCAGTCCGGCCTTAATTTTTCTCTGGAAGGAAAAGCGCCTTTTACTGGACCATCTTGCGGGCCAGAATTCTTTCCACGGTCTGTTCTACACCAGGCAGGAAGGATTCGACTGACCCTTTTGCCAGCGCCAGTTCGCCACGGTTGCCATAGCTGACCAGTGCTTCATTCCAGCGCTGGAAGATGAGGCGGGTGGGAGAATCAAGTACGTTTTTGCGGGCAGGCTCAGTTCTGGCCAGAGAGTATGCCCAGAAAGATGTGGCGCCGAGATAAACCGTATTGGTGAGCACGCCGAACTCACCTATGAGGCGAGGAATGCGCACGGAAAGATAAGATGTGAAGATGAGATCCACAGCTGCATACACGCCCAGTCCAAGGGCAATACTCATACTGTGTGTGCGCCAGGAAAGGCCAAGCCGTCTTTCAAAGCCAAAGAACAGCAGCAGGAGGCCACACTGCATAAGGCGGACGCTGCGCTGCAGCAGGTTAATAGCCGCAACCAGCCTGTTGCCGCCGGATTCAGCCGTGGCAAAAGCAGTGAGGAGGGCCGCCAAGATCAGAAATACCGCAGCCCAGCGGAAAAGCATTTTCCCCAGGTCAATCAGTGCAGAATAAGGCTTGAGGGCATTTACCAGCAGCTCATACATCACGGCGAATTCCAGGATCATGGTCACGCCGGTGAGCGCCCAGAATATGTAAAAGTATGCATAGTTCTGGCAGAGGGTCACAGAGCATACCGATTCAAAAACCAATATAGCGATATAGAAGCCGATATAGCGGTAGAAAATGGGAAATTCCAAACCAAGCTTACTGGTTTTTAGCGTTCGGACAATGCCAGCCAGAACAACGCCGGTTACCAGCGATATCGCAATGAGAACCCACTGAACAGGTAGAATCTGCACAAATTCCTCCGAGGGAACGCCAGCATACTATCCCCAGGAAGGCATGTACAAGTATGTGCAGCAGCACTGAAGTACAATTTACTAAATAGTAATCAGGGCCCGGCCGGATAATAAAAACCTAATCTATTGAAAAATAAATCAGTTTCAAAATCTTGACGCCGAGACCCCCTCGCCGATTACTAAAAATTAGTTAGGACGTACAGGGCAAAAATAGCCCGCATTGCTCTGTGACATGGAAACCGGAGGAACGCACATTGGGGTGGGACCTGCATGTGAGCTCGGCTTGTTGATGTCAGTGGCGAGGGCGGCATAGCCTGCGAATATAATCAAGGCAACCATGGATGAACGAAGTAGCGATTTCATAGGGGAAGCTCTCCTGTTTTTCTTTTTGGGACTCTTAATATCTGACTGTGTTTGGTATGCGTTTCGTGGTGGACGAGAACGCTGAATGAGTATACCTTTCATCCCCGATTTTTCAACGGTTTATTAGTACAGTCTCAGTATTGAAAATCGGCATGTTTCATACTCTCCATCGGCACCTGAAGTTGTGTGCACAAATTACCAAAGGGAGTGGTCTTAGGTACCGTCTAAATGACTGACTTTAAGTAACTTGCTGATGAAGGTACTCCCGGCTTATCTAATGTTTTTCACTGAGAAATTGAGTGACAAAAAATGGCATCGAATTTTGGCGATGTCGCGGGAGTATTAGAATTTTTTCAGGTTTTCGGAACAAAAGCAGCCCCAAGATAACATTGGATCGAATTCATTTTGGGAATCATTGATTGCTCCAAACAGGAGTTTTCCTTAATATTTCCGGGCGTTATCCAGACACCAAATGAGGCGACAGCGCGTCTCCTGCAGGCAGCAAAAATCTACTCTGCTGTGGTACAATTGCTGTTGGGCAATACATCCACTAAAGTATTGAAATTAAGTAACTTGAGTGTTTCTTCAGATCGATTACAGCACTCTGAAATCACTGGCCTTGCACTGGTAAGATAGGAGTACCCAAGTTTGTCCACCCGTGAATCTGCAACAGCGACAGCGAAACCCATGTCTGAACAAAACAAAAGCAAAAAGACCGGCAACGGAAACGGTAACTACACAGCAGACGACATAAAAGTCCTTGAGGGCATGGAGGCAGTGCGTCTGCGTCCAGCTATGTACATTGGCTCCAACGGAGAGATGGGGCTTCATCACCTGGTGTATGAAGTGGTTGATAACTCCGTGGATGAAGCGCTGGCGGGGCATGCCACTCAAGTGGACGTAACGATTCACATCGACAATTCGATCACGGTGGTGGATGACGGACGCGGCATTCCCGTGGATGACATGTTGATTGATGGAGAAAAAGTTCCTGCCGCGCAGGTGGTACTCACCAAGCTGCATGCTGGCGGAAAGTTTGACAATTCCAATTACAAGGTCTCTGGCGGACTGCACGGCGTGGGTGTTTCATGCGTGAATGCGCTGAGCCATCAATTTGACCTGGAGATCTGGCGCGATGGACATGTGTGGGAGCAGGGCTACTCTGAAGGCGTTCCACAAACCAAGCTCAAGAAAACCGGCACCACCAAGAAGCGCGGCACCAAAATACATTTTCTGCCCGACAAAAAAATCTTTACCGTCTCAGAATACAACTTTGACACGCTGGCCCAGCGGCTGCGCGAGCTCGCCTTCCTGAATAAAGGGCTGGCCATTACGCTCACAGATGAGCGCCAGACGGATGCCAAGACCGGCGAAGCCAAGCATCTCGACTTTAAATACACCGGCGGCATTGGCGAGTTCATTAAACATCTGAACCGCGGCAAATCCGTTTTGCACGATAAACCGATCTACATGGAATCAGAGCGTGACGGCGTGGCGATGGAAATCGCGCTGCAATATAACGACGGCTACTCAGAAACGGTGTTCAGTTTTGCCAACAATATCAATACGGTGGACGGCGGCACGCATCTCTCTGGCTTCCGCACGTCGCTGACCCGGACCATTAACAACGCCGGGCAGCAGCTGGGACTTTTTAAAGACGTAAAAGAAAACCTGAGCGGTGACGATGTCCGCGAAGGCCTGGTCGCCGTGGTCAGCGTGAAATTGCCGCAGCCCCAGTTTGAGGGTCAGACCAAAGGCAAGCTGAATTCCGATATTGCCGGCATTGTGCAGGCCTTTCTAAACGAACGCCTGGGCGCGTTCTTTGAACAGAACCCGCCGATAGCACGCAAGATCATCAACAAAGCGATTGAAGCTGCGCGCGCCCGTGAAGCTGCGCGTAAAGCGCGCGATCTTACGCGCCGCAAAGGCGCCTTAGATGGCGGCGGCCTGCCAGGCAAGCTGGCTGACTGCTCTGAGCGCGATCCGAATCGCTGCGAGCTGTTCCTGGTGGAAGGTGAGTCCGCAGGGGGCACCGCGAAGCAGGGGCGCGACCGGCGCTTCCAGGCCATCCTGCCGCTGAAGGGCAAAATTCTCAATGTAGAGAAAGCCCGCTATGACAAGATGCTGGGCCATGAAGAAATTCGCGCCATGATTACCGCTCTGGGCGCAGGCATTGGAAAAGACGATTTTGATCCCACGAAGCTGCGTTACGCCAAAATCATCCTAATGACGGACGCCGATGTGGACGGTTCGCACATCCGCACGCTGCTGCTCACGTTCTTCTTCCGCCACATGAATGAGCTGATCAAGCGCGGCAATGTTTATATCGCGCAGCCACCTTTGTACGGCATCAAAAAAGGCAAGACGCAGCAATACATCAAAGACGACCGCGAATTTGTGCGCGTGATGGTGAAGCGCGCGGCTGAAGGAATGACGGTCCGCTACGGTGAAGGCGCAGCCAAGCTGGAAGGCGCGGCGCTCTCAAAGTTCATGACTACGCTGAACGAATACCTTGTCTTCTTTGAAAAAGTGGACAAGCGCTTGCGCCTGGAGCGGATTACTGAACTCTTGCCGCGGCTTGGAATTTCGCAGCGCAGCGATTTTGAGGGCGACAAGAAGACTGTCGCTAAAAAAATTGAAAAGCTGGAAAAAGAAATCAATAAGCAAGCCAAGGAATCCCAGCTCAAGCAGATTGAAAGTTACTTTGACGAAGAGCACAACCTCTGGGGCGTGAAGTTTACTGATTCACAGGGCGCTGAAAGGCATATCAACTGGGCGCTGGCCTCCACGCCGGAATACCGCCAGATGATGGCCAAGTTCAAGCTGATTGAAACGTACATGGAGCCGCCGTTCGTGATTGAGGTAACGGGCAAGACCACGGAAGATGCGTCCGCTGAGCTGAGTGACTCTGAGCGCGAAGACCTGGACAAAGCCGCGAAGAAAGCTCCAAAAGCGGCGATCCGCAGGACGAAGATTGAGGCCGAGCGGGTGGAGAAACACTCCGCGCGCGATCTGTTCGACTATGTCCTCTCCGAAGGCAAAAAAGAGTACAGCGTGCAGCGCTACAAAGGGCTGGGCGAGATGAGCTCTGAACAGCTCTGGCAGACCACCATGGACCCGGAACGCCGGACGCTGCTCTCTGTAAGAGCTGAAGATATTGAAGCCTGCGAACTGATCTTTACCACGCTCATGGGTGAGGATGTGGAGTCGCGCAGGAAGTTCATTGAAGAAAACGCGCTGGATGTTAAGAACTTAGATATCTAATTTTTATGTCGCTTTGCTCCAAACCGCTTTGAAATGAATCTTGCCTGAAAATTGTCTGCCTTGAATCAGCGCTGCTCGGCGGCCAAGGGCCGAGCAGCTTTTGCAAATTTGTTTAGCAGATCGGCGCAGATAGAAAATCAAGCCGCGAATGCACGCGAAGAACGCGAATTTCAGCGAGATCCGAAATTGGCGCAACTCACGTGATTTTCGCGGCTAATATTTTGGGGCTTCCACAATCTCCAGCGCCGGCTGCGGGCGCTTTTTGAGAAACAGCACAACCACAAGAAACATCAGCGCCCAGAGAATGAGCGCAACCGCGCTGCCTTCCGGGCCAACGCTGCCGCCACTGAGCCAGTCTGGCCCGGTAATAGTTGGGTTTAAGAGATGGCCAGAGACTTTCAGGCCACTGTCATTCACGCCAAAGAAATAGGATTGCCCCCAGTCCCAGCCGGCATGAGCGCCCACGGCCAGCCACAGATTTCCCGTGCGCCATACCGTAGCTGCCGCGAACAAGGCAAAGAATGCCGTGGCGACTATTCCAATTTTTGTCTCTCCACCATTGCCCATATGGACAAAGGCAAACAATATGGCTTGAATAATGGCGGCCGGCCAAAAACCAATTCCATCTGCCAGCGTGTAAAGGAAATAGCCGCGAAAGCAGAATTCTTCAAAAAAACCCACCAAGAGGAAAAACGCCCACCACAGAAGCCCCCAGCCAAATATCTGGCCATTGAGCTGGCTGAACCCGCCAAAGTAGAAAACATGTACAGTGTGGAGAATCAGGAGCAGAAAAGCCAGCGGCAAAAATCCCCATAGTACATAGCCCGTGCCAAAGGATGGAAAGAGTGATTTTTGCAGCGGCAGGCCATAAGCGCCGACCTTGCGATGCTCGATCTTGCTCATAATCCAGGCAAACAATAGAAGGAGCAGAAAAAGAGCCAGCTCGGCGCCGCCTTGTATGGCGGTCATCAGCACTTCTGGTATTTGCGGCATGGTGCGGGGAGTTGCGGGTGCGCCGCCAGACGCAAGTTTTGCCAGCAGTCTTAGAATCAGGATAGGAGTTCCAATCATGGCGAAGTAAATCAGCAGCCGCCAGCCAGCGCGCAGGCCGCGATCATTCATGAAGATTGGATTGGGCCGGCGAATTACGCTCACTTCCGGAACTTGCGGAATTGCTGGTGGGGTCGCTGGGATTTCTGGTTCCATGATGCTCCTTGGGAAAGAGAACAGGAAAACTCTACCAGATCAGACGCGGACGAATAGGCTGTTATTGGCGCTCAGGAATAGAAATTTTTGCGGTGGCGGCCGTTGCACTTAGGGTCTGATTGACCATGCGCTCAAAGTCAGCAATAGAGCCGCTGCGGGCGGGCACAGCCACGGGGCATCCGCGCACACTGCGGAGCATCTCCACTGCCAGCTCCATCTTGTACCAGCTCAAAACTTCTTCCGGCGCGCGGCCTGATTTTGTTGACAGTGCCTGAATGTATGCCCAGAGAAGCAGACGGAGCGCATCGACCACGCTTTTCAGTTCTCCGGCCAACTCCAGATCAAGCACCTGGGTGGAATCATCGGGCGAGGCACCAGCACTGTTCGGGGCAGAAACAGCGAGCAGCGACTGGCGGATTGACGCCAGATCATCGAGCGTCTTGCGCACGCGAACGGAAAGATCGCTTTTGCTCGAGGGTTTACCGGAGGTGTATTCCATTGCCATTCCTTAAGTAACATCGGCTGGGGTGTGCGAATGATTAGAGCAACAGGCGTACATAAGTAAGCTTTTAAGGTAATTTGTTTCTTAGTAGAGGGAATTTGGCGCAGGTCGTTGATAAAGGATGCTGCCGCATAGCGGCATCTGCGCAGCACTCAGCATGTTTTGCATGGCGCATGATACAACTGTGATTTCATGCTCCAGCTACTTAGAGAATTCAAAGTTGGCAAGCCACAGGTGTTTGCCGGACTCATGCTGCTGGCCTTTCTGGCGCAATGCCTATGGGCCGCCAAGACGCGAGCAGTCGCTGACCTGGAATACCGTTACATTGCCGCCGGACTGCCCCGCGCTGAGACAAGCGCTGAAATAATAAAGACAGCCAGCGCTTCCCCTTTAACGGGATGGGTGGCCGCACTCCCGGTGCGGGCGATACCGCTGATCAGGAAGGTAGCTTCGGCTCCAATCAGTGAAGCTCTGGCGGTTCCGCGACCGTGGCTACTGCGTCTGCCTTTTGTTCTGTTTGGGTTCTGGCTGGGAGCAGCCTTGTGGTGGGTGGCGCGCCGTCTTTTTGACGATGCCGGAGGCTATGTTGCCCTGGCGCTTTATTGCACCTCGCCGGCGATGATTAAGATCAGCAGCAATATTGGCCCGGAAATCATTTTGGCATGGAGCGGGCTGGGGCTAATCTACACGGCGATAGGGGTGGCGCATACGCTCTACGCCCCGCCAAAGAAGTGGGCGCCGCGGATTGTGATCCTGGGGCTTTCCATTGGCTTTGCGCTGGCGACTGCCTGGTGGTCATTCACGCTGGTGCTGCTGGCTTTTGCTTACATGATCTATCTGGCTCCGGGATGCCGCAAAAAAGTGCTGATTGTGTTGAGCGGAGCTTCAGCTATCGGCTGCATGGTATGGGCGGCTACTTATTGGCTGACTGGGATCGCAGGCTTGAGTGTGAAGGCAATGCTGGCCCAGAAGCCGACGCTGGCGGCGGTCCGCAATCTGGCGTTTGCTCTTTCCGCGCAGACAGACGGATATGTGCTGGTTTTTCTCTTCATTTTGGCCTTTACGGCCTATGGAAGCTGGCCCCGGGCGCGTTATTTTGGCAACACGGCCCCACTGATTACCGGGCTGATTGCCGTGATGCTTTTTAGCGTGGCTCCGGCCATCCGTATATGGGACGCCAGTTTAGGGTTAAGTTTTGTATTCATCTTCATAGGCGGATTAGCGGCGGACTTTCTGGAAACGCGATTTAAACGCCAGATAACCCTGTTTTTGGCTGCATGTTTCATCATTCGAGCCGTTCAGACAGTGGTGATACTTACCCATTGGATCCAAAATCTGGTGTGAATCCAAAGGGTCAGGGGTTATCATCTAATGTAAGTAACCGCAGCTTATTAGCAGAACCAGCAGGTGGTATATGTCGCGACCAGTCTTCGTCATTCCGTTTTTGGCATTCGCCCTGCAAGTCTCGCAAGCGCAGCTCTCAAACCACGGAGCGCCAGCCTCTGTTACGTCACCCACGGCAGATGGCCGGCAGCACGGCGTTCCAGCGAGTGTTCTTTCGCCTACGCCATTGCCTCCAGGTGTGCATCCGCCTTTGCGGTCAAACGTGCGGGTGAGCGGCCCAGGGCGCCGTTTTGGCTCGCATCAGCACCGGTCGCAGCCGCAGGCCTTTGTACCGGTACCGCTGTTCTATCCGATCTACAGTGATGGAGCTTATCCGTCGGCGGCCGATCCTTATGTGCCGGATACTTCGGCTCCGGCGGACACAGCGCAGACGAATTCGGCTCCGGCGGCTCAGGCTTCTGGGAACCAGTCCGCTGCAAATCAGGGCGACGATGATTTGCGCGCTGCGTACCTGCAAGGCGCTCGCGACGCCATGGCGTACCAACAGGGCGATCCCCGTTACGGCCAGCACTATATGGATTCGCGCGAAGGCAGCCGACAGGGTTCAGTAGAAAAACCCAAGCAACAGCCGGCCAGCACGAACGCAGAGTTTTCCATGATTCCGGTGGAAGACAAAACGCCATCAACGGTATTCATCTTTAAAGATGGCCATCAGATGGAGACAAAAAATTACGCCATCATGGGTGGGACGCTGTTTGATTTTTCTGGTACCACGCTGAAGAAGATCAAACTGGACGATCTTGATTCAACTGCAACCGTGAAAGCGAATGATGATCGCGGCGTGCAAGTGAAGCTGAACTAATGCATTTGTAATTCGTGAATTGCGATTTGTGAATGCTTGAGAGAGCTTTGCAAATCGCAATTTTTACCGGATTTTTTACTCCTTCCTTTTGCTTGATACCCGCTCTGCCTTCCCCGTTCATTTATGCTATAATTTCATGTACTCTTCTGGCACATAACTTCTTGTAAATGCAAGCATTTAGCAGACATTTCGGCCCGGGCCCTAAGGACCGCCGAAGTTGCTTGCGGTGTGACTAAAAACCGCCGTTCCCTGATTGAGAGAAAAACATGGCAGATGAACAGAATCCTGAACTCCCTTTAACGCCTCCTCCGGGTGGTGAAGGCCCTGGCGCGGGCAATATTCAACCCGTGAATATTGAAGAGGAGATGCGCCGTTCGTATCTCGATTACTCCATGTCGGTCATTATTGGCCGCGCGCTGCCAGATGTGCGCGATGGATTGAAGCCGGTGCATCGCCGGATTCTCTACACGATGCAGCAGATGGGATTGCAGCCGAATAAGTCCACACGCAAGTGCGCCCGCATTGTGGGAGA
>DASXZE010000108.1:0-19722 GCA_036502105.1 Candidatus Angelobacter sp. | reverse complement strand
TGGGGCATGCCGACCTACAACATCTTTGGCTGGCAGAAGCCGTGTTACCTGCTGCAAGACGGCTACGCCGATAGTTTTAAAGAGATGATGGACAGCACGGCCTGGGAAGAATACGGCACAGAGTCTGGCAATCCGAAATGCGCGAATTGCATGGTGCACAGCGGCTATGAAGCCACGGCGGTAAACGATACCTTTGGCTCGCTGCGCGGCCTCCTGTCCACGGCGCGTGCCACCATCTTTACCCGCCACAAAGATGAGCATGCATTGAAACTCCTGAATGAAACTGAGCGGCCTGTGCACAGCTATGATCCACTGGTGCAGATCAAGGAAGCCAGCCAGATGGAGGAGACCAACGCATGAGCGCTCCCGCTGACACCAACAAAATTCAAAACCCTGACTCTCTGGAAGTAGCGCCCGGATTCAAGCATGAAAAGCTGGAAGGCTGGGTGCCGGAACTGGCGAGCGAAGAAGAAGTCCGCCAGGCTCTGGAGAAGGCTTTTGATTATCGCGGTGACGTAACCATTACCCGCAAAGACGGTAGCAAGGTTGAGGGCTATATCTTTGACCGGCGTACGGGAAAGACCTTGTCCGATTCCGCCGTACGGCTTTTCCCCAAAGATTCAGATCAGAAAATCTCGGTCCCGTACGCAGACATCGCCGCGCTCGGCTTTACTGGCCGCGATACCGCGGCAGGCAAAAGCTTTGATGCCTGGGTGAAAAAATACTGGGAGAAGAAAGCTGCGGGGGAAAAGAATATTGGCATTCAGGCGGAAGTGCTGGACTAGATTTTTTCTGAAAAGAGATCGTTCCGATTTTTTGAGGGGGCATGATGGCCGTTCTTAAGCTGACTTTAGCTGAAGGTTCCACTGGCATTGCGCTGCCAAAGGAAATGTTTCAACGCCTACATGTGAATGAAGGGGAAACGGTCTTTGCTTTGGAAACTCCTGATGGCTATCTCCTCACCGGAAGTGACCCAGAGGTAGAGCGTCAGCTTGAGATCGCTCGTGAGGTAATGGCTGAATATCGAGAGACGTTGCGCGCGTTGGCAAAGTGAGTGAGCCGGTCTGGATCAAGAAAGCGGCTTTGCTGAAGGCACATACCTTGGCCTTAGCTGAAGATGGCGGATTAGAAGGCATGAGAGAGGAAGGCCTTCTAGATTCGGCTCTGGCTCGAGCAAAAAATCTATATGCCTATGAAGGCGTGAAAGACATCGGGCGGCTGGCTGTTAGTGATGCTGTTGGGATTTTACGAAACCATCCATTTCTTGACGGCAACAAACGCGCGGCTTTTATTGCATTGAATATATTTCTTAATCTCAACGGACTGCGTTTAAAAGTAGATCCTTTGGAAGCAGCAGATACTTTTTTTGCAGCGGCTGCGGGAGAAATAAGCGAAGAAGATTTATGTGCATGGGTTTTGCGGCACACAATCTCTCGTTCGAATGAATTATGAAAGTTTTCATCACAGGAGCTACCGGATTTGTTGGCAGCCATGTTGCACGTGCATTAGCAGTGCGCGGGGCCGACCTCCGTCTGCTCGTTCGTTCTACCAGCCGGACTGACAACATTGCCGATCTGCATGCAGAAGTGGCTACCGGCGACCTGCGTGATCCTGAGTCGCTAAAGAAAGCCATGGCAGGCTGTGAGTTTGTTTTTCATGTTGCCGCCGACTACCGCTTGTGGGTGCGCGATCCCGAGCAGATGTATCGCTCCAATGTTGAGGGCACGCGCGCTATTATCCGTGCAGCACAGGAATGCGGCGTGCGCCGCGTGATCTATACCAGTTCCGTCGCCACAATGGGATTTACCCGAGAAGGCCACGTTGCCCGCGAAGATTCGCCGGTGTCGATTAGAGACATGGTTGGGCACTATAAGCGGTCAAAATTTATGGCCGAGCAGATTGCGCTGGAAGCTGGTCGCAACGGCGCAAATGTTGTGGTGGTGAATCCCACAACGCCGATTGGTGAATATGACATCAAGCCAACGCCGACAGGAAGAATCGTAGTCGATTTTCTAAAACGCAAATTTCCTGCCTACGTTGACACAGGGCTCAACCTGGCGGACGTGAGAGAAGTGGCCCGCGGACATTTGCTGGCCATGGAAAAAGCGCGTCCGGGTGAACGCTACATCCTGGGCGGCGCAAACCTGACGTTGAAGCAGATCCTGGACAAACTCTCCGAGCTTACTGGTTTGCCATCACCCACAATGAAAGTGCCACATGCCGTGGCCATGGGATTTGCCGTGTTCGACCAGTTCTTCACCGGAACAATTTTGGGCAAGGAGCCGCGCGCCACCATTGACGCCGTAAAAATGGGCCGCAAAAAAATGTTTGCCGCATCTACCAAAGCCGAATATGAACTTGGGTATAAAGTTATTCCGGTGGAAGACGCATTGCGTCGCGCCGTGGAATGGTTCCAGACCAACGGATATGTAGAAGAGCCAGGGCAGATTGCGCCGGTGAGCGCATGAGCAAGACTGCCATTATTGCGGCCATGGAAAGGGAATTAGCGCCGCTCGTTCAAGGATGGAAGAAGAGCACGCTCTCTTCTGGCGGCAAAACGTTCACTCTTTTTGAGAGCAATAGCCTGGTCGCCATTATTTCTGGAATCGGGTGTAAGAATGCCGGTCTAGCAGCAAGCGCGGTAGTGGAAAAATTTCATCCATCAGCCTTGATGTCAGTGGGCGTGGCCGGCGCGCTGATTCGTAGCCTGAAAGTGGGCAGCATTTTCACGCCAAACGTCGTGGTCGATGCATCCGATAGCGCAGAGTATCGCTGCACCGCCGACAGCTCCCGCATTAGCGGTGGCGTACTGGTAAGCGCGGCTGAAATTGCCGGTGCGGAAGCGAAGAAGCAATTGGTACAGAGCTTTCATGCGCTGGTAGTCGATATGGAAGCAGCTGGCGTAGCCAGGATCGCGCAAGAAGCAAATATCGATTTCCGATGTGTAAAAGCGATCTCTGATGAAGCCGATTTCGCCATGCCGCCAATGGGTAAATTTCTAACCGCTGGCGGAAACTTTCAGACGGGCAAATTCGCCGCCTGGGCAGCAGTGCGGCCATGGCAGTGGTTCAAGATTGCAGCGCTGGCCAGGAACAGCAGTGCGGCCACGCACGCACTCTGTGATTGGCTCACTGAAAATCTGACTGCAAGCTCGCAGGCAAAAGAAATTGTTACACTGAATACACCGGAGTTCTCGGAAGCAAAGCGCTAACTTTTAATGCATACAGCTACGAAATCAGAGTCCGCTGCCGGCAATTTCGTCATTCCCAAGACGATGCAAGCTGCGGTTTATCACGGCAAAGACGATGTCCGCCTGGAAACTGTTCCTGTCCCGGAAATTGGGGCAGGAGAACTGCTGGTACGCATTCATAGTTGCGGGATTTGCGGCACAGACTTGAAAAAGATTTCTACCGGCTCGCATTCTGCGCCGCGGATTTTCGGCCATGAAATGTCTGGGCAGGTAGTCGCCATGGGCGCGGGCGTCAGCAATTTCAATGTCGGTGACCGCGTGATGGTGTTCCATCACATTCCCTGCGGCGAATGCTATTACTGCCAGAAGAAAGTTTTCGCGCAGTGTCAGGTTTATAAAAAAGTTGGAGCCACGGCGGGCTTTGAGGCCAGCGGCGGAGGCTTTGCCGAGTACATCCGGGTGATGGATTGGATCGTACGTAAAGGCGTGGTGAAGATTCCAGACCAGGTTTCCTACGAGCAGGCATCGTTTATTGAGCCGGTAAATACCTGCCTCAAAGCCGTGGAATCTATGCAATTGCAGGCCGATGAGACGGTTTTGGTGATTGGGCAGGGGCCCATTGGGATCATTCTGGCGGCACTGGCCAAACGGACGGGTGCGACCGTAGTAACTTCCGATTTGTATCCCCAACGCCTTAAAATAAGTGAGAGCTACGGATTACAGCACAATGTGAATGCCGGGGAAGCTGATCCTGCGGCGCGGGTACGCGAACTTACAGACGGTCGCGGCGCAGATGCAGTCATCCTGGCTACGGCGGGCAATAGCTTGATCAAGCCTGCGATGGATGCAGTGCGGCCCGGCGGAAAAGTAATGTTGTTTGCGCAGACGCAACGAAGTGAAGTGGCAATTGACCCTTCTGCGGTCTGCATGGATGAAAAGACGCTGATGGGCTCGTACAGCGCGTCAGTGGATTTGCAGGATGAAAACGTCCAACTGGTGTTCAGCGGAGAAATAGATTTTGCGCGGCTCATTTCGCATCGCTTTCCGCTGGTACAGTCAGTAGAGGCGTTGCATCTGGCTTCGCATCCCGGACCTGATTCAATGAAGATCGTGATTCAACCCGGAATGGATTGGGAGAAGAATTGAAAGGAAAAATGACAGCAGCGGTTCTCTATGGCAAAGAGGACATCAAGATTGAGAAGGTGCCCATCCCCACGCTTGAAACCGGCGAAGTGCTGGTAAAAGTGAACGTGGCGCTCACGTGCGGAACGGACCTGAAGGTTTATCAGCGCGGCTATCACGCGCGCATGATTGTGCCGCCGGCGCTGTTTGGGCATGAGCTTTCCGGCGTGATTGAAGAAGTTGGTCCCGGCGTGCGTGACTTCCGCCGTGGTATGAAAGTGGTTGCTCTCAATTCAGCTCCCTGCGGTTCATGCTTTTTCTGCCTGAAGCACCAGGAAAATATCTGCGAAGATTTGTTGTTTAACAATGGCGCTTACGCCGAATACATTAAAATTCCGCGGCGCATTGTTGAGACCAACATGCTGGCGCTGCCCGATGATCTGAGCTTTGAATCCGCCGCCATGACTGAGCCTTTGGCCTGCGCGCTGCGTGGCCTGCAGGAGAGTGGCGCCGACATTGGCGACACCGTAACTGTCATCGGCGCGGGGCCGCTCGGCTTGATGCTGGTGCAGGTAGCCAAGCTGACCGGCTGCAAAGTAATTGCTGTCGTCAAACGCGGTGAGCAGGTAACGGCCGCAAAAAGATTTGGCGCGGACGAAGTGGTGCAGATCGACAAAACCGACGACCCCATTGCCAAAGTGGTTGGCCTGACTGAAGGCCGTGGGTCTGACATTGTGATTGAAGCCGTAGGCCGTCCGCAGACATGGCAGTGGGCTGTGGAAATGGTGCGGCGCGGCGGCGTGGTGAATTTCTTTGGCGGATGCGCCAGCGGCACCAAGGTGGAACTGGATACCAACCGGCTGCATTACTCTGAGATCACGCTGAAAGCCACGTTCCATCACACGCCACAGACCGTGCGCAAAGCGTTTTCATTGATCGCGGAAAAGAACGTTAAGAGCACAGACTACGTAACCGGTGAGGCGCCTCTTTCCAAACTCAAGCAAGTCCTGCAGCAGATGCTGGACCGTGGAAGCCAGATTAAAACGGCGATCATACCCGGCCACTAAGACATGTCAGTATTGCCTACAAGCACTTCGTCCATGCCTCTGGGATGGAACGCGCTGCCGGAGTCGTATCGCATTCCGGCTACGGCTCCGTCTCTGGCAGAGGCGCGTGCCTATTGCGAGCGTCTGGGTAAGTCGCATTATGAAAATTTCTCTGTAGCGTCATGGTTTCTGCCTAAACGCCTGCGCCAGCATTTCTACAACGTATATGCCTACTGCCGGATCTCTGATGATCTGGGCGATGAAGTGGGCAATCCGCAGCAGTCGCTGGAATTGCTGGACCAATGGGAAGTGGAGTTAAACTCCTGCTATGCGGGTGCGCCGAAGCATCCGGTATTTGTTGCCCTGGCAGAAACCGTGCAGCAGTGCGGGATACCCAAACACGAGTTCTCTGATCTGCTGATCGCCTTTCGCCAGGACCAGACCGTCACGCGCTTTGAAACTTTTGATGACGTTCTGGCTTACTGCCGGTATTCTGCAAATCCTGTTGGGCATCTGGTGCTCTACTTATGCGGGTACAGCGACGCCGAACGGCAACAACTTTCTGACTACACATGCACCGCGTTGCAGCTGGCTAATTTCTGGCAGGACGTTTTTGTGGATTTCGGCAAAGGCCGCATCTATCTGCCACTGGAAGACCTGCGCCGCTTTGGCGTGACTGGCGATGATATCGCACAGCGCCACGCGACGCCGCAATTTCTCGCCATGATGAAGTTTGAAGTCGAGCGTTCGCGAGAATGGTTTGAGCGCGGCTTACCTCTGATCAAGAAAGTAGATCGAGAGCTGGCGGTGGACCTTGATCTGTTCAGCAGGGGTGGAATGGAAATTTTGCGGGCCATTGAAAACCAAAATTTCGACGTGCTGCGGTCTCGCCCTGTGATCTCTAAACCGCGCAAGCTCATGCTGGTGGCACGCGCAGCGGCAGGTAAGCTGCTGTGAACCAACTCAATCATGCTTATGCTGTTTGCCGGGGCATCTCACGCCGCGCGGCCAAGAATTTTTATTACGGCTTTATGGTGCTGCCTGCGGACAAGCGCAATGCGCTGAGTGCCGTCTATGCCTTCATGCGCCACGCGGATGATATCTCTGACGAGCCCGGCGGTGATCCGCAGCAGAAACGATACAAACTGAATGAATGGCTGGAAGCGGCTAAAGCCGTCTTTGCCGGCAAATCGACTGACGACCCTGTGCTGATGGCGCTGGGTGATGCGCAGAAAAAATTCAAGATCCCACCTGAGCTTTTTGAAAAACTGGTCTATGGCACCAGCATGGACCTAGACATCCCAGCAGGCTCCGCAGATGCACCGGTGCTGCTGTGCAATTCGTTTGATGATCTGAAGCAATACTGCTATTACGTTGCGTCGGTAGTCGGGCTGGTTTGCATAAAAATTTTTGGTTATCAAGACAGCAAGGCCGAATTCCTTGCGGAAGACTGCGGGCTGGCATTTCAGTTGACCAACATTATCCGCGACGTAAAAGAAGATGCTTCCATGGGGCGCATTTATTTTCCAGCAGAAGATCTGGCGCGGACCAATCTCTCAGCAGCAAATTTCTCTGCCGCCGCATTACAAGACCCGGCCCAGGCACAGCAACTGCGTCCGGCGCTGGAATATGAAGCAGAACGCGCGCGCAAGTATTATGAGTCGGCCAAGTGGCTGATGGAGTTGATTGAAGAAGACAGCCGCGCAGCTTTTTGGGTGCTGGTGGAAATCTACAGCCAGTTGCTCCAGAAAATCACCGACCGCAATTATGATGTGTTCACGGAGCGAGTGCGGCTAACCGTATGGGAGAAGCTGAAAGTACTCTCCCGCGGCTTCCTGCTCCGCATTGCATGAGCACAGATACACAGAGAAAGACTGTAGCTATCGTCGGCGGCGGGCTCGCCGGCCTGGCAGCGGGCTGCGCGCTGGCAGACGCTGGGCTGCGCGTGACACTCTTTGAGCGTCGCCCTTATGTGGGCGGACGAGCATCTTCCTACGAGCATCCTGGCACCGGCGAGGTAGTGGATAACTGCCAGCACGTTCTGCTGGGCTGCTGCACCAACCTTATCGATTTTTATAAGCGGCTGGGCGTAAGCGACAAGATCCGCTGGTTTGACGAGCTCACGTTCCTTGAGCCGGGCGGACGCGCGAGCCGCATGGCTCCTTCTTTCCTGCCCGCGCCCATGCATAACGTTCCGGCATTTCTCAGCGCGAAGATGCTCAACGCAAAAGACAAGCTGGCCATCGCGCGAGCCATGGACAAAATGAGCCGCGGTCTGCCCGAGGATGGAGAAGAGGATTTTCTCTCCTGGCTGCGCCGCAACAAGCAAACAGAGCAGGCGATTGAGCGCTTCTGGAAGACGGTGCTGGTAAGTGCCTTGAATGAAGAACTGGACCGCGTATCAGTGCACTATGCGGCACAGGTTTTTCGCGAGTCATTCATGAAATCAGCGGCCGGCGGAAGAATGGGCCTGCCCAGCATTCCACTCTCAGATTTGTATGGCAGCGCGATTGAATATATTCGCGCGCGTGGCGGCGAGGTCTTGTTACGGTCATCGGTTACAGCGATTTCGCAAAAGCAGGGCGATGTTCGTATAACAACTAATGCAGGTGAACAATTATTTGACTCCGTGGTTTTAGCTGCGCCATTTCAAAGCGTTGCCAGTCTTCTGCCGGAGGACGCGGCTGCTGAACCGATCAAACAACAGTTGGCACATTTTGAAAGCTCGTCGATTACGGGAATCCACCTGTGGTTTGACCGTGAGATTACACCGTTGCCCCACGCGGTATTGCTGGACCGTACGATCCAGTGGATGTTTCACAAATCAAAGTTCCATGACGACAAAGAGAACGCCAGCGATGGTAGCTATATCGAACTGGTGGTAAGTGCTTCCAAGTCGCTGGTGCAGAAGTCACGGGAAGAAATTCTGGAAATGGCAACGCGAGAACTAGCCGAGTTTTTTCCAGCAGTAAAAGAAGCGAAAGTTATGAAAGCCGCGGTGATCAAGGAAATTTACGCCACCTACTCGGTTCTTCCTGGACTGAACAAGTTTCGTCCGGCCGCAGAAACGCCATGGCCTGGCATTTTTCTGGCGGGCGATTGGACCGCTACAGGCTGGCCAGCCACCATGGAAGGCGCAGTCCGCAGCGGCTATCTGGCGGCAGAAGCGCTTACACAAGGGCGGGCCCAGCCGCAGAAATTCATGGTCCCAGACTTGCCGGCTACAGGGCTGGCTAAGCTCATTGTTCGATAAATTGATTCGAGTCCACCCAACCTTCGCAAAGCATGTAAAAGCTGCAAAATCACAGAATATTTAAAGCTACTTGTTCGCTTAAATATCGTTGTTGTTTATTGGAAGGAATTAAAATTTTTAATTCGCCTTTAATTTCTTTCCGGCAGGGCCGGAGGCATTATCTCTTTGGCAGTTGATTTTCCGGCGCTTGTGGGTGCAGCTCTCAAGTGTAACTAATCAGCTTCCGCCTTTCGCAATCTACAGCATTGAATGCGGTGATTGCGGTACTCCCTCTGAGGCAACTTTAAAGGATGGAAGGGGTAAAACGAGATGAGCCATAGCGAGCATTACAAAAATTTTCGCATCTGGGCGGCCGTAGGAATCGTGATCATTTACGTGTTTCTGGCAGCGACAGGAAACGCCTAAGACCGGACGAGTTCCGGCAACAAGTTTCGAAGCGCATCGACCCCTCTTTGCGTTTCACCATAGATCAGCACAGTCAAACCAGACGTGCTGATCTTTTTTTGTTTGAACTGTTTTTCGCGGCCTTAAAAGCCCTGCCGGATCAGCTCTACGGCGTTCAGTTTGTGAGATGGCTTCTGGGCCATTTTCTCTGCGTATTTTGCCAGGACATCCACTTCAATATTTACAGGATCGCCCTGGCGCAAGGTACGCAGGTTGGTGGCTTCCCATGTGTGCGGGATGATGGCAATTTCCACCTGAGAATTTTCGATGGCCGCCACGGTCAGGCTGATTCCTTCCACTGTAATCGAGCCCTGCGGGACGACATAGCGTGCAAGCGTTTGCGGAACCTCGATCACCAACCGCCAGTCATCGTGATATTTGATCTTCTGCAGGCTAGCGATGGTGCCGACGCCATCCACGTGACCCTGCACCACGTGTCCGCCCATGCGGTCGTCAGCGAGCGCAGCCAGTTCAAGATTCACCAGAGTGCCAGGTTTGAGGCGCTGCAGCGTAGTGCGCTTTAAAGTCTCGTCCGCAAGGTCGGCGGAAAATCGCTGCCCTTCGATGTTTAGCGCAGTCAGGCATACGCCGCTCACCGCTACGCTATCGCCGGTCTTTAACGCGGAAGGAATATTTTTGTTTTGGATGGTGATGCGCGTAACCGTGCCGCCATTCTGACCGGCTATCTTTTCAATGCTGGCGATTTCGCCTGTTTCCTGAATCAGTCCCGTGAACATCAGATTGCCTCCGACGGAGCATAAGGATCATGAAGATATCCTTCAACCGCGAAGTCTCCGGCGAAGCGGTGCAGCACAATATCTTTTATCGGGGCTGCCTCACTGAGACGCTGGAAGCCTTCACCGCCGGCAAAAGAAACTGAGCCTGAGCCGGCAAGAATTTTGGGCGCGTAATACAGGAAAACTTTATCCACCACATCTGCGGCCAGCGCAGCCCAATTTACCAGTGCGCCACCTTCAATCAGCAAGCTGGTAATCTCCAATGCGCCCAGGCGCGCGGCGATCAGGCCGAGATCGGGGCGTCCGTCATTGGAGAAGGAGTTGGAGCGCAGAGGTATCTGCTCAACGCGAACACCACGGGCTTCCAGGGCGCGTCGTTTTTTTTCTTCCGCAAATGAGCAAAAGATCAGCACATCATCCTTCGCGGTCTCAACCAGCTGAGATTCCAGCGGACAGCGCAGCCGCGAATCCAGCACCACGCGCAGCAGCGGACGCCGACGCGGCAAGCCTGTGCGGTCTGTGAGCAGCGGATCGTCAGCGACAATGGTGCCCGCGCCTACCAGGATTGCATCTGATTCATGCCGCAGGCTCTGCGCGTGTGCACGCGATTCTTCGCTCGTGATCCAGCGATCTGCGGCGATAGGCGCGTTTACCGAACCGCCTTGCGGCCCAGCAATCTTGCCATCCAACGTCATTCCGGATTTCAGAGTGATTAGCGGCAGCTGTGTGAGTATGTAGCGTGCAAACGCTTCATTGATGCGGCGGGCCTCCGACTCCAGCAATCCTGTTTCAACTTTGATTCCCGCAGCTCGAAGCTGGGCAAAACCTTTGCCTGCAACTTTGGGATTGGGATCGTCCATGGCTGCGACAACGCGCGCGATGCCTGCGGCGATCAGCGCGTCAGTACATGGCGGCGTGCGGCCCTGATGGCAATGCGGCTCCAGCGTGAGATACATTGTGCCGCCGCGAGCACGAGAGCCAGCCTGTTCCAAGGCAAGTATTTCGGCGTGCCTGATGCCATCGAATGTATAGAAGCCAGATCCAGCAAGTTTGCCTTGGCTATCCACAATTACCGCGCCAACTCGAGCACCAGGAGAAGCATGCCCTGTGCCGCGGCGCGCCAGGTCTAAAGCCTGACGCATGAAGAGTTCGTCTTGTGGTGAAAATGCCATGATTAATCGAGAGATGGCGCGGTTATGCGCGCGCTGCAGAAAAACTACATAGTAGAGAACAATGAGTTGGCAAAATTCTCAGCATTAAAGGGCAGCAAATCAGCAGCCTTTTCACCTACACCCACATAACGCACTGGCAATCCAAGTTCGCGCGAGATGGCAATGACCACTCCGCCTTTTGCAGTTCCGTCCAGTTTGGTGAGCACAATTCCGGTTACGCCCGCTGATTCTGTAAACAGCCGCGCCTGCTGCAATCCGTTCTGGCCGGTGGTGGCGTCCATTACTAATAAGACCTCATGCGGAGAGCCTGGAATAATGCGCTGGGCTGTGCGCTTCATCTTTTCCAATTCAGCCATGAGGCTGGTTTTGGTGTGGAGACGTCCAGCTGTATCGATGATTACGCTGTCAGTGTGTCGAGCCTTGGCGGCGCTGAGTGCGTCAAAAAGAACGGCTGAAGGATCGCCGCCGGGCTTGGTCTTGATGACTTCCACTCCCGTGCGCGTGCCCCAGACCTCAAGCTGCTCAATGGCGGCCGCGCGAAAAGTGTCTGCGGCGCACATCAGAACGGTTTTGCCTTCAGCACGTAGAGCGTGTGCCAGCTTGCCAATAGTTGTAGTTTTGCCTGTGCCGTTTACGCCGACGACCATTACAACCTCAGGTTCGCCTTTGGCTGGTTTGCCGGCGCGTGATGGCGTGGCGTTCAGGATAGCCAGCACCTGCTCTTTGATCAGCCGCTTGAGTTCGCCAACGTCTTTGATCTGTTTGCGGTCAGCCTTCTCCCGCAGCTTGGATAAGATTTCCTGCGTGGTACTGGTGCCCAGATCGGCGCCGAGCAAAATTCCTTCCAGATCGTCCAGCGTGGCGCTGTCAATCTCCTTGGTAAGGGCCATTACTTCGTCAATACGCTCGCTCAGGTTCTCGCGCGTACGCGTGACGGCCTGTTTCATTTTTTCAAGAAACGAGGGTTCCTGTTTTCCAAATAGGCTTTGAATCATTGCGTTATAAGTGTCCTGCCAAACCTTTGATTATAGCGGGTAAGCGAAGGATTCACAGTGCAGACGCAGAGGTGCAGAAACGCGGAGAAAAATAGTACGGTGAGGAAAGATCCGGTTAGGCTTCTGTGGGGGTGCTGACTGCTGCGGCAGCATCTGCTTCTTCGCCGGTTACAGTGGCTGCGCGATTGATGCGCAATTTGCCAGTCTCAAAGACCTTGGTCATTGCAGCTACAACGGTGGCGTCAAACTTGGTGGCGGCCAGAGAATTGATGATGCGAATTACGTACTCAGGGTCCATGGCTGCTTGATAAGGGCGGTTCGTGGTCATGGCGTCAAAGGTGTCCGCCACCATGATAATGCGCGGCATCAGCGGGATCTGCTCGCCTTTCAGGCCGTAAGGATAGCCGCGGCCATCCAGCGATTCATGGTGCAGTTCGATGCCGGGCAGCATGTCTCGCAATGCTTCTACCGGACGCAGAATTGCCGCGCCCTTGGTGGTGTGCGTTTTCATGATCTCAAATTCTTCCGGCGTAAGCGCGCCAGGTTTTTTCAGAATGCGGTCTTCAATGCCGATCTTGCCCACGTCATGCAGCTGCGCGGAGATGCGGATCTTGTCGATATCCTCTTCCTTCAGCCCCATTTCCGTGGCGATGAGAACGGAATAGCGCGTCACGCGGTCAGAGTGGCCTCGTGTGTACGGATCTTTTTCGTCAACCGCGCCGGCCAGCATCTGAATGGAGTTGAGGAACAGCGTGCGGTTTTCCTGCGCAGCATTCTTTAAATCACCCACGAACTGTTCCAGATCGTCCGTCATGGTGTTAAAGGTCTGGGCCAGTTCGCCAAATTCCGTGCGGCTCTTGAGGCGGACGCGATGCGTGAAGTCACCGCCGGCAATCGTCCGGCTGGATTCAGTCAATACGTTCAGCGGCGTGGTAAGCCTGCGCGCAGCCCAGATGCCGATAATGATGCTGAAGGCAATGGCGATGAGCGCCGCGCGGATTGCGTCACGGCGCATATCTGTGATGTCAATGTAGGCTTCTTCCTGCGTTGTCTGCGTGACAACGGCCCAGCCCAGACCGGCGACAGGGAAGTATGTCCCCAGCATGGGAACCCGGCTCTTGCCTTCCTGAATTGTGTAATCCATGGTCACGGCAAGCGGCACAACGTTTTTTTGCTCCACGAAATTTTTTACCAGGTCATTTGAGTTCATGTCCTGGCCGGTGGCATAGTGCGCACTGGGCGAAGCCACCAGGCGGCCGGAGCGGTCCACTACAAAAGTATCGAGATTCTGCTGGTTTCTTGCTTCCTGAAGCTGCTTTACCAGATACTGCAGGTCAATGATCAGTTCCAGCGATCCCAGGTAAACGCGCTGGTCATTGAGGACCGGTTTGCTCACCACCATCACGGTGCGGGTCTGCTTGCCGGAGCCAATGGAGAGTGCTGCGCCGCTGTATTCCCGCCCTGCCTGGGCTGCCGCCAGGCCACGTTCCAGCTCTTTATCCAGAAAATTATCTGTCTCGGCAGAGCCCATCATCATGAAATTGTTTTCTGTATTAATCAGCCGGGCATTTGTGACGTTGGATTCCGGATCCTGTATGTAGTTCTGCAGCAGCGCCCTTACTTCGGGCGAATCAACATTTTTGCCACTAAGATTACCGCCGCTGGTTACCCTGATGGCGTAGGTGAGGCTGGCAAGAGTCGAACTGATGTCTTTTTCGCGCTGCGCGATTGACTGTGCCAGATTGGTGGTTACGTTGTTTTGCAGCAGCTTCTCATTGCTGCCCAGCGTCACGCGGTTCCGCTCCACCATCTTGGTGGCATAAAAATAAAGCGGCACGACTCCCACCGCGATTAACACGACGAGAATCAGGTACAGAATCGGTATCCGGGACGGCAGCGGCAGTTTCATAAGCGCAGGGACGTAATTCCCAGATTGTATTCTGAAATCAGAGGTTATCTAAGCAAAAAAGCGGTTTTCAGGCGATTACGTAAGTACTCCGGAGACGGGAAATGTTTATAAAGTAAAGCCTATTCAGGGAAAAGCCCTACGTCAGGGGCAATAAGCAAAGGTTCAGGGATTGGTAAATAGTAAAAAATAAAGACCAAAGAGGAGACTGCTAAAACTTATCTTCCACTTTGCCAGGGCGGGTCATGAGCTCGCGAATTGCGTCATGCGGGGATTTGCCATCATGCAGGATGGCGTACATCTGCTCGGTGATGGGCATTTCGACATTGTGTTTTTTTGCCAGGCCCAGAGCGGCGTTGGTAGTGAGCACGCCTTCTGCCACCATGCCGTGCATTCCCGCAATGATCTGTTTCAGCGGTTCGCCTTTGCCCAGCGCTTCACCCACGCTGCGGTTGCGCGAGAGGCCTCCGGTGCAGGTGAGGACAAGGTCGCCCATGCCAGCCAGCCCAAACATGGTTTGTGGTTTGGCTCCACAGGCCACGGCCAGGCGCGTTATTTCAGCAAGTCCGCGGGTGATCAGCGCGGCAGCTGAGTTGTGTCCCAGGCCTAAACCGCTGCAAACGCCGGCAGCAATGGCGATCACATTTTTCAGAGCGCCGCCCAGTTCAACGCCTGTCAGGTCATCGTTCATGTAAACGCGGAAGCTGGAGTCGCTGAAATCTTTTTGCACTCGCGCACCCAGAACGCTGTCACAAGAAGCCACAGTCACTGCCGTGGGATGGCGCTCTGCAACTTCCCGGGCAAAAGATGGGCCGCTCAGGGCGCCGATCTTCGGCTCAAATCCGCATAGCCGCCCGACGACTTCCTGTATGACTTCTGTTACCCGCAGCAGCGTGTCATTTTCAATTCCCTTGGTGGCGCTCACAAAGAGCATGTGCGGTTGCAGCCATTGCGCCATGTGCTCAAAGGTCCGCCGGCAATGGTGTGAAGGCATGACGCTCACGATAATCTCAACGCCCGAAAGCGCTTCCTTGAAATCGTTGGTGGCGATTACTGCGGGCGGCAGCGGGCAGCCGGGTAAAAATAATTCGTTGACGTGCGACCGCGCCACGCTTTGCGTGACTTCTTTTTCCAGCGCCCACAGGCGAACTTCATGGTCGCCACGACGGCCAACGACCATGGCCAGTGCGGTCCCCCATGCGCCTGCGCCCATCACTGCGATGCGGGTCAAAGCTGTTTCTCCTCGGCGACGGCAGGTTTACCAGCGCCAAAACGGCTTTCAGTGCCGGCCAGCAGACGTCGGATATTTTGGTGGTGCTTGACCACGATGATCAGGGAGACGCCAGATGCCAGAAGCAAAGAGAGCCAGTCTGTATTTTGCAGAAAGATGGCAGCCACGGGAAAGGCAATGGCGCCAAGAATGGAGCCCAGGGAAACATAGCGTGTGACCAACACAACCAGAATGAAAATAGCCAGTGCCACCAGGATCGCTTTGGGAAACAGCACGCAGAAAACGCCCAGCGCCGTTGCCACTCCTTTGCCGCCTTTGAACTTCAGCCATACCGGAAAAACATGACCGAGCACGGCTGCCAAGGCTGCTGTGGCCATGAGTTGATTGGGAACCAGCGTAGGATACGCGTTGGATACTGCCTGATATGAGGCGATGTATGAAGCGATCCCAACTGCCAACGCGCCTTTTACAGCGTCCAGAACCAGCGTCGCGATTCCCAGACCTTTAGCGCCGGACCGCGCCACATTTGTTGCGCCAATGTTGCCGCTGCCGGTCTGCCGAATATCTTCACCGCGAAAAACACGCACGAGCAGATACCCAAAGGGGATCGAGCCCAGCAGGTAAGAGATTGCGGCGACGATGAGATAGAGAATGACCATGGATCTTTTCGGTTTGTGCCGCGCGATAAAAATCGCCGCGCAAGTTATTGTATCGAACTGGACGCTGGCTGTGGCGGCGGTTTTGGGTCGCGAACGTTGTAGCTGGCCAGTCTATGTCGGGTGTAATTATATTAGAAGTTAAACTTGCAAGTTTAGCTGTTGTTAAGTTTAAAATGAATTTATGGCACGTAAGACTTTTGAAATTGCCGCTGGCGACTTTACCCAGGCTGTGGGCTTGCTGGTGCGGCGTGTGCGCGCAGCCAGCGCCTCGCATGAGCTTTCATTGACTGAGTCGGCCGTGATGGGGCGTCTGGCGAAAGATGGGCCTGCAACCACCGCCGACCTGGCGCGGGCTGAGGGCATGAAACCGCAATCCATGGGGACCACCATTGCAGCCTTGGAAGAAAGAGGCATTGTGGAGCGCAAGGCGCATCCGACCGATGGCCGCCAGATGAATATTGAGCTTACCGCCAAAGGCGTGGCCCTGCGTAAGAGCGTGCGAGATGCCAAACACACATGGCTGGCGCAGGCCATTGCCAATCTAGACAAGCAGGAACAGGAAACGCTGTTTGCGGCCGGCGAGATCATCAAGCGACTGGCGGGACTGTGAGTAGAAGCGCAACCGGAGAAATACAGACGAACTCAAAACTTGGTTCGCTCTCGTACGCGTGGCGTGCGCTGCTGCACCGTAACTTCCAGCTTTATTTCGTTGGCCAGAGCATCTCCGTGATCGGCACATGGATGACGCGGGTAGCCACAAGCTGGCTGGTCTATCGGCTGACGCATTCGGTGCTGTTGCTGGGCATCGTGAGCTTCGCAGGGCAGTTTGTTTCTTTTGCCCTGGGACCATTTGCCGGTGTGTGGGTGGAGCGCCTGAATCGCCGCAAGCTGCTGGTGTGGACGCAAGCCGCCGGCGCGGTGCAGTCACTCGCTTTGGCCGTGCTGACTTTGGCGCATGTGATTCACCTTTGGGAAATTATTGCGCTCACGGCGATGCAGGGATTGATCAATGCATTTGATATGCCGGGCCGCCAATCTTTTCTGCTGCAGATGGTCGAAGACCGTGAAGACCTCAGCAACGCGATTGCCATTAACTCTTCCATGGCAAATGGTGCGCGGCTCATTGGTCCGGCCATCGCTGGCATGCTGATTGCTGCCGTTGGAGAAGGCTGGTGCTTCCTGATCGATGGCGTCAGCTATTTTGCGGTGATCGCATCACTGCTGATGATGCGGCTCAAGCCGCTTGACATAATTCGCACCAAGGCCAGCATGCTGGAACAGATGCGCGAGGGCTGGGACTACGTCCGTAATTTTCGGCCCATCCGCACGATTCTGCTGCTCTTTGCGCTGCTCAGCCTCATGGGCTATTCCTACTCCGTGCTGCTGCCGGTTTTTGCCGGACGGGTGTTGCACGGCGGCGCTCACACGCTGGGCTGGCTCACGGCGGCTTCAGGAGTTGGCGCGCTTACGTCTGGGCTTTCGCTGGCCGTCCGCAAGTCGGTGGCTGGATTGTCCCGCATGTTGCAGATCGCTTCAGCAATGCTGGGAACAGCGCTGATTCTTTTTGGCCTCTCGCACACGTTGTGGCTGTCGCTGATATCGATGATTTTCATTGGCTTTGGCTTGATGCAGGGCGCGTCAGTGAGCAACACGATTATCCAGTCACTGGTAACGGAAGATAAACGCGCCCGCGTGATGAGCTATTACACCATGGCCTTTTTCGGTGCTGCGCCATTCGGTAGCCTGATGGCCGGCATGCTGGCCCACCTCTTAGGCGCTTCATACACGGTCATGGTGACTGGCGCGTTTTGCGTGGCTGGTTCCATCTGGTTCACGCTTGAGTTGCCGAAGGTGAAAGCTGCCATGCATCCGAAAGTTCAAGAAGCGGTAGTAGAAACAGAACCGCTGCCTGCACCCGGCGTGAATCTGGTTACTGACCTGGAAGAATCGGTTAAATAAATTTGATTTTGAGCAGTACCGAAAGGAAAAAACAGAATGGTCTGGTACAACTACATCGCTTGTTTCTTTGCCGGGATGTTTCTCGCCAACGCTGTGCCGCATTTTGTGTATGGCATCTGTGGTGACCGGTTCCCCACGCCATTCGCAAAGCCTCCCGGACGAGGGCTGTCATCGCCCACGGTGAATGTGGTCTGGGCGCTTCTGAATATGGTGGCCGGTTACTTTCTTTTTCAAGTGGGAAGGGTTTCGAGCGGAAATACATTGGCGCTCGCCGTTTTTTTTATGGGCATTGTTTTTATCAGCATTATGTCGAGTCAGATATTTGCCAGGAAGCAAGCTCAGTAATACTTATCTAAAATTTTGTGCAATTTTATTGGAAGGAAAAATCATGCCTCTTACTCAACTGGATACCACGGCTGCACTGATTGTGATTGATCTGCAAAAAGGTATTGTCGGCATCCCGACGGTCCATCCATCCGGCGAGATCGTTGAACGCACGGCGCGGCTGGCGCGGGCCTTCCGTGAGCGCGGACTGGCCGTGGTTTTGGTAAATGTATCCGGCCGGGCACCGGGCCGTACCGATGCCGGGTCTCCCAAGTTTGCGTTTCCGCCGGATTGGACTGAACTGGTTCCTGAACTTGAGCAGCAGCCAAGCGATATTCTTATTACCAAGCAGCGCGTCGGCGCTTTCATTGGCACGGCGCTGGATGATTCCTTACGCGAGCGCGGTGTCACTCAGGTGTTCATGACTGGCGTCGCGACGGGCAGCGGAGTGGAATCGACCGCGCGAAGTGCTTACGATGCTGGCTACAACGTGGTCTTTGTCACGGATGCAATGACTGACCGCGATGCCGACACGCATCGCTTTTGCGTGGAGAAGGCTTTTCCCAAGCTCGGCGAGACAACCACGACTGGTGATGTGCTGAAAATGCTGAGCGGATCCTGAAACATTTTGCCGAAGAATTATTTCTGCGCGAGTTTTTCCAGCTCAAATCTTTCCAGCTTGACATAGCGCGATCCGCCTTTTTGCGGCTGGCTCTGATACAAGAAAAATTCGCGTGCAGTCATTGAACCGAAGATCGTTGAACCGAACTGGATCGGCGGATTTGATACCAGTGCCTGTAGCTCGTGTAGCCGATGCTCGCTGCTCCGCACCAATGTTAGATGTGGATGATAGGGCTTGTCTTCGCGAGCGATGCCGATCTTCTCCAGCGCCGCGTCAATGGATGATGCCAATTGCGGTAATTCTTTTCCACCGTCCACACCTGCCCAGAAAACGCGCGCCGCATTTGCGTTGGGGAAGAATCCTACGCCGTCGAAACGAACGCTGAAAGGCATAGCTTGAATGGAGGCCAGCGCGGTCTTTATCTCTTGCACACGGGCGTCACTGACTTCGCCGATGAACTTTAATGTTACGTGCAGGCCTTCCACTCGCGCCCAGCGGGCATCTGGCGCGAGAGCACGGGCGCGCTCCATATATTCGGTAAGGGCCGTTCGGATTTCCGCCGGGATATCCAGTGCAATAAAGATGCGCATGTCACATGAGTTTACGCCGGACCATATCCAGCGCCTGTTGCGAAGCCCAGCGGCGTATGCGGTCACGGTCACCGGGGAAGGTGCGTTCCACCACTTCAGTTTTTTTACCGTCTGCCAGCGCGGTAAGGACCAGGCCGATTGGCTTCTCCTGTGATCCGCCACCGGGGCCGGCCACGCCGGTAATGCCAATGCCAAAAGTTGTTTTGCACTTATTGCGAATGCCCTCAGCCAGCGCAATGGCAACCTGGCTGCTGACCGCACCATGTTCGGCTATCAACTGGGGAGGCACGTCAGCCAGAGCTGTCTTGAGCTCATTGCTATAAACCACAGCTCCGCCTAAAAAGTATCGCGAGCTTCCGGGGATGCTCGTAATCCGCTCGGCCAGCAAGCCTCCGGTGCAGGACTCAGCCACGGCCAGCGTAGCTTCACGCATGCCCAGGAAGTAGCCCACAATCTGCTCCATGCTGTCGCC
>DASXZE010000107.1:0-7407 GCA_036502105.1 Candidatus Angelobacter sp. | reverse complement strand
CAGGTTCGCGAGCAGGCCCCTGGCTGCCAGATTGAAGTGCTGATCCCGGATTTCCAGGGTCGCGAAGATTGCCTGCGCGTTGTGGTGGATGCCAAGCCTGAAGTTTTGAACCACAACACTGAGACGGTTCCGCGCCTCTATCGCGCGGTGCGCTCCGGCGCGCGCTATGAACGCACACTGGACCTGCTGAGCAACGTAAAGCACTTTTCGCCGGGAATGGTTTCAAAGACCGGCGTGATGGTCGGCATCGGCGAGACCACGGGAGAGCTGCTGGAAGTTTTCCGCGACCTGGCCGCGCGCCAAGTGGATATCCTCACCGTCGGCCAGTATCTGCGGCCTTCAAAAGATCACTTGCCCATGACCCGTTATTACACGCCGGAAGAGTTTGCCTTCCTCAAGACTGAAGCCATGAAGATGGGTTTCAAGCACGTTGAATCCGGGCCGCTGGTGCGCTCGTCGTACCACGCGCATGAACAGGCAGAGAGCACCGGACTGATCAAGCTCGGGACATCCGCTGCTCAATAGCGCTGCAAAATAAATCGCCGCGCAAATAATTTCTTCTAAATTTAAACGCAATAAAAAAACCCGGCTTGCGCCGGGCTTTTGCTGAATCAACTTCCATCAATCCTCTAACATCACCTACCAAACATGGCAGGCATTCGCTCTTACCATGGGCTGTCCGGCTTTGCAGCCCCATGCCTTTTGGAATTCAGGCATGTTCTGCACCACGCCGTTCGCGCGATAGTTGCCGGGTGAGTGTTCGTTGTTCTGGGCCAGCATCCGCGCTACCTGAGGCGTTTGATTCTGGCACCAGATTTGTCCCCAGCCAATAAAGAAGCGCTGTTCGGGCGTAAAGCCGTCAATCTTCTCTGGCTGCTTGCCGGAATCAGCAATCGATTTCATCAGCGCCATGTAGGCAATGCGCAGGCCGCCGTTGTCCGCGGTGTTTTCGCCCAGCGTGAGTTTGCCGCGCACATGCACGTCATCCACGGCAACAAACTGGTCATATTCATCCACCAGGCACTGTGTGCGATCTTTGAACGCCTTGGTGTCTGCCTCAGTCCACCAGTTTTTGAGATTGCCTTCCGGATCAAAGAGCGCTCCCTGATCGTCAAAGCCATGTGTGAGTTCGTGGCCAATCACGGCGCCCATGCCGCCAAAGTTCAGGGCGTCATCGGCTTTGAAATCGTAGAACGGCGGCTGCAGGATGCCGGCCGGGAAGTTAATGTCATTTTCCGTGGGATCGTAATACGCGTTCACGGTTGGCGGCGTCATCTGCCATTCCTGCTTGTCCAGCGGCTTGCCGATCTTGTCCAGTTCGCGATGGGTTTCAAACTCATTCGCGCGCAACGAATTCCCCAGCGCATCGCCCTTCTCGATCTTCAGCGTGCTATAGTCACGCCACTTGCTGGGATAGCCAATTTTATTTTTGATGGCATCCAGCTTTACCAGCGCCTGCTTTTTGGTGGTGTCAGACATCCAGGGCAGCTCGCTGATGTCCTGGCGCAACGCTGCTTCCAGCTCGTTCACCATCTTCAGCGTGCGCTCTTTGGCTTCTGGCGGATAATACTTTTCTACGAACACCTGGCCCAGCGCTTCACCCAGGTCGCCGTCAGTGGCGGACACGCAACGCTTCCAGCGCGCCTGCAGTTCCTTGGCTCCCGTGAGCGTTTTGCCGTAAAAGTTGAAGCTCTCATCCACGAACGCCTTGGGCAGCATTGCGCTCTGCGCATGTACCAGGTGCCAGCGCAAATATGTTTTCAGATCATCCAGGCTCACGCTCTTTAGCTCGGCATCCAGCGCCTTGTAAAAATCCGGTGTGGCCACATTGATGCTGGTGAATGCCGGCGTGTGCAGATCGGCAGTATATTTTGCGAACGAGAAAGAAGGCGTAAGCGCCTGCCACTCCTGCTGCGAGAGCTTGTGATAGATCTTCTCCGGCTCACGGCGCTCCACGCGGTCCATTGATCCTTTGGCCAACGCGGTTTCAATCTCCATTACGGTCTTGGCTTCGGCCTTGGCTTTTTCCGGCGTGTCACCCAGCAGCTTGAACATATTGGCCACGTGTTCAAGATATTGTTCGCGAATTTTTACCGATGTCGGATCGTCCTTGAGGTAGTAATCGCGGTCCGGCAGTGAGAGACCGCCCTGATCGGCCTGGGCAATCACTTCTTTTGCGTTTTTAAAATCCGGGCCGGAATTAAAGCTGAATACTCCATCCACCCCTTCAGCATGCAGATGGGCCAGCAGGGCGGGCAGGGCAGCTTTGTCTTTCAAGCTGTCAATGCGGCCAAACTCCGGTTTCAGGGCAGCGATGCCCTTCTTGTTGATGGCGTCTTCGTCCATGCAGGCCGAGTAGTAGTCGCCGATCTTCTGTTCGTTGGCGGTGCGCGTGGTGGCTTTGGCGGCGTTATCCAGAATGCCGCGCAGCACCAGGCGGTTGCGCTCTGCCAGCTCGCCAAAGCGGCTCCAGATGGCCTGGTCAGAAGGAATAGGATTGTTTTTCGTCCACGAGCCGCAAGCGAACTGATAAAAGTCCACGCAGGGATCGGCGGTCTGATCCATTGCGGATACAAGCGGGCTGGCAGCCGCTTTGTTCTCCTGGGCCACGGCATGTGTGGCCATTAAACTGGCCAGTAAGAACGTTGCAACCATAAATCGAGATAAACGCATGGTGATTTTGTCCTCAAAAAGATTTTGCGAAAGAGTTTAGCCGTGCGAAAACATCGCCCTGAGCGGAACAACAAAAACAAAGTTTCATGTCGGCCAGAATGAGTGACGAATGACGAGTACAAAGATTGCAATACAGCAGTTTTTCAAGAGCTCGGTCTGCAAAAATCCCGTTCTTCAAAACAACGGTTCTTAAAACACCCTGAAGTGGATGGTGAGATATTTCTTGGGGTTCTCACGCATGGCCTTAATCAGGTTCCGGGTTTCAACCAGCATTTGATCAGTATTGTTGTAAATGGACGGGTCCCTCAGCAATTTGCCAACACTGCCTTCACCGGAATCAATCCTGTCAGTAATGGCTGAGAGCTTCTCCAGCGTGTTGCGCAGCTTGCGGGCAAACTCTTCGTCTTTGAGCAGTGTGCCGGCAGCGCCCCGGCCGGCGTTGAGGTCATCCATCAGCTTGTTGGCTTTGGCCACGGTCTGGTTCAAGTTGTTGTAAAGGCTCTCATCCTTGGCCAGCTTGCCCAGGTTGCCTTTGCCAGCATTGATGTCGTCCAGCAGGCTGTCAATCTTATCCACTGAGGTAATGGCTTTTTTGTACAGGGTATCGTCTGAAAAAAGTTTTCCGATCGTGCCTTTGCCGCTGTTTACGTCATTCAACAAGGCCTGCACCTGATTCAGGATGGTGTTTACCTTGTTAATCAGTTCCGGATCGAAGATGGCCTGATGCAGTGAGCCTTTGCCGTCCTGGATTTCGGCAAAGATGGAGTCAGCGCGCTTGACCAGACTGTCAATATTCTGCAGCGACGTCTGGCTGGCCTTCACCACGTCCGCGATTCCGGGAGCATTGCCCGGCGGCAGTTCAGAATTATCCTGAACGGTTGGGCCTTTTGCTTCTTTACCGTCAATGTCAACAAAAGCCTCGCCCAGCACGCCGGCGGTGGCAATGGTAGCTTTAGCATCCTGGCGGATAAATGGCTGAAATTTTGCGTTTATCTTCATGACAACTTGCACAGGATCAAGCTGGCGTCCGGGGACGATGCGAACGCTTTGCACATTGCCAACAGCCACGCCTTGCAGGTCCACCGGCTGGCCGGGACGAATCCCGTCAGCGTTGTCAAAATAAGTGGAGAGCGTGATTTTCTTGGTAAAAAAGCCGCTCGTCCCGCTTATGAGAAAGACGAGAATAGTCAAGGTGATGGAACCGGCGATTACGGTTATCCCGACCTTTAATTCAGACCACCTGAGTTGCTTTTGGCTTGGCAATGGAGTTGGCTTAACCTACGCAAAAATCATAGCAGATGTGCCCGTAAGTCCCTAGAATTAGACAGTTTTCGGTAAGGATCAAGCGGTTAGTGGCTCCTGACCCTGGTTGGAAATATCTAACCTGTTTTAGCAAGCGGCTCTTAAGCTACAACCGCGCCTTTCCACGTTCTGGAGCAAGCCGCAGCCAGCAGATAAGCCACAGCCGCGCAGATCAGCGTTACCGTAAGGCCAAAATGGATGGCGATAATCATGGCCATTACCGACCCCATGACGCTGGCGGCGGCATTCAGGGCCCAGGCCCACTCCACCGTTTTTACCAGGCGCAATCCGGTGGGAAACGGCATACCCATGAGGAAGCCAAGCGGCGCCAGGACTATCGCGCTGAGCAATAGCTTTACTGCAAACGGCAGTCCGACGGCGATAGAGAGCAGCCACGGCAGCAGCACCACGTCGATCAGGATGAGCGCCGCAATCAGGCCGAGCAGCGGCAAAATTCTGTTGCTGTTGGATATCCACTTGCGCGCCGTCACGCTACCCGCGCCGCTGGAAAGCAGCATAAGAAAAACCACCACGGTAAGCGCATACGTGGGATGGCCCAGGAAAAGCACAAAACGCTGGATCAAAGAAATTTCTACCACGATGTAACCAAAGCCGAGGGCGATAAAAAACAGCAAAGCCAGAATGCCGGTCTTGCGCGCTTCACCCTTGTGGCGATGCAGCGCCAGCGGCAGAATCAAAAACGCCAGAATGGCTACGATAGAAATAATCAACAGCATTCCCAAGACCACCACGCCCAGATTGATGCGCCAATCCATGCCGTGTCCAGTGCCGGCCAGAATATTTTCAAGAACGTATTTTGTTTTGAGCGTAAAGAAGAAAAACGGCGCGCTGTCACTCACCGGCGAGACGTTATAAGCGTAGCCGTTGGCAAAGCCGCGCGGATCATTCGACTCAATCAAGTCATGGAACGCCTGCGCCGCCGGCGGCAAGGGCTGCATGCCCGCAAATTCAGCGGTTGGATTAAGCCAGACGAGATTTGGATTCTCCCGCACATGCGCTGCCACCGCCGCGTATTCAGCGGCTGTAAACGGTGTTTTCTTGGCTAGCGCCAATACCGGACGGCCGTCTTCATCGAGGCCGCCATCAGCGACCAGAATAAAGTGCTGCCGCGGATCTGCAATGCCCAGCTGGTGCAGGGATTCAATGGCTTGTGAAACCACGCGCAACGCTTCATGCGGACGCTTAAACTCCCAGCGCGTAATGGCGATCATTCCATCCGGCTTCAGGTGGTCAAAGTATTCGCGGAAAGCTTCCGTCGTATAAAGATTGTTCTCGCTCAGCGCGAATGCGCCCGCGGCGGTGGAAGCCCATGTATCCACGAGCGTCATCTGCACTACGTCATATTTATCTTTTGAACTGCGGATGTAAGACCGGCCATCCTGCACGTGTATGTGCACTTGCGGAAGTTCGTATAAATGAAAAGAGTAATCAGCGTATTTTCCGCGCATCACGGTATTGGCGATGGTGGGATTAATCTCAATCCCCGTGACGTTGGGGCTGCCGTTGGCTACGGCGCGCAGCACGTCCACGCCGCCGCCCGGCCCAATAATGGCGAACTCACCTTTAGGCCGCAGCACATTGGCCACAGAAGGCGCGGCTGACATTAAACTTTTTCGCCAGTTAAAACCCTGCGTTTCCGGCAGGCCGGTAAACATGGGCGTGGGCGTGCTGTTCTTGTCCCATAGCTTGGGATCCACGTTCATAATCGCAGTGGTGGCGTCGGCGTCAATCACCACGTAACGCCCGCCCAGCTGCGTGCTGACCTCGATGCGAGAGATGGCATTCCAGCGGGTAAACTCCACCCATTTAGGATCGCGAAAGACGCCTTTGGCGTAGATCACATCGACGAGCCGTCCGGAATAATTCGCGGCCATGAGCAAAATAAAGATCGTAGCCAGCGCATAACCTGCGCGCTTAAGACTGGCTTTGCCAGCCCAGAGAGCTGCGGCAAAAGCCATGCACGCAGAAGCCAGCAGAAGCGCGTTGGGTGCGCCGATCCAATTGAGCAACGGGACAACGAGCAGGCAGGCTGAAGCGCCTCCAGCAAGATCTGCGCCGTAGAGTTGAGAGATATGTCCAGTGGAGCGGGCAAAGAGCACGGAGAAAAGCAGTCCGGTGAGAAAGAAGGGAACCGCAGCCGCCAGATAGATGACGGTCAGCTTGCCAAAGTTCGCGCCATTTACCTCCAGTGATACCGGCGTATGCAGCACCACTTCCACGGACGCCAGAATAAAAACGGAGTTCAGCAGACAGAACCATGCACCGAGCGAGCGCATATCAAACCGCGCCAGCCATTCCTGCCGGATATGGGCAAATACTCCGCCAGAGCCCAACCCCAGCAGCGCTACCGAGATGGCAAAAAACGCAAAGTGATAAAAGAGCACCACGCTAAAGAGCCGCGTAAGGGCCAACTCCAGCAGCAGGCTGGAAAGGCTCACCAGCGCCACGGCCAACATGGTGGCCTTCAGTGACATGGAGTTGAATGTGGTCTGGGTCTCGGCTAGGTTAGCGGGGGCAGCGGTTTGGCTCATTGGTTTTTAAGGGTCTCACAGGTAGAGCAATTTGCAAAACACACAGAAAGGACTTGGGTGGCTTTCTCGGCTAATCACTTTCAAGAATCACGTGAGCAATGGCTTGATCAGAAGTGTGCGATAGAGAAAGATGGGTCCGCTTACAGCCCAACCGTCCTGCAAACTCTGCTGCTTTGCCGGTAAATTTCAACATCGGACGCTGGCCGGGGAACCGGACCACCTCCACGCTTTGCCAGGTTACGCCGTGGCGCAAGCCGGTGCCAATGGCCTTCATTCCGGCCTCTTTGGCGGCAAAGCGGGCCGCCAGACGCTCTGCGGCATTATGCTTGCCCATGCAGTAGCGAATCTCCGCAGGGGTGAATACCCGCTTTAGAAAGCGGTCACCAAAGCGCTCCACGGTGGCTTTAATCCGCGCTACTTCGGCGATGTCAACTCCTGTGCCTACAATCATTTACGCCCTGATCCAAGGTATCATAATTGCCGGGCTCAACATTCTAAGCTTGGTCTTATTTTCTAGAGACAACTCAGGATTTCCAAGGTTATAATGCTGCTGCGTTGTTTCGGAAAGCGTTGTACAGCAGCAATGCACCCCCTGCAACCTGCCTGGACTAACCTCTAAGAAAGGCGCAAATTTCTTAACAAGGAATGCGTGTAACAACATGGAACAAGGAACAGTAAAGTGGTTCAATGACGCAAAGGGTTATGGCTTTCTCTCCCGGGAAAACGGGGAAGATGTTTTCGTACATTTCTCCGCCATTCAATCCAATGGTTTCCGCAGTTTGAAAGAAGGCCAGGCGGTGTCATTTACCGTCGTCAAAGGTCCCAAGGGCTGGCAGGCAGAAAACGTGCAAGTGCTGTAAGCGGCAAACGCAAAAAGTTT
>DASXZE010000106.1:0-1899 GCA_036502105.1 Candidatus Angelobacter sp. | reverse complement strand
TCTTTGAAGTGGAATTGATTTCGATCAAAGAGAAGAACCCGCTGCCTGACAAAGTTCCTACCCCAGCAGCCGCGCCGGACAAGAATCCGGCCGGCGGTGCAACTTCGTCACCGACGCCGGCACCAACGCCGAAGAAATAGCGATTCACCCGCGATGGGGGCCGTCGGCAAACAGACGGCCCCTTGCGTATTTTTAGCGAGCGGATTTCTTGAGCGTTCTTTCTTTGCTTGCCTGCAAAATCTTCTGGACCTGCCGCAGATGGTTGAGATCGTGCCCGGCCACCATCCTGACCACGTGGTTTACTCTTTCATTGCCGCGCTCGGCATGTACTCCGTAATTCTCCCAGAGCTTCCGTGGAACCGATTTCAGCAAAGCCAGATTGGCTTCGCGCAACGCGCGAAAAGTTCCCAGCGACTCTCGGGGATCGCGCCGCGCATAGTTAAACGTACTGGCCCACAAGTCCTGATCGTACGCCTGGATCGGAATGGCATTGCTTGCCAGGACCTGGCGAAGCCGCCACCCAATAGCGAGTTCCGCATCGGCCAGGTGGGCCACAATTTCGCCGACCGACCATTTGTCCGGCGCGGGCCGGCGCATCAACTGCTTGCCGGTCTTCCCTTTCAATAACGCTGCGAGCTTTCCGGGCGCAGCCTGCTGCAGACGCAACGGATCTTTGCCTTCGGCATAACTTAGTAAACGTTGGGTGTACTCCTGCGCGGTTTCCCGCATAGATTCTCCTCCAGGTTCGTCACATTTCAGGTTCCAGATTGGATAAATGCCACAGGCCAAGCGACTCAGTAAATAATGCTTCAGTCGGTTAAAATTCGGATGCACTCGATTTTGCATCTTTGATTTTGCACCTTAAAGATTCCCGGCTTCATCAAACCTACTAATCTGCCTATGAAATTAACCGTCTATACTGCCCCGTGGTGCCGCGATTGTCATGTCGCAAAGCGCTGGCTTGCCCAGAACAACATTGCCTACCATGAAATCAACATAGAAGAGACGCCCGGCGCGGCTGAGGAAGTAATCCAGCGCACCGGCAAGCGGGCCATTCCGCAGTTTGTCGTTAACGGCGACTGGGTGCAGCCCTACATTCCCGGAGAAGGCTTCAAGTATCGGGAAATGGCAGAGCTGTTTGGCGTGAAGGAATAACCCGAAACACTTCTGAACAAAAGAGATTCAGGTGGATGCAACTGTATCCACCTGAATCTCGTTTGTTAATTGCGCGGAGAATTCTTTTCCGATGGCCGTCTCCAGCGCATCGATGGTGGCAGGCGCAGGCGCAGGACGCGCTCACGGTGCTGTTCATCGGCAACGGAGAGTTCGCGGGCTTTAAGCAGATCATGCAATCCTATAAGCCCCACCAGCTTCGAGCCGCCATTTGGCGTTACTACCGGAAAGCGCGTGAGACCTGTTGCCGCCATTCGATTTACCACCATGCGCAAAGGTTCATCAGGAAACGCCACGACTGGCGCTTTAGCTATAATTTGTGAAAGCTGAACATTCCCATGACGGCCATTGCGCTGGTTTTCTATGGCAGTGAGAAGATCATAGCGAGTCATCACGCCCAGCAACTGCTGGTCGCTGTCAATGACTGGATAGACACGCTGGCCCCGTGGATTGTCATTGTTGGCCAGAGCAGCCTCCAGTTCAGCAATGGTGCTTTCCGCCGGAAGCGCGGTGATATTCGTTCGCATTACGTCCTCGACGGCCAGAGCTTCAAGAGGGTCAACCACATATTCACGGGAAAGATGATGGCCGCGACGGCTGATTTTTTCCGTGAGGATGGACCGCGCCATGGTCAATACGGTAAAGGAATGCGCGGTAACACACGCGATCAGCAGAGGCAGTATGGAGTGATAGTCGCCGGTGAGCTCGAAAGCGAAAATCACGCCC
>DASXZE010000105.1:0-18348 GCA_036502105.1 Candidatus Angelobacter sp. | reverse complement strand
TAGCAAGAACTTTAACCACAAAGGACACGAAGGAACACAAAGGTTTGTGTCTTTATAAATCACCCCTTTGTGGTACTTTGTGTCCTTTGTGGTTTGGACTTATGCGTTGAACTTTTTAGTTTCTCAGCTTGGCCAGCAGATCCTGCGGATGCACCGGCTTGGCCAGAATTTCAAATTCATGTCCCTGGGCGCGCGCTTTTTCCAGCAGGTCGGCGGTTGCGGCCTGGCCAGAGAACAGCAGAATCTTGCAGCCGGGCAGGACCTGGCGAATGCGGATTGCGGCTTCAATGCCGTTCATATCCGGCATGATGACATCACTGATAATCAAATCAGGTTTGGTTTCGCGTGCGCGATCCACGGCCGCGGTCCCGGTATAGACCGCTGAGGCGTCAAATCCATTCTGGTTGAGGATAATCGCCAGGGTATCGGCGATCACGCGTTCGTCATCCACTACCAGGACACGGGGTTTTGAAGGCTGGCCATTCGATGTCAAATTGAGAGCTCCTGTCACAGATAAAGGTCAGTAATGATTATAACTTGCCACAATGCAAGTAACAGAGATGCTGGTTCCGGGCAAAAAGTGGGCCCAGCCAACCAGAAGTTCCTTTACGGCTTCTTAAATCATAGGTGCAATCATAATGGGATTCAGCAGAATGAACAGGGCAGCCAGACTGGCGCTGTTCGTATTGGCCACAGCCGCAATGGGTCTGGCCCAGGCCTCTTCAAACGGTAGTGGCACGAACCAGCCTTCAAACCAGCAAATTTCTCCAGATTCAAATCAAAGTTCTCCCAACACAACCCCCGGCGCAAGCATTGGTGAAGTGGCTGCGGGAACGGAAATCCACGCCACGCTGGATACTCCGCTTTCAACCAAGACATCAAAAGCCGGCGACCGCTTTACCGCGACGATTGCCGACGAAGTGCGTGGTCCGGACAATGGCGCGTTAGTGATTCCGGGCGGAGCCCGCGTGGAAGGTGAAGTGGCGGATGCTGAAGAAGGCAAAACCACGGTTGCAGCTCTCAAAGGAAAAGGCAAACTGAGCCTGCGCTTCCGCGATGTGGTATTACCCAACGGCCAGACGCTTCCACTTACAGCAACTCTGATTTCGGTGCATGACACCTCCGCGCATGATGCCAGCGGCAAGAACACAAAGAAGGCCAATGCCGAAGGCAGGATGCAACCTGGAGGCAGCAGCCTGGATACACCCCAGAGTGTTGGTGCCAGCACTGGCAACGTCGCTTCGTCAGGGTTGATTTTTGGCGGCCCGGTGAAAGGGCTCGCGATTGGCGCGCTGGCCGGCGGCGGTTATGTGCTTTCAACCAGTGGTAAAGACGTGAATCTGCCGGCGCAGACCGGAATGGTAATCCGGCTGGATCAGTCGGTAAGCTGGAATGGGACATCGGCGTCTATCCAGCGGTGAGGCCTTCGCAAGATTATTTCTGCTGCGGGATATTTGAATCCAGGATGACTATCTTACACGCAGCAATATGTTCTAAGGTGAACTGCCCTGTGCATTGCCCGATCTCCCTGACCCTGAGAGGAAGAGGGAGTGTTCGAATATAAATGTCATATTCTCCTGCTGACATTTTTGAATAATCAAAGATTCCCTCAGAGTCTGTCAGCTGCCGAATTTCAGGGCCATGATGTAAAACCAAAGCCACTACAAAGTTGGGCACTGGTTCTTTCTTGCCAGCCCGGTCCTGTTTTAAGACTTGTCCTAAAATCCTAACGCCATCGCTACTTCCTGGTCCGGTTTTTAGTAAATGCAGTTCTAGTGCTGACTCATGCATGGGTGCGGTCAGTGAACAATATGTTTCCATCATATTAAAAAGATGGCCCACCAGCGACCGCCTAATATAACCCTCTATCAGGTATTCTTCGCCAACTTTGAAATTTCGATAGGGCAGAATGGTGAATGTTTTACTCCACCCGAGAGGCCCCCCAGTATTTCTGTTCTGTTTTGGCTATAGACCAGGGAGGATATTTGAAGCTATTCGGGTCGTGAACATAAATGATTTTGGCAGTATAAACACTGTGTTCAGGCGATTTGGGCGAAGCAAAATACTGCGAACTGCAATCACCGTAATAGGGAATCTGATAAAGCGCCATCCATAAAGATCCTGCAAGCAGGAGCAAAAATAAAAAGATACCGAAAGCAAGCTTCGTCCATCTTGAAAATGAACGCTGAATTAAAGGCTGCCAGTGTCTGCGTGCGGTACTTCGCCAATACATTCCCGGAATAGCATAGAAAGCTGCTATAAACCCAAAGGCCGTGAGAAGGCTGATCAGATGATTGTCATTTTTCGCCCAGTCCCAAAGCTCAGCAGCTATTAAAAAGCTTGCTGCTAATGTGCCGGTAATGAGAAAAATATATGCTGCGCGTTTGCGATGGCGGAGAGCGACCAACGAGCCTGTGATCGGCACCATGGCAAATAGCGCAAGCTCAATGATGGGTATTGCAAGAGATGGTTTTTGCAAGTTTGCCGCGAATATGAAACTCGTACATCCGACAGCAAACCAAAGAAGGATCATGGTCCAATCTAGAAATCTTTTCACAACGGACTGGATGGGCATGATCTCCTTACACAGATGGTAAGTCAACAGACACCACCGCATAACGCCAGGTTCCCAAAGGCGATGGCTTCGATAGGGAAAAGAGACTCAGTTTATGCTGACTTGCCGGCCTTGAGCCGGCGCAGCCGCGCGGCTTCTCTGCGTTTCTTGCGCTGCTTCATTACTTTTTTCTGGCGAATGACTTCATCTTCAGAAAACATGGTTTTGCGGCAACCTTTCAGGCCGCAGTAGCAGGGCGCTTTCTCGCCAATATCGCCGTCAAAGAGGTTGTAGTCATAGGTGAGTTCTTCACCGGCTTTGATGTCGCGCAGCGCCATGATCCATATGCGATTGTCCAATTGGTCGGTTTCACAGTTGGGATCACAGGTATGGTTCACAAAGGCAGCGATGCCAAAGCCGTCAATGATCGTGTTGCCGTCATCCATGGCAAAAAGATAAGTGACTTCGGTATCCGAGTACATGCCTTCGCAGGCTTTTGATGTGAGCCGCGGGCCGGTGTATTCAAGCACGTGCGCGCCTTTTTGGATGGGTGCCGTGGTGTAAACCCCGGCGCCATGCAAAGAAGATGATTTAACGATCAAGGCCATGGAAGAAAGATTACCAGAGAAATAATTTTGTGCGACAGATGCCTGGAAAATACTTTAACAAAAAAAGTTTAGCAATGATGCCTATGCTTTTGACTGCCGTTGTACGGCGCGTTGCAGAGTTTTATCGAGCGCGGCTTTTGCCGTGGCGTAGTCCTGCGGACTGATCTTGTTTTGCAAGCGATCAGATTCCAATTGGAAGACTTCTTCTTTCATGGCGTCCAGTAAAACGGCTGCCCGGTCTTTTGGCTTGGAATCTGCCGCTGCCATAGCGGGAGCATTCTGGTTTGAGGTATAGACAAAAGTTGCGCCTGCGGCCAGAAAGAGCGTGAGTACGCCCAGAAACAGCAGCTGGCCGTTGTGCAAGGGATCTGGTTTTTCCAACGGGACACCCAGGCCAATACCCGGAGCCGTGGATTCAGCGCGTCCGTTAGCGCCGTTTGGCGGAGCGCCTCCTGCCTGCTCTTGTTCGCGCGGCATTTCTCCCTTGCCTTCAATTTCAAAGGAAGTTTTTTGCTGCCCAGTAATATTCTTGGCGACGTAGAACGTTATGCTCTTGAACTGAGGATTGTTCTGGCTCTTGTAAAGGGAAAGGTCAGAGGGCGAGAACTTGATGGTATCGGGCGCGATGACTGCCAGGGTATCCGTGGGCAGAGAAGTTTTGGGATCGATCTGCAATTTGCCGGAATAGGGCACGGTATAGACCACGTGAAATTGTGTCTGTCCCGGACGTATGGGAAAAACAAAGGCGTATTTGTTTTTTTCCGATGTTGGTACCAGCGCAGTCTTCAATTGCGTTTTGCCAGTTTGCACGCTGGTTTCCGCAATGGTGGCGCCGTCTGGCAGGTACAGCGTAAATGTTTGTGGCCCGTTCAGCGTTCGCGGCGGATTGGATTGGTTGATCACAGTATAAATTTCTTCGCCACTTAAAGTCGCGCCGCCCTCAGCGGTTTGCAATGCGATTGCGTGCTCAGCGATAGAGATTTCTTTTACGTTGGCGGCGGCGTCAAAAACGCGCAAAGCCACAGGAGGCGCGCCAATCTGCGTGGCCTGCGTATAGGTTACGCCCTGGTGCTGCACCCACACGACATAGCGCTGCTCTGAAGGTGGAACGGTAAAACTGAATTCGCCGCGGGCGTTTGTCTTGATCTTGGCGACATCTTCCATGCCGTTGCCAATTCTTTTGAGCGTAACGTCATCGCCAACAGAAGGCTTGTTGGTGGTGCCATTTTGAATTACGCCCTTGAGCGTATCTGCCGCGGCTGCAAGTGAGCAGAGGACAAGCAATAAAGTAATACCGACTTGCTTCAATGGAATGGACTCCTTCAGGCTTTCGCGGACTCAAGAGATTCAATTTCGGCCAGGACGCGCGCGGCTTCAGCCTCCAGGCCAACGCGCATGCCGTCATAATCATCCTGCGCAAACTTGCCAGACTTGAATTCAAAATTCAGGTCGCGCAGATTTTCATAGATGACTTCTTTGCGTTCGTAAAGATAGACGACGCGCGTTTTGAGCACGCCGGTCTCAGTGTCCCGGGTGGGAAGAAAAATATAGATCAGCGTGCCTGCCGCAAATACACAGCAAAACATTTTGATGGCGTAATCAATTACGGCCGGACTCATAGCAACTCCGTATCTTTGCGGGCTTTCTTACGCATCTCTTCAAGCTTTGGATCAAGATCGGACGGAGACACCGGCACTGGACGCAGCTTCCAGCTGCGAATCAGAAAAACTACGACGAGCAGTCCGATGCCTAATCCAGCGGCGGGCAGCACCCAGGCCAGCAATTCAAAGCCGTGGGTTGAAGGCTCAACCACTGCGGTAACGCCCCAGTTGGAGCGGAACCAGTTGAGAACTTCTTCGTCAGTGCGGTTGCTTTGGACATTGACTCGCAGTTCATGAGTCATTTGCGCAGAGTTGGGGCAGTTGACGTGGTTGCACTTTAAGAGCATCTGCGCGCAACTGCAACTGCACATGATCTTGCCGCCAAGGTTTTGATAGCGGGCCTCTTCTTTATCGGCTTGGGTGTTGTCGGCGCCCATGAACAGCAGCGCCATGCAGGGAACTAAGAGCAGTCTGGCAATCCGTTTCATTTGCCTGCCCCTGCGGGCTGCATGCCGCTTTCTTCCATGGAAGATACAGAAACGGTCTTGGTGAGTGGCACTGTAACGGCCGTAGCGCTGGGCACCAGGGCCATTCCTGTTCCAAAAACTATGACCAGCACGCCAATCCATATCCAATTCACCAGAGGATTGATGATTACCTTGATGATTGGATGGCCGTTGGGAATTCCTTCAAACGTTACGTAAAGATCTTCTGCCAGTGTGGAGTGATTTGCCACAATATGAATTGTCTGTTGGCTGGCTTTAAAATGGCGCTCTTCAGGATTGAGCCGGGTCAGGAATTTTCCGTTTTTATAAACGTCGAGCAGCGCGGTGGTGGAACCATAATTAGCGTTATCGTCTTCAGTGTATTCCTGGCCTACCAGTGTGTAAGGGCCAATCACCAGCTGATCGCCTTTGGCCATTTCCTGTTCTTTGTCACGATTGAACGCAGAGCCCGCCAGCCCGATGATGACCAGCACCACGCCAAAGTGGACCACGTATCCGCCATAGCGACGCATATTGCGGCGCGCCAGTTGATACATGCCGCTGAATAGATTGGTCTGCAGTTTGTTTTTCCAGACCAAACCGCCGCGGATGAACTCAGAGCTGACCGTCGCGATGACCAGCGTGCTTAAGCAAAAGGCGAGCATGGCATACATCTGGCCCATGTCTGTCCAGTAGCGTACGCCGTTTCTATAGAGCATCACGGCTACTACGGCTTCCACAAACAAAGCGGCGGCGGCGGGAATTCTGAAATTGCGGATAATGCTGTTGACTGATGTGCTGCGCCAGGCCAGCAGCGGGCCGACTCCGGTGAGGAAGATCAGGAACAGCCCGATCGGGACCATTACTTTGTTATAGAAAGGCGCGCCCAGGTTCATTTTTACGTCACGCACGGCTTCTGAAAGGATTGGAAACAGCGTGCCGCAGAGAACAGCAAAACATGCGCCGAGAAGAACGAGATTGTTGAACAGGAAGCTGGATTCGCGCGAGACCAGAGATTCCAGCTTATTCTCAGAGCGCAGGTGATCACGATTCTTGATGAAGGCAACCAGGCAGACGACGAAGATGATCAGCAAGAACCACGAGAACCAGTTCCCGATACTCGATTGCGCGAATGAATGCACGGAACTGACAAGGCCGCTGCGCGTAAGCAGCGTGCCTAAAATCGAAAGCATGAAGGTGATGAAAATGAGCCAGACGTTCCACACCTTCATCATGCCGCGTTTTTCCTGCATCATTACTGAGTGCAGAAACGCGGTGGTGGAAAGCCACGGCAACAGGGAAGCGTTTTCAACCGGGTCCCATTCCCAGTATCCGCCCCAGCCTAAAACGTTGTAAGCCCAGTGCGCTCCCAGCGTTATTCCAAACGTTAAAAATAGCCAGGCTATCATCGTCCATCGCCGAGTTATATGTATCCATTTTTCGCCCGGATACCTCATGATCAACGCGGCCAGAGCAAAAGCAAACGGCACTGACACGCCAACATAACCCAGGTAAAGCATGGGCGGATGGATAACCATCTCTGGATACTGCAGCAGTGGATTCAGCCCATTACCGTCTGCCGCTACGCGATCCATCATGCCAAACGGGTTGGCCACAAAATTTACGAGGATAAGGAAGAAAATCTGTATCCCGGCGAGCACCGTGCTGGCCAGCGCGACCAGCCGCTGGTCAACTTTATGGCGCAGTCGCAGCACAAATCCATACGCTGAGAGCAGCAGCGCCCAGAAAAGGATAGACCCTTCCTGGCCCGACCACAGCACCGCAAATTTGTACGGCCCAGGCAGCGCGCGGTTGGAATGGTGAAGTATGTATGCGACGGAAAAATCATTCGTCATTCCGGCATATACCAGCGCTACTGCGGATAGAAAGACGGCGACAAAACTGGCCATGCCGGCACGCCGCGCGGTCTCCGCCAGCCGGTATCCGACACCATCTTTACGGACTGCTGCCAGTATCCCTACCACAAAGCAGTAGAGCGCAAGCGCCAAAGCGAATAAAAGACAAAACGAACCTAATAGTGGCATTGTCTGGAGCTTATTATGATTTCATGCCGACTGCAATCATTCAATTAGGCAGAAGCCTTAGCGGCAAGGGCCGACTTGGCCAGGGCGATTAAGTCCTCAGGATCACAAGGCTTTACGCGGAAAATGACCTTAAGGCCGGCGTATTCCGCGTCAGCGTCCGGCAGGCCGCTAATCACGATTACCGGCACGTCAGGGTCAAAACTGCGCAATTGCCTTACAAACTCCACGCCATCCATGCCCGGCATGAGGTGGTCAGTAATCACCAGCCCAATCTTTTCCCGGCCAACTTCGCTGCGCATCAGGGCCAGAGCGCTTGTGGCGTTGGTGGCCACATGGCTTTCAATCTCACCTTTGCGCAGCACCAGTTCGCGGACCGTAAGCTGGGCTATGTTGTCGTCGAGCAGCAGGGCATGTTTCATTCTGGTATGCGCTTGGGTTACGCGCTTTTTTCCCTTTGATATTTTGACAGGATCTCCGCTTCAGCCCGGGTCCAGTCTTCGTGGTCATGGCCTTCGTGCCGTCCACGCTGCTCAAAAAGCTCATAAGCGCGCACGCGAATCTGCTCCGCGATTTCATAATGCGTGGTCTTGTGCTCAACTGCTTTGTGGCCGTCTGGCTTTTGACCATCAATCTTTTGCTCTGCAATTTTGTGATCGGTAATCTTTTGCTCTGGCGCTTTTTGTCCCGTGGCTTGATTGCCTGCCTGCCTGTTTGCCTGGTTGCCTACGGACGAAGCGTTCACCTGCGCCGCGCGATTCTGTATCTCTCCGTGCTTCACTCCTTCAGAGATCGGAGTGACCGTGGACGCGGTCTGGCTCGTGGCTTTCTTTACTGACGTATTTTTGGTCGACTTCTTGGGCGGTTTTCCTGCCATGCTGCAAATACTCCTGAAATTTTCGGTTCGATATTGATTGATTCGATGTTGATTGGCTCAATATTGTTGGTTCGTCTTCGGCTCTGTGTTTTCAACTCTATAAAGCTGGTTGATATTTTCGTTATTTTATTTTTCGCTGTTTAACTGATGATTGCGATTGTTACCACTTGAATAAATGCCTATATGAATTATAGAGAATCCGCGCGGCTTGTGCGGACGCCAAGGCGAAATTGACGAAACAATAATCAAATAGCAGGAATAATCATCGCCTATGGGACATAGCGTGTTCTCGAGAGTTTCTGCTTTTTAGATTTTATGTGGCACAGAGCCTGCCCTGAGCTTGCCGATGGGCACTCCTGCTTGTGGCTTTTCAATTAGGGATAACAATTTCAATGATGGAAAATACTTTGGACCGCAGGCGCCCTCGCCTGCGTTTGTTTCTGTCTTTCCCAAAAACACATGCGCATGCTGCGACACAGGCACCACCGCAGGGCCTTAGGCCTTTGTTATACTAACCAAGTCCCGCAAACAGAGTGGCGCTATCGTCTAGGGGTTAGGACGTGAGATTCTCAATCTTAAAACCCGGGTTCGATTCCCGGTAGCGCTACCAAACCTTCCTTTTCCTCGCTTTCTTCTTCTAACTGATTGAACATTAAACAGGTTTCGGCGGTTCGATAAATTCCGTTTGCAAAACTAAGGCCCTGCGGGAACAAGACTTTCTGAAACCGCTGCTTCTGATCGTGCGAGCAACGTGTCCAGAGGTTCGCGGCATTGCTGAGGACGTATTCGGCAAAATTGAGCACTGCTTCCACATTCAGTTCTTCAAGGCGGGCTTCTCGCTCTTCCATCTCGGCTATTGCCAGTTCTTCCACCAAGGCCGCTTTCATCTCTTGGTACGTTGAAACATCAAGAGAGTGCTGATACACATACGCCTCGTCCAGCTTGCGCTTGCGTTGCTTCAGATCGCGCACCTTTTCATCTGCCGCATCATGCAGTGAGTTGGCTTGCACTTGACGCGATTCCCACGCGCTAAGGACAACTTGCTTAAACAGGGCGATATAGACGGGGGCAGGCTGAAGCTGCCGCAGGTAGTCGGCAAACAGCTTTTCAAATTCGCTGCTGGAAACACGGCTACGGCAGTTGGAGTTTTGGCAATGATAATAAGCGTAGTAGGAGTTCCGCCCTTTCGACTTGCTTCCCGTCAGTGGGCGATTGCACACTCCACACCTTACGAAGTGCCGCAAGGGGAAGTCCGGATGACTCCGCAGACGTGGTGTTATTGCCGGAGCTTTGCCGTTTAGCAAGGCTTGTACGCGGTCGAACGTGCTTTGGCTTACCAGAGGCTCGAAAGAGCCACGGCACTCGATATGCCACTCTGGAACGGCGATCCAGCCAGCGTACACGGGCTTTTTGAGTAGCTGCTGAAAAGATTGGGGCGACAGCTTTTCTCCGCGTTTCGTGCGGAGTCCCTTTAGGGTAACGGCTCTCAACACCTGCTGCTTGGAATAGATGCCCTCGGTGTACATTTCAAACGCTTCGCGCACCAGAGGAGCACGTTTCGAGTCGTGAAGAAGGGTTTTCTCTCCCGAGTGTGTCTTGCCAGCGATGTAGCCTAATGGCGGCGGGAATGTCCACTGCCCACGCTCCAGCCGTTCTTTCATGCCCTTAACGCTTCGGTCAGCACGAATATCGTTATCGAGCTGAGCGACGGCTGACAGCACGGTTTCCATGAACTTTCCCGTGGACGTGTCATCAATCGCTTCAGTGGCAGAACGCAGCGTCACGCCACACGCAGCAAGCACAGTGCGTAGGTTGCCGTGGTCATTGGCGTTTCTCGCCCAACGATCCAGCCTAGCGACAACTACAACCTCAATGTCCTTTTTCTCACGACAGAACTTCAGAAGATTTTTCAGTTGGGTGCGGTTGGCGGTCTTAGCGGATTCACCTTCTTCAATAAAAATCTGCGCAACATCGTAGCCATTGCGCTGACACCATTCCAAACAGGTTTTTCGCTGTGATGGAAGGCTTAGATTGTTCTGTGCTTGTTCTTCAGTGGAAACTCTGCAATAGATGACTGCGCGGCCCATAGTGTGAGTGATTGTATCCTGGTTTCTTGCGCTGCCTGGTGGTATTCGATCCAAGCAGCGCAATTTTTTGTTGAGGGTTGGACGGCTTAGGCGGCGAGTGCGAAAACTGAAACAGAATCGCTGCTAATCGTTTGTTGGAAGGCATCAAGGACAACATCGGCCAAGAGGTACATCTGGTCCCGCAGACTCTCGATTTCTGAGTCTGTCAGGGCGCAATCTTGCCCGAGTGCCCTGCGGCATTGCTGAACGCTCAGCCGCTTGTTTAGGCGGTCGCTGCCGTGGGAATGCAATGGCGACGACTGCCCACTGTGGGGAGAAGACATTAATAGGTTCCTAGATTGTGTTATTGCGTTGATGAAGGGCGAGATCGCGGGGTCATTTGGACTCTAATTTGTAGAGCCGAGTCGCCTCTTCTCCGCTTCTAACGAGCGGTTTATCGGACTGTCACTATCTTAAAGCCTAGCAGCATTCTTTGGTATTCGTGAAACCCCTTAACACCGTCCAGAAGAAGTGCATTAGTGCAGTCTTGACAGCACCAAAGCTATCTGGCAAACTTAGCCAGAATGTCTCTCTATTCCACTCATCAGGCAGCTAAGAAGTTGGGCATTGGCATGTCCAGCCTGAGGCGTTACATAGCTGACGGCAAAGTGCCAGCACCCAAGGCCACCAAGATCGGCAGGAACGAAGTCCGCGCTTGGACAGATGAGGACATTGAACGTGTGCGGGAAATCCTGCCCAAGATCGAGAATGGCCGGAAAACCCGTTACCAGAAACAACGCAAGGCACAAACGAAGAGAAAGTCAAAACAGTAACCAACGGGACGCGCCAGTGTTGAAGCACTGAACGCGCCCCTAACCAAAGCACCTGTATGAGAGGCGACAATGGCTAACAACAAGGCTACCCGCTCACGCGCCAGAAAGAAAGCCTACCAGCGCGTTCTCCGATTCCCTCAGGCAAAAGGTAAGATTATTGCCGAGGTGGAATTGGACGTTTCTTCGGACTACTACATCATCGAAATTAAATTTCAGGATAAGACCGCACTCAGCTTCGATCTTGAGCCTTGTGTCATGGTCTATCCCGAACTCACAAACTGGAAGACCGGAAATTACCGACCGCTTAAACGTTGGCGTCCTGTTCACAGCAAATCATCCCGCCTTTAACCCTAACAATGAGTGTATGAGGCGCTGCTGGACATTGGCAGCGCCATTTTTATCGCAAGGCTAGCAGCCGCGTCGGGGCAGTGATACCATAAGCCGCATGAACCGCAAGATAATAAGCCCGATGCCGAACGACGCGAACCGTTTTGTAATGGAGTTGGACACACATTTTCCAGAGAGTCACGAAGGCGTCCCTGTCGAGGCTTTCAGGAAGCGTCTGGAGTTCCTGAACAGAGCCAAATGGGTTTCCACCAACAAGCCGGAGTTTTTAGAAAATGCGGTTGATTCGTTGACGGCTTGGGCGAAAGAGCAGGGTCTGACCGGAGATGATCTGACCATCATCACGCGAGGGAAGAACAAGAAGGGCGAAGAAGTTGATGTTATTCACCTTTCGGAAGCCCTGATACAGCGGATTCACGACGCTATAGCCCAAGAGATGATGCCAGCCCTGTAAAGACGAACTCACCCGATTATCCAGCAGCGTTCGTGTGTTTTGCCAGTTTATTGAAGAGAACGGGCGCTTGATTATAGAACTGCTCTGCCTCGGCTAAGTCTCGCATTTGGGCTACGCTCTCACCGTCTGGACTGCCCTTTCCTGGCAGAACCTCTACAATCTCGATTCCACCACCAGCCTTCCCGCCGACGTGGTGATCGTATTTGACCTTGAATATGCGATTGCCGTGGTGAAACCAGAGTTGGCGGCTGCGTTGAATGTGCCAGTTTTTTCCAGCACCCCGTTGGATGCCCAAAATAACCAAGCCGATCCAAGCCGCCACACGGCGCACATGTCGTGATCCGCCATAGTGCTTGAAAAGATATTCCACGAAGTACTCAGCAAGTCGGTCTGCTGATTGATCCTTGAGCTTAGCCATATGATTTCCTCTTTCTTGTTCGTCTAAGGCCAAAGGGCCTTTTTTGCGGCTTCGCTCACGATGCCGACTAACACTGACCGCACCCCTTCAGCAACCTCGCGCCCTGCTTTCGGCAGAAACTTCTTGAATCGAGTCACAGCGACCTGAGTGCTTGGGGTATCGCGCACCAGATCATCCACACTCTTGCTGAGAACTTCTTTTTCCTCAGCACTGAGCCGCCCCTCTTCCGCAATCAATTCCTTGGCCGCATTCATGCTCTTTTCAGTCCACGGATACGGCTTTCCGCACTTATGGCAGAATTTTGGTGCAGGTATTTCGTGGACACTCAGCACTCCGTGTAAGTGTCCGCGAATCTTTTCATGGCAATCTCCGCAGGTCATCACGGTCTTTGCACCGCATTTTGAGCAGTGATCCTCTCTGTGATGCGGGAAGGACTCCGCGCTTCCCGTAATGACATGACCGTTCTCACAAATCTGCGCAGTGTCGTATCCTTCGGGTTCAGGTGTTCGTGGATAGCGGTCAAAGAAATCTCGCATGTTCTCAGAGTATAACGTCCAGAATGGCCTTGGCGAGCGTTCTACGACCGCAGAGGCCCGCAGAAGCCCCGCAAAACAGCCAAAAAGCCCCGCAACGGGGAGCAGCGCCCCGCAGTGGCCATTTTTGCCTCTTGATTCTGCGGCAGTTGCAGGTGCGGGTGTCCGCGCTTTCAAAACGTCAACTTCGTAAGCTGCTGAATGCAAGAGCTTTATTCAGAAAAACCGTTGGATGAAGGGGTGAAATGCGGATGTGTGTGCGCAAACGGGGCTTTCGCCAGTCATGGTGGTTTTCTAAATCTATTCATCTAACCGGAATTGCAAGTATTAGAAGTCCCACATAACCCAATGCCACTAAGACCTGCTGCGCCAAAAGGAGTCTACTTAGCCTTTGTCCATCGAGGTTGCGTCGCCGTGTGATCTCCTGCATTTTTGCATCTATATTCTTGGCCAGTTTTGTGAGAAGTTGAAAAACACGTTTGGTTTTCTCCTCTTGATAACTTTTTGCGGTTTCACTGGCGGGCGGTTCATTCGATTCAGAACTGTAGTCCATCTCAATCAAAGCACCACCTTCGCGTTTTGCTAAATCCTCGAACATCAGATCAGGGATAAAGTCTGCTGGCTCACCCATCATGACCAACCTACTTCTGCGTCAGCCTTAAACACCTCTAAATGGTTTGTAGTAACAAATTCGCGCTGAAGAACCAGCGTTCTTTGCTGCTTGAACGAAGCCAGATAGCGATTTGAGACCAGCAATATTGCCCCGCTACAAACAATCGCCAGCATGAGCAAAAAGATTGTGCTTATGAACGTTACATTAAAGACGGTTGGAATACCTTTTAGTGCAGATACGTTTCGTATTTTGTCGAAGCTCCACACCGCGAGATTAAACCCAGCCGTAGCGAGTACGGCCACCCATGCCGAATATTTCAGATTGTTTTCGGCAATCTCCGAGTCAAAGCTAATAGCCTTGTCAAGCAAGGCAGCTGCACTCTTGACTGCTATTCCAATGTCTCGCTCTTGGTTATCCATGATGAATTTCGCGGGAATTATAAACCGGCCAAGCCGTGCCAGAGAAAATGATTGGACAAGCTCTTAGCAGCCTCAAAAATCTGGACGACACCAGCGCAAGGCGAAAGGCAGCAAGACCGTCCACCCATCACTTGCCGTGGTTCGATGGCGCGATTCGGAGTGCTAACCGGGAACACAGTAGGGTGCATTAGTGCAGGCCACAAGTACCCCCGAATCTCGCCCTCTGAAGCTCTGATTCCATACAATATAGGGATATAGTGGGCCTGAAAGCCTAACGAAACGAACGGGTTGGAGTTCAAGCGATCTGCAAAGCATTGGAAGTACGAAGCAAGTTCATTTGTTGCAGCCAGCCCGAGATGCGGTTCCAACTCACAATGGCCTGGGCTACCAAACACTTCGATTTTTGCCTTTAACTGAATAAAGGGTTAGTTGCCGCCATTCGATAAGACCTGCAGTAAACCAGTATGGACAGAAACAAATTCAGGTGGATGAGAGTTGCATTAGCTGTTCCGGCCGGATTGCTTTCACTGCCGCCGCTCATATTTGGGGCGTACTTCATTGTCTGTTGGATTCGGATACATACTACCGACGTTTATTACGTGGATTACAATTACCTCCTGATTGCGACGGTTTTCCTGATGATTGGACTGCTTTCGGCATTGTGTACTGCAATCAGTGTGACCCGTAGGAGCTACTTCGGACTTGGTTTTGCTTTACCATTTTTCTTAGGGCTCGCCACGATGGTCTATATCCCTGACGGAACACCCCACGTTCAGAGGAGCATGCCCAGTGACAGTAATTACATGTCGATTATCAGCTCTTTTCTGCGAGTCTGGTATGAGTCGCATCAGTCGTTTCCGAAGGACAAATCAGAATTTCTAGAAGCTCTGAGAAGCGGACCATCCGCATGGCAGAATCGGGTACAGGCTCCCCCTACTCTCAGCAAGTACGCCAGACGCGGTGTTCGCTTGCCTTACGAAATAGTCGTTGTGCAGAACGCCACTGGGCCTCGCATGGACAATCTGGCTGATAACCCTGGCGTGATTTACTACTGCGTGTCGGCTGACAGGCAGCAGTTCTGGGCAACAATGACGGGGCTACACGCTGACTTATCCAGGGCTGCCACCCTCAATCGAGTTGCAGATGTCCCAGAAGGAAAGGTAAGTTTGGTTACAGCCAAAGGCACGGACTACCCGATTCGACGCTAATTTGCAAACCTGTTGACAATGTTCTCAGCGTGGAAACTTGTACGACACCTGCTCATGGACAGCGGCCGTTACAATGAAACGCAATGGAGCTCGTTCCGCAGCTTAAAACTCGACCTTATCTTTTAGGGGTTATTGGAAGAGGCGCGCAATTTGCCGTGCTTGTCCTCCTTGTTGCGTCACATGCGCACGGATTGGGTTCATTTATGACCGAATGCGGACGAACCGCTCCCATGCAGATTTATTCAGGCGCATCTTTCTTTGAAGAGACTGGCGATGTTGTCGGCTATGAGCTGGCGCTTCACCAGCGCAGCGGTTCTACTGTGGATGCATTCCTGTTTGTCTATGAAGGCGCGGCAAATGATGAAGGGATTCCTATCTCCGGTCACCTTCTAGGCAAAAAACTGACGATGCAAGGAGAGTGGGTCGAGCACTTGGTCGAGTACCCTTCAAAAAAAGAGATTGTGGAAAGGCACCACATCAAAATCGATGGCACACTTAACTCCTCTGTGTTCAGAGGCAAAATCACAATTGAAGGGCTGGAAACGCCGAGCATTCTCCGGCTAAAGAGAGTAAGCCAGATCTGGTTATGCAAACAAGGCCAGAACCCGTAGCTGGCACCCGCAACAATGTATTACTCTCTCAGTGTTTGCCTTTCAATTTCGTCGATCTTCGGCAATCCTCGAATATTGGCTATGCATTATTTTTCCTCCGTGGTTCTCTGTGGCCTTCTGTGGTTTAAGTTTTTTGCTTTCCTGATCAGCGCTCATCTGCGTAAATCTGCGGCAAATGCTTTTGCCTTTCCGATTCCGCACGATTGACGGAGATTTCGCGCGCTCCTGGCGATCCCAGCGATTTCCTTCCTCTGTTTCCTCCTTTCCTCTGCGTTTCAAAGGTGTTGCTTTTGATCTGCGACTATCTGCGTAAATCTGCGGCGAATGCTTTTTGCCTTTCCGATCCCGCGCGATGACGGCGATCTCGTGCGATCCCGGCGATTACATCATCACGCTCTTCAACTCCACCACCTCCACCGGACACTCCGGCCAGTTATCTTCCCAGCACACAATTAAATCGCAACCAGCCGGATCATGGCCGTGGCTCCAGAAATTGCGGCTTGCATATTCAAATTCAATTCTCACTTTCTGTAGCCGATCTTCGCCCACCGCGCGCCACGCTTCGCAATCAGGGAATTCTGTCTGAATGCGCAGCACCAGAAAGCCCAGCCGTTCCGCCAGTCCACCAAACAGAAAAATCACGCCCGATTCGTTCGTCGGGCCGCACACCATCGGACGTCCGCCGGTCATGGCACCGTACATTGGCCGGTCCATCATGACCTTCGGTATCCGCCCCACAGCGGACACTCCCTAGTTCCCGCCCTTACCTTTGGGTTCCTTATCAATCAGCGCCACCACGTCCGCCCATTCCGTCGCCAACCCGTTTTCTTCTATGTAGTGCTTCATCGCCGTGGGCACGTGCTTCCACAACCCAAACCGCTTCTTCAGCGGACGCACGCTGAACCGGATCTTCTCTTCATAATCCACAAAATTTGGGATCTTGTTCAGCGCCCTCGCCAGCCCGGCCGGCCAAATTGTCTTCGTCATCAGTACCACCTTTAGATTTTGGTTTATAGTGATCTGTTTGGCCTTCGTCTGCAACTGGTGCTCTCCCCCGCGCAGTATCTGCACTCGTTGTAGTCTTCTTGCCGCAGTACTCACATGTACCACCAGCATTATTTTTTATTTTATCTTTTGTTGCCTGATCAACTGATTGAGTTGTAGTAGCAGCGGGAAGTGTCGTTGCGGTTGTAGGTGGACTCTGAGTATTAGTTCCAGATGTAGCTGTGCTTGGCGGTGGACTTGGATTTTTATGAAACCAGCTTGAAATTTTACCAGCTGCACCGTCAAGTGCATTAGCTAAGTTTTTCGCATTTCCTGGTTGGTTTATATAAATGGAGGTTGCGATGACCGCAAAAGTTCCTACCACCGCCACTGCTACGACGGCATCATCAGCAAGGGCAATATGTCCGTCTTTATCAAGTCGGGTAGCCGGATTTCCTCCAACAAACCCGTAAAGATTCAGCGACTGCGGATCGCCAAAATCCGCATACGGCACCGGAATAGGCGTCGCCGACCAATCTGCTGAAACCCACCGTCCCAACCCATTGGAGTAATAGCGCGCGCCAAAATAATCAAGCCCCGTTTCTGTATCCCGTTCTTTGCCGGTGAATTTGTAGTCGTTGGTATCGTTGTTGACAAACTCAAGCTCGCCGCCCCAGGGATAATAATCTGACTCGGCCTTGATGTTGCCCGCAGCATCGTTGATCACTGAAGCAGTCTTTAGGTGGTCAGAAAAGTAATACGAGACTGATGTTGTTCCGCCGGAGAAGTCCTTGCGAGCCGCCCTCTCGCCGCCAAAGAAGATGCGGATTACTGCTCAGGAATGAATGAAAGGAGCTTTTCTGCTGCTTTGGTCTTTAGTAAGCACTTTTCAGCGTATGTAAGTCTGCCAATTTCCACGCTCGTCAGATGCTCTCGCATCGAGCCATACAACTCAGCAACTTGCGAGTAATTCTTATCATGCCATGCAATCTCTGCTTTTGCTCGTATACGTTTAAGATTGATTTGCTCGACATATTTAGCAGTATTTTTAAGTGACGCTGCCTTCACAGCTTGATAAGCGGTTGCATCGCCTTTAAGGAATGGCTCTGCGTATTTTTTGACAAGTTTTGCTAGTTTAAAAACAAATTCTTGAACGTCCTTGCGATTGCTAACCTGAAAAGCTACGTGCTTGCCGAAACCCTCAGTTTCCACCGCTCCAGCCCACGCTATAGCATCGTACAAAGATATTTTTTCATTTGGATTATTTAAACGGCCTATTTCGATTCCTAACTCAAAAGAGGAACGCCCGTGATAAACGTTGATAAAAGATGTAGCAGATTTAAACCGCACAAGAGTTATTTCTTCTTGTACGGGTTTCATGTCGTAAGATTTTAGAAAAGCAAAACTTGAAAGCACGGCTTCTTTAAATTCTAACTGTGCACGTTCAGGAGTTGGCTCCATATGTAGCATGTTTTTCTCTCCCGCTCTATTTTACAGGAGGTGGATTCCATGTTGTTGTTTTTGGATCGTATGTCCACCCTTTTTCCAGGAGCAGATTCCGTTCAGCTCGCAAGAATCCAGTATTGTTTTTTAGATTGCCGCTCGCATCGACTGAAACATCCCGGATAGACCTGCCTAACCTCATAGTTTCGCGCAATTTGCTGCTATTTTGCGCCCAGTTAGCTTTGGGGCTTCCT
>DASXZE010000104.1:0-11740 GCA_036502105.1 Candidatus Angelobacter sp. | reverse complement strand
CGTCCAGCCGAAGGCCATCCACGCCCATGTCAAACCAGAAATCCATGGCGGCAAACATTGCCTTGCTCACCTCTGGATTTTCCCAGTTCAAGTCTGGCTGGTGCGAATAAAAACGATGCCAGTAGTAAGCATTGGCAACCGAGTCCCATGTCCAGTTTGAAGTTTCAAAGTCTTTAAAGATGATGCGCGCATCACGATATTTGTCCGGCGTATCGCTCCACACATAAAAATCCCGCCAGCGGCTGCCCGGCGCTGCGCGCCGCGAACGCTGGAACCACAGGTGCTGATCAGAGGTATGGTTCAGAACCAGTTCGGTTATCACTTTCAGTCCACGGCGCTTCGCTTCGCGCATGAAGCGCTGAAAATCTTTCAACGAGCCATAAGAAGGATGTATGTCTGTGTAGTCGGATGTGTCGTAGCCATCATCTTTAAGCGGTGAAGGTGAGAAGGGCAGAAGCCAGATGGCGGTAACGCCCAGGTCTTCCAGATACGGCAATTTCTGGGTCAATCCGCCAAAGTCACCGATGCCATCGGTAACGCTGTCGAAAAAGGCCCTGACATGGACTTCGTAAATGATTGCGTCTTTATACCAATCCAGCATGCGGCGTGAACTCAGTAGGACTACTAAAATTGTATCTGGGTTGGCTGATGAATGATGAGAACTTAAGCACGGGACTGTTTTAGGAGAGCCGTAAAAGCGCCAGCCTTGAGGATAAGCAGCAAATGAGTGATGCGCAGGCCGGTCCAGACATAGGCCCGGCCTGCATAAAGACTGGCGATTATCAATTCATGGTGATGAATCTCCATCTATCAAAAGGAGATTCTAATCATGCCGTTTTCTTCGTGCGCTCAGTAGAATCTTCGGCTTCCACCAGCGGCATATTGACCAGATGCTCGCTCAGGAACCAGACCTGCAGTTCGTTGGCGCGCAAAACATCACTCACCACCAGGTCATTTGTGCCATCATCGCCGATGGTTGAAGCGCGTTTCGCCAGCTTGCGGCAATCGCCAATAATAAGCTGGTGAGCATCCAGCAGGCGTGAGAGTTGCACTGGAACTTCTTCGCGGCCGCGCGGCGGACGCGCAATCTGCGTTGTCTCGGCGACATCGGCTGCCATGGCAATGCTTACGCCGCCCAGTAACTGAATGCGTTCGGCAATCGCATCCACAATCTCCACCTGCTCGCCAAAATGTTTATCAAATAAAAGATGCAGTTGGTAAAAAGTTGGACCAGCCACCTGCCAATGCGACTTCTTATAAAGATCGCGCAAGGTCATGGTATCCGCCAGTAATTGATTGAGCTGGGCCGTCATCTCCAGCCGGACAGGATGTTCCAGGTCCAGCGGAAGCAGTTGGTTGACCGTGCCATATGCCTGAATTTCAGCGGCACTTTGATGGAACCGGGGTTGAGCGCTGACTTTACCGTTTTTCTTTGCCATTGAATTCTCCTCTTCTTTTGAACTGCAAATATCAATTGGGAAAAGAACCAGCGCCACGGCAGCCGTGAAAAATTCAGGTCTTCCGTAGCGCATTTTTGAATTTCAATTGGGGCCTAAGCTACCTGAGAAGTTTTTTGACTCTTGCCGATAAATTCCAACAGTTCATTGTTGATCTGATCTTTTAAAGTGGAGCACATGCCGTGGGGCGCGCCTGGGATCACCTTCAGTGTTGATCCCTTCACCAGCTTCGATGAGAGCATAGCAGAAGCGCCGATCGGCACAATCTGGTCGTCGTCACCATGAAGGATAAGAGTGGGGACATCAAACTTCTTCAGGTCTTCAGTGAAATCCGTCTCGGAAAACGCCTTGATGCAGTCAATCACAGCCTTGTGCCCGGCCAGCATGCCTTGCATCCAGAATGAATCACGCAACCCTTGTGAAACTTTGCTGCCGGGGCGGTTCGCACCATAAAAGGCCGCGCTGAGGTCCTGGAAGAATTGTGAGCGGTCCGCAATTACGTTGGCACGGATTTCGTTGAACGCATCCTTCGGCAACCCAGCAGGATTGGCCGGCGTCTTCAGCATCAGCGGCGGCACTGCGCCGATCAAAACAGCTTTGGCCACGCGCTTTGTGCCGTGGCGTCCGATATAGCGCGCTACTTCTCCACCACCAGTGGAGTGGCCAACATGGATCGCATCTGTCAGGTCCAGCTTCTCTACCAGTGCTGCCAGGTCGTCAGCGTATGTATCCATTTCATTGCCATTCCATGGCTGGCTTGAGCGGCCATGGCCGCGCCGGTCATGAGCAATACAGCGATATCCGTGCGATGCCAAAAAAAACATTTGGTCTTCAAAAGCATCTGCGCTTAGCGGCCATCCATGGCTGAAAACAACGGGCTGACCTTTGCCCCAGTCTTTGTAATAAATTTCTGTTCCGTCTTTGGTCGTGATGGTGCTCATAAATTGTTCTCCTTTGTTTAGAACGATACGCCTCTTTCAGAGCGAATGCAGGGTTCCCGGCGAAATCATTTCACACAATTTACATGCCTTTAACAGACGGCGTGATTTCGCCCAGTATCATTTCGTACTGGAATATGTCCTTTCAGCTTATTGAAAAGATCAAAATTATGAATCACCCATCTGGGAGAATTTCCGATAGCCTGAATGGGCTGGTTGATTGTTCAACGCACAGACGCTATCTTGGCACAGTCCATTTACGTCGGCCCGTAGCTGATTTTTTGTTGAATTTTGCCAGATAACGCCCATATTGCGCCAGACGCCTCGGCAATGCACGATAAAAGATGTGCTGCCCGCTGCGGCGCGAAGTGATCAGTCCGGCCTGCGTGAGCACGCGCAGGTGGTGAGAAATAGTGGCCATGGAGAGCACATGGCAATCGCCCAGTTCGCCACAGAAAAGTTCCTGCCCACGATTGGCAATATGGGAATAGATGCTGAGACGCGTCGGGTCACCGAGCGCCTTTCCAATCAGCGCCGCTTCTGAAGCTGCTATTTCAGGCATGCTAATTAAGATGCTGCCAACCACTCAAGCTGTGCAAAACCGAGCTAAATTTATTTTAGCATCAGGCACAACTTTCTGAATCCAGATATTTAGATAAACATCTAAATGTTCACTCGCGGCAAATGAAAACGTGAGGTTTGTTCTTTTTGGTTCGATTTCCCCCTCCTGGAGAGAGATTCATGCAATCAAGAGTACGGAATACGCGGAATACACGTTGGAAGCAATTGGCAGCCTTAGCGGGCGTCACCATTCTTGCAGGCTGGCTGGTTGGGTGCGCCAGCGTGGCCCAGAGCAAGCCGCAAGGCCCCGTCCAGGTAAGCGTTGCGGAAGTGGCCTGCCGCCAGTTTGGCGAGAGTGACGAATTTACCGGTCGCCTGGAAGCTGTCCATAACGTGGAAGTTCGTCCGCGTGTCTCTGGCTATCTTGAGAGCGTAAATTTTACTGAAGGCGCAATCGTGCAGCAGGGATCGTTGCTGTTCCAGCTTGATCCGCGTCCTTTCCAGGCGGAAGTTGACCGGTTGAAAGGCGATCTGGCGGAAGCCAAGGCCGAGCTGGCTCGTGCGCAAAGCGATTTCGCCCGCGCCGAGCGCCTGCATAACAACAACGGCATGTCAGCGGAAGAATATGACCGCCGCGCAGCCGCCCGCAACCAGGCTGAAGCGCACATAGCCTCAACCGAAGCAGCGCTCAAGGGCGCAGACCTGAATCTTGAATTTACGCGCATCACCGCTCCCATTACAGGACGTGTTGGCCGCGCGGAAATTACCGCAGGCAATCTGGTTGGCGGTGGAACAGCCCAGTTGAAGCCCCTCACCACCGTGGTTTCACTCGCGCCGATCTACGCTTACTTTGACGCCGACGAGCAGACCTTCCTCAAATACTCGCAGGCTGCTGCAAAGTCTCACGGCGCAAGCTCGCACAATCTCAACAGTGAAGTGGCTTTAGGGCTGGCCAATGAAGAAGGCTGGCCACACACTGGCCGGCTTGATTTTGTTGACAACCAGGTCAGCGCTACCACTGGAACTATCGCGTCCGCGCAACTTTTACTAATAAGGATATGGCGCTCACACCGGGGCTTTTTGCCCGCGTCAAATTGCAGAGCAACGGCACATATCACGGATGTCTGGCCAAGGACGAAGCCATTGCCACCGACCTCAATCAAAAATATGTGCTGACACTCGGCAAAGACAACACTCTGGAATATCGCGCAGTGCAATTGGGGCCGATCAATGATGGCTTGCGGGTGGTTCGTGAAGGCCTGCATGACGGCGATGTGATCGTGGTAAACGGTCTGCAGCGTGTTCGACCCGGAGTGGTCGTCACGCCAGTGCGCGTGGGCATGAAGAGCGATCCCGGGAAAGCTGGCACTACTACAACGTCCATGCTCAAGCCGCAATAAAAGCCGAAACCGAAAATCGGTTTCCCGTCACTCAACAATAATAAGACGAGGCTGGAATGAAGATTTCAAACTTTTTTATTAAGCGGCCGATTTTTGCCGCCGTAATCTCGATCATCATTTTTGTAATCGGCGCGCTGGCTTATCTGCGTCTGCCTCTGAGTGAATATCCTGAAGTTGTGCCACCCACTGTCGTTGTCCGCACGGTGTATCCCGGCGCAAACCCAACAGTGATTGCCGATACCGTTGCCTCGCCGCTGGAGCAGCAGATCAACGGCGTGGAAGGCATGTTGTATATGTTTTCACAGGCCACGGCCGATGGCGTGATGACCCTCACGGTCACATTTGGCCTGGGCACCGATCTGGATAAAGCGCAGGTGCAGGTACAAAACCGCGTATCGCAGGCGCTGCCGCGTTTGCCACAGGAAGTGCAACGGCTCGGCGTGACCACGGACAAAACTTCGCCTGACCTGTTGATGGTCGTCCACCTCACTTCGCCGGACAGCCGCTACAACACGCTGTATCTCGCCAATCTTGCGGTGCTGCAGGTAAAAGACGAGCTCAACCGCATCCCTGGCGTAGGCAATGTCCAGATCTTTGGCGCTGGCGATTTCAGTATGCGCATCTGGCTGAATCCCAATCAACTGGACGCGCACAACCTGACCGCCAGTGATGTGGTAAAAGCCATCCGCGAGCAAAACGTTCAGGTCGCGGCCGGCGTTTTGGGCGCTCCGCCCACCAATACTGGCAGCACGGCATTTCAGCTTCTGGTGAACACGCAAGGCCGGCTCACCTCTGAAGAAGAGTTCCGCAACATTATTGTGCGGGCCGGACCCAACGGCCAGATTACGCGTGTCCGCGATATTGCTCGCGTTGAACTCGGCTCCAGCAGCTACGCGCTGCGCAGTCTGCTCGACAATAAGTCCGCAGTCGCTATGCCAATCTCGCAGCGGCCCGGCTCAAACGCGCTGCAAACATCGCAGGACGTGCGCGACACCATGGCGCGCCTGAAGAAAACCTTCCCACAGGGAGTGGAATACAGCTTTGTTTACGATCCCACGGTTTTCGTGCGCCAGTCGATTGAGGCTGTTGGCCACACGTTTATAGAAGCGCTGCTGCTGGTGGCGCTGGTGGTACTCGTCTTCCTGCAAACATGGAGAGCATCACTCATTCCGCTGCTGGCTCTTCCCGTTTCGCTGGTGGGAACATTTTCCATCATGCTAGCGCTGGGCTTCTCACTCAACACGCTTTCGTTATTCGGACTGGTGCTGGCCATAGGAATTGTGGTGGATGACGCCATTGTGGTGGTTGAAAACGTAGAGCGTCATATTGAAGAAGGCTTGCCACCGCTTGAGGCGACTGAAAAAGCCATGGAAGAAGTGAGCGGCCCTATCATCGCCATTGCGCTGGTGCTTTCCGCCGTCTTTATTCCCACGGCTTTCATCAAGGGTCTCTCTGGAGAATTCTACAAACAGTTTGCGCTGACGATTGCCATCTCAACGCTGATCTCAGCTTTCAACTCGCTCACGCTCAGCCCAGCGCTGGCGGCTCTACTTCTACAGCCGCGAGATGCCAAGAAAGACCGGCTCACCCGCGCTATTGACTTTGCCTTCAGCTGGTTCTTCAAACCATTTAACCGCTTCTTTGCCTGGGCCTCCGGCGGCTATGGAAAATTTGTGAAGCGCGCGCTGCGTGCCAGTGTGATTGCCCTGGCTGTCTATGCGCTGCTGGTGGTCGTAACCGGAGTTGGATTCTCCCGCGTCCCAGTGGGCTTTGTGCCTACGCAGGACAAACAATATCTGGTGGCACTAGCGCAGCTGCCCAACGGCTCAACGCTCGACCGCACAGAAGATGTCGTCCGCAAGATGTCTGACATTGCCCTGAAACATGCCGGCGTGCAGAGCGCGGTTGAATTTCCCGGACTCTCCATCAACGGCTTTACCAACAGTCCAAACTCGGGCATCGTCTTTGTTACGCTCAAGCCTTTTGAAGAACGCAAGTCGGCAGATCTCTCAGCCAACAGTATTGCCGGCAGTCTGAACCAACAATTCGGTGCGATTCAAGAAGCCTTCATCGCCATCTTCCCGCCACCACCAGTACAAGGGTTGGGAACAGTTGCCGGGTTCAAGCTTTATGTTGAAGACCGCAGCGGCTCTGGCCTGGAAGCGCTGTATCACGAAACCACGGCTGCTCTGGGCAAGGGCTATCAAACGCGTGCATTGGCGAGGCTGTTCTCCAGCTTTGACATCAATGTGCCGCAGGTTGATTCGCACGTGGACCGCGAGAAGGCCAAAACTTATGGCATCGCGCTCGATGATATTTCTGACACCATGCAGGTTTATCTGGGCTCGCTCTACGTGAACGATTTCAACCGTTTCGGACGAACGTATCAAGTCAACGTGCAGGCTGAGTCGCCATACAGATTGCATCCTGAAGACATTGTTCATCTGAAAACCAGAAACGCTACGGGTGAGATGATTCCGCTTGGATCAGTGGTAAAAGTGCAGCCCACTTTTGGGCCGGACCGTGTGATGCATTACAACGGCTTCCCTGCCGCTGAAATCAATGGGGCCCCGGCGCCGGGCTACAGTTCTGGCCAGGGCGAAGCAGCGATGGCATCACTCTTGACCGATCAGCTGCCCAACGGCATGAAGTTTGAGTGGACAGAACTCACCTATCAGAAAATTCTTGCCGGCAACACCATGGTTTACATTTTTCCGCTCTCTGTGTTCCTGGTGTATCTGGTTCTGGCTGCTCAGTATGAAAGCTGGACACTGCCGCTGGTGGTGATCCTGATTGTCCCCATGACGCTGTTCTCCGCCATCGCCGGCGTATGGATTACGCATGGTGACAACAACGTATTCACGCAAATCAGTTTGATCGTGCTTGTGGGACTGGCCTGTAAAAACGCAATTCTTATTGTGGAGTTTGCGCGGGAGCGACAACTGGAAGGCATTGGCGCGATAGACGCCGTGCTGGAAGCATGCCGGCTGCGTTTGCGGCCAATTCTCATGACGTCACTGGCTTTCACCATGGGCGTAATTCCACTGGTGCTTTCAAGCGGCGCAGGATCAGAGATGCGCCAGGCCATTGGCATTGCCGTTTTCTTCGGCATGCTGGGCGTGACTGTCTTTGGACTGGTATTGACGCCGGTCTTTTATGTGGTGATCCAGAAACTTGTTGAAGTGCGCCAGCATAAGAAAGCTTTAGCGCCCACAGAGCTTTCATCAGCAGCTTAAGCGCATCAGCAGCTTAAGCGGAGGTAGGAACGTGCCAACTCAATTTGCAAAATCAATCGCCAGTGCGTCTCTGCTTCTGCTTGTTACCGGATGCGCCGTGGGGCCGCACTATAAAGCGCCACAGCCGGCCATGGTCAAGTATCACTCCGCTGATTCTGCGCTGGTAAGCACAGCGCCTTTCAATGTGCAGTGGTGGAAGCAATTCGATGATCCGGTTCTGGATTCACTGGTCGCGCAGACGCTGGCGGCGAACAATGATATTCGCATCGCACGCGTACGGCTGGCTGAGTCGCGCGCCATCTATGACGAGCGCAAGCTGGATCGCTATCCCACGGTACCCGTGGACGCTTCTTACACATACAGCAAAGAGCAGGTGCCCGGCTTTGTGGACCAGCGAGTGGTTATCAACACATTTCATTCCGGCTTTGACGCTTTCTGGGAGCTCGACGTATTTGGCCAGGTGCGCCATGGCGTCGCGGCCAGCAGCGCGCAGACCCAGGCATTTGTGGCTGATCTGCATGACATCCAGGTAAGCACGGTTGCTGAACTGGCTGTAAATTATTTTGAGCTGCGCGGCGCGCAATGGCGCCTGGACGTCGCCGAGAAAAGCCTGGTCAACCAGCGTGAAACACTGCGGCTCACAAAGTTGCGCCGGGATGCCGGCGTGGGTGAAGAGCAGGACGTGGCCAGCGCCGCGGCACGCGTTGCCGCCATTGAAGCAACAATTCCTTCTTTTCAGTATGAAGTATCGCGCGCAACGTTTCGCGTGTCTGTGCTCACTGGTGTGCGTCCTGGAGATTTGAAAGCTGACCTCTCACCGCGCACCTATCCGGCGATTGATAGGGCCATTCCGATTGGCGATCCGTCAGAATTGTTACAGCGTCGCCCTGATGTTCGCGCAGCTGAACGCAGGCTGGCGGCTGCGACTGAATTGCAGGGAGTCGCAATAGCAGGTTTATTTCCGAAAGTCAGCGTTTCAGGCTTCATCGGCTTTCTAGCGGGGCGCGGCAGCCTCTTCTTTACGCCAGCCTCAACTGCTTTGTCAGGCGGGCCGGGCATTACATGGTCCGCATTTGATCTGGGGCGGGCCCGTGCGCAGGTGCGGGGATCGAAAGCATCCGCTGACGAAGCGGTAGCTTTCTATGAAGAAACCGTGCTGCGCGCGCTGGAAGAAACAGAGGACTCGCTGGCGAACTATCGCGCACAGCAGGGCCGGCTGGTAAAGCTCAACGATCAGGCACGCGAGAGCAAGCGCGCTGCTGACATTGCCAGATTGCGCTATCGTGAAGGCGTGATCGATTTCCTGACCCTGCTGGATGCGGAGCGCACACAGCTGCAAGCTGAAGACAGCGTTGCGCAGGCTGAGAGCGATGTTTATGTAGGGGTGATTACCATCTACAAAGCTTTGGGTGGCGTGCCGGAAGTGCAGCCTCAGCCGCCAATCACACAGCCGTAAGCACCCCCCTATAGATCGGCGTAAGAGATGAGCTCAATCTTGCGCCGGTCAATTGCTTCACGCGTCTCCGCAGAAGTAAGCGCGGCCAGCTCAACTTCTCGCGATTGTGTGAGCCGCGTTCCGGCTGCCTGCAAGTCAGCGTCAGAGTATCCCGGATGGCACACCAACTCCCACCTGCCTTCCGGCAAAGCCTCAAGAATCTTCAAGAGTATGTGCTGGTCCAGCATGCCGGTAGCAGCGATACCGACTGTGCCGTCGGTGGAGACCATGCCTTCTTCTTTTACGGCGCGATGAAATTCTGCGGCAAATATCTGGAAGGCCATCACAGCGGCTGAGCGGACCCACAAGCCCGGGGTGCCCAGCACCATACCCGAGGGCCAGCTTCGCAGCGGCTCAAACGGATTTCTTACAGCGCGAACGCCACAGGCCTTCGCGGCGCGCAGCACCGGCCGCAAAACCTGAGGAAACATGTGCGTGTGCTTGTGGCTATCAACGTGAGTCAGCGTAACACCGCTCGCTTGCAGTTTACGGATCTGGGCTTCTGCCTCACGCTGAATTTCTTCAGCCGCCATCTTCTTGCGGACTGCCGCTACAGCAAACTGTTTCAAGCTGCTGCGGAAGCGAGCAGAACCATTCGTGAACGATGGCAGATTCGAAGTGAGCGGATCGCCATCAATCAGCACAACATGGCAGCCGGTCTTGAGACTGGGTTGCGCTTTGGCCAGATCTGTGGCCGTAGCGGTAGCTTTGGCATTTGCCATGAGCGTGGCTGAAGTGACCACGCCGGAGCTATTGCCTTGAACAATCGCCCGGTTCACACCCGGAGTCAGGCCAAAATCATCTGCATTAATAATGAGACGGCGCACGGGTTGAGTCTAACAAAAAACTTTTACCACAAAGGACACGAAGGAACACAAAGGAAAAACAGGAGGATTAATTTATTCAGCTGAGAGATCCTGCTGAAACGCAGCAGTAGATACCAATAAAAACAAGGACACCCGATCACCCCTTTGTGATCCTTCGTGTCCTTTGTGGTTAGCAGTGGTTAGCTTAAGCGGTTTTTACGGCTTGTGGGCGCGGCTCTCTTTCGCCCAGGAACGCCTTGATTTTTTCCAGCAACGCGGGGAAGAGGTCTTCTTTTTGCAGGCAGGCGGCCACATCTTTACCGCCGTCAATGGGACCGTAGCCGGTGACGATGATTACCGGCACATCAGGATTTTTTTCATGGACGCGGCGGGCGAGTTCCACGCCGTTCATACCATCCATGCGGAAGTCAGTCACAAGAATGTCAAAATCTTCTTCGTCAAATTTCTTCAGGGCTTCGCTTCCGTTATAAGCGCTAACGGCGCGGTATCCCTGCATCTCTAAAATCTCACAGCTTAATCTTGCCAATACTTCATGATCGTCAACGAAGAGGATCGCTCGCATGAATGACTCCTTCAAGAAGCAACAATTGGAGCAATACGTAAAGGCCTTAATCCCGAGAATACAGCCTAGTTCTTGGTTTCATGATACGCCTGAAAAGATGCCCAACGACCACAGTATTTTTTGGCGTAAGCAGGTTAGTCAGCCCTGGATTGCGGCAAATGTTGGGAATTATTCATTTTTCAGCGGCAATGCCGGCCCTGAGCTTTCGGCCTGGCAACCCTTGCAGGCCACAGTATCCCTTGTGATCGGCCATTGTCACTTCTCTGCGAACTGCACCAGGCCATCACGATAGTCGATGGTTACTTTCATACTTTCCATGGCGCTGAAGCCGATTTGTCCGGACACTTCAATGCCCAGGCTCTTGCTGACGGAATGCAAATCAACGCTGCTGATGTGTTCGCCGCTGGGGTGCACCCGGGCAAAACGCAGAGTGGCATTGTCAGCAATGAAGGCGCTATTCACTGTTCCACTGGCGCCGGATATTGGCATATTGTGCAGCCGCATCTCAGGAATAACCTTGGCTTGCTCGTTGGAAATAGTGTTGATATTCGCGCCGCTATCAATCAGAAAAAGACCCGCAGATTTCTTACCGATTTCAGTCGGCAATAGCAGGAGATGGCCAAGATTGAAGGCCTGCGTAAAAGCTTCTGTCTGCGCGTGACTATCTGACTCAGGAGCTGAAGGCAGTGGCTCGAGCCGGAGTTTGTGTCCGGAAAAATCCAGTGTGATCAGATATTTGTCAAAAACGTCGACGCCGATCGTGCCATCCACTTCAGCAATTTCCCGGGGAGTAGCGTGAACATAGCAATCATGGAATTCAAGATCGCCGATCGTGATTTTATCCACCCAGGCTTTATAGCCGTTAGCCGGTCCAGCTTTGCCCACGCCTTCAATTCCCTGTTCTGAAAGTTTGCCGGCCCCAATTTTCTCCGCCAGTTTGCGCGTGATAATCACACCGGAAGCGCCGGTATCCAGCAGCAGCGTGACGGTGGCACGGTCGTTCAACTTTACCCGCAGGCCATAGCCGCGACGCGCCAGACTGGAGCCAACCGTCAGCAATTCCATATTGATGACTGTGCGCTCTACCGCGCGTGCAAGCACCCAGACGTTGCGTCCGGCAAGGGCTTTTACAAAGTCTTTGTATTCGCGTTCATGCCGTTCTTCATCTGGGTCATTGTGATATTCGGCAAGATGCTTTTCCAAAGCGGCGACGTTCTCTGGATAAGGCTGGCGGATGGCCCATTCGTAAAGCGCGTCACCATCT
>DASXZE010000103.1:0-13443 GCA_036502105.1 Candidatus Angelobacter sp. | reverse complement strand
CGCGACGCCATTTTTTGGCCGATCAATTTTAATCAGGCACATGCTCTGATCCGCACTGCCACCGCTCAATGGAAAGGCTCCGAGGTCACGTGCATTCTGACATCGGGCGGCATGTCTGACGCCACCGCAACTCCAGGACGCCGGTGGGTGGAACGCGAGTTTTGCATCGATACCAAGACGGGGCTGCTTAAGATGCTATCCGATGCGCCCGGCATTTACGTGCTCTACGATTACAGGAATGCAATCCATTTCCATGGGCGGACGCTGGCCAGCAAGATTTCAATTGTGGAAGGCGGCAAAACCGTACTGGAGGCGCACCTGGGCAGCATCGCCGATGCTGACCCGAACAACACAAATCTGCTGACGCCCACCACAGAGATGCGGAGCAATTCCGGGCCGATTCTTTCCGGCACCATGCGGTTTCCGCAGAATATCTCAGTCCCTTCCGGGGCTTCAGTGATTCAGCCGGTGATTGTCCATGCCATTCTCGATAAAAATGGCAGAGTGCTGGATGCGGAGCTAGTGGAGAGTTCAGACGAAACATTCAGCCAGACGGCGCTGGCGCTGGTGAAACAGTCATCGTATGGGCAAGGCCAGGACACCCGTCTACAGCGCGAAGCATTCATTAACGTGAAGTTTTTTTCGCAGTAAGCCGGTATCACTTGCGCATGATGGCGCGAATGGGCTCATTGTCGGCATAGACCTGCCATACAGCGATTTTGCCATCTTTGATCTCGGCGCACCATGCGGCGGGCGTCTTCCAGAAGTTTTCCTTGTTCGGTGGACCGCCATCTTTTGGATTCACAAATGTTCCCTGCGCTGAACCGAAGATGGCCACAGTATTTCCGTCGGCAAAAATTTCTGCGTGTGATATGGAATAGTCAGGCACCATTTTGAAGTAGCCTTCCCACGCTGTCCGCAATTTGGCTGTGCCTTGAACACGATTGCCTAGCGCATCAACGAACTCACCGTCGACGGCCATCAGCGAGCAGATGGCTTCGGCGTTGTGCGCGTTGATTTGTTCCTCAAACTTCAAAACTACCTGAACAGGGTTCATGAAAATTTTCCCTTCTTTCAAAATAGCCAAAAATAAAAAAGTGCCTTGCAGGAAATGGAGAGCTCTGGATTACAATCCTTCGTTCGCACAAATCGTCATTCGCATAAGTTCAGGAGACCCTTCATGCTGCGTCGTGCCCTTATTTTAAATGTGCTGCTGCTAATGACAAGATATGGCCCGCCATGTCCAAGGCGTATGAATCGACCAAGGGCGACATGGCTGACCGCATACTGGCTGCGCTGGATGCGGCGCAGGCTGTGGGCGGTGACGTGCGGGGAAGACAGTCAGCGGCCATCATCATTGTTCCCGCAAAAGGCACGGGCAAGCCGTGGCAGGATTACATTTTCAATCTCCGCGTGGACGATAGCCCTGAACCGCTCAAAGAATTGCGCCGTCTGGTGACGCTGCAACGCGCTTACAACCACATGAATGCCGGCGATAAAGCCGTAGAGCTGCATGACAATCCGGGAGCACTGCGTGAATATGGCGCTGCCGAGCAGCTGGTTCCTGATAGCGCCGAGATGATTTACTGGCACGCCGTGGCGCTGGCGAACATGGGTCGCGTGGATGACAGCCTGCCACTCTTCAAAAAAGTTTTTGCCATGGACCACAACTGGGTGGACCTAACGCCCCGGCTGCCGAAAGCAGATTTGTTGCCGGATGATCCGCAGCTGATACAGAAAATTTTGGGACAGGCGAAATAGGAATTTTCACCGCGGAGACGCGGAGAAAACCAAAAACTTACCACTGATTTACACGGATGACACTGATAAGAATCGGGTGATCGCGCGTGATCGAGTGATCGGAAGACCAGAACTTACCGCGGATTTGCGCGGATGAACGCGGATAAGAACGAACTTACCACTTAGGCACAAAGACACGGAGAAAAGAGGGTCACAGAAAACCCGTGACTGATCGCGGGCGAAGCCGGTCGTGCGCTTAGCCGCCTGCAACAGGTGCGCAAAGAGGTTCTTGGACAAGAAAGAGCTTGAGCGGTTTGGAGCAAAGCGACAGAATGAAATGTGTTTACTTACAAAGGCATTGACCACATTGCGCTGGTGACCAAGAAGCTTGCATCCATGAAGAGCTTTTATCTGGAGCTGGGGCTGACCTTGGAGCAGGAAGGCAAAGCCAAAGCTGGTTATAACGTGGTTACTCTGCGGGCTGGGGAGTCGCTGATCGATTTGTTCGAAGCTTCGCCTACAAATCCTGCTCCGGCGGCCAATTTGAGTGAAGAGCACTTCTGCCTATCTGCCACGGGCTCAAGCATTTACGATGTCATCGCCACACTCAAGCGCAAGGGGCTTGATCCCACGCAAGCCGAGGTAAATAACGGGTCCAAAGGCAAAGGACTCTCCATTTGGGTGCGCGATCCAGACGGGAATAAGGTGGAGATCAAGCTCGATTAGGCAAGTAGCAAGAATGACAACATCTGCACAGCTTTCAGGGCATAAAACCTCGCCAAACCCGCATAAACAGGGGCCCTTCGGCAGAAATAGCAAAGCAGCTACTCTCAAACGTGCATACACTTTGTGCTTGGTACATGTCCTAAATCCATCTTGCGGATGTACTAAGTAAAAGCTTCTAATCACTGCCAAGCCCGAGTGATCAGGTCAACAAATAATAAAAGAACAGGCTGGCGTACCCTCAAATCCCCCGAGTCGCCGATTGTCCTAGTCCTCCAGGAGAGTTTATGCAGATCGGTGTCTATGGTTGCGGTTATCTGGGTACGGTGGTGGCTGCGTGTCTGGCTGATTTCGGAGTTCCCGTTACGGCCTACGGCAGTGATTCAGTCAATACCACGTTGTTGGCCAGCGGCATTTTGCCCTTCCACGAAAAGAACTTAAGTGACATTGTCCGCCGCGGCGTCCGCTCCGGCCGGCTGATGTATTCCACGCATTTGCAGTCCATGGTACAGCGCGCGGAGATTATCTATCTGGCGGAAGATGCCAATCGTGACATGGAAGAAATCTCCATGGAACTTGCCAATTATTGTGATCACGGCCAGATTCTGGTCCTGGTGACCCCTGTACCAGTGGGCACAGCAACCCGGATTGAAGAACGGTTGAAAGCGTCCGGACGGAATATAACGGTTGTGTCCCATCCGCTATTCCTGTCTGAAGGTTGCGCGGTAGAAGATTTCAACTGGCCAGACCGCATCGTTTTGGGCACGGCCTCAAGCGCTGCCGTAACTGCCCTGAAGGCTTTGTACCGTCCGCTGGTGATGCGTGGCGTTCCCGTGATTGTTACCAGCCATCAGACAGCCGAGTTAGTACGCGAAGCTTCAACAGCTTTCCTGGCCACCAAAGTTTCTTTCATCAATGAACTCTCAAGCTTGTGTGAACACATTAATGCCGACGCTGTTGATCTGTCATTGGCTCTCGGCCTAGACAAGCGCATTGCGCCGCGCTCTCTGCAACCCGGATCGCTGGGCGGAAGCTTTACTGAATCTGACATGGACTCGCTGGCCAACCTGGCCGCCGGCTCCGGCGTGTCATTGAAGATCCTGACAGCGGCACGCGAAGTGAACCACGAATTCTGCGCCCGCATTATGAAGAAAATTTCCGGCGCCATGGGCACGGTTGAAGGCAAGCAAGTTGGTTTGCTTGGTCTGGCTTTCAAGCCGAACACCAACTCTGTTGTAAGTTCCGGCTCAATCCGGCTGGCCCGCAGCCTGATGGAAAGCGGCGCGCATGTGAAAGCTTATGATCCTATCGCAATGCCGGATGCGCAGCAGGAATTGACCGGCAACGTGCGCTACTGCGACTCAGCTTACTCTGTGGCTGAAGGCGCAGACGCGCTGGTGCTGGGAACCGGCTGGCCGGAATTCCGCACACTGGATTTCGATCGCATTCGCCGGATCATTCGCAACCCTGTGGTTGTGGACACCAAGAACCTGCTGGATGGGCCGCGCATGAAAGCGCTGGGCTTTGAATATCTGGGTGTGGGCCGCGCATAAAAAATTTCTCATCAACTTAAAAGCCCTCGTTCATTGGCGAGGGCTTTTTCTTTTCTGCGAAAAACTTTTCAGCAATTTTATTAGAGAATACCAAGGCTGGAAATTTTTGCCGCGCTTAGATTGAGGACCATGAATGTAATCAGTAAATATTAGCGATTTCACTGATGTTCCGGAGATGCAGCTCTGCTACACTTGCGCACATTCTCCGGGAGAACGAATGAAAGTCTCTTCTATTGCAGTAGTATTTTGCTTATTCCTTTGCAGCGCAATTTCCTTTAGCCAGACTGCGGCAACGCAACAAATCTCCACAGTCAGCACACTTTCCAGCGGAATCAATTTGCGCTCGATTCCCAACGCGCCGTTTTCGGCTGATATTGTAAAACAGTCCACGCAAACTTTGCCTGACGGCACGCAGGTGCCGGTTGAAACCAATGGCAAGATGTTCCGCGACTCCGCAGGGCGCACGCGCACTGAGACTGAACTCAAAAGCATAGTCGGCAGTTCGCAGTCGCTGCACTATGTAACGATTGTCGATCCGGTAGCACGCCTCAATGTCCGGCTTAATCCGCAAACCAAAACAGCCACGCTGTTTCCCTTTCCTGCCAACTCTACGCAGGCCGCTCAGGCAAAGTTGAAGAATGTGATGGCTGCTCGCAGCGCAATGGCGAGCCCCAAACCTGCGCTGGTGGCCGCGAAAGATCTTGGCGCTTCAACGCTGCAAGGCTTCGCTGTTACGGGAACCAAACGCACTGTGCCGGCGGCAGCCAATGCTCCTGGGAGCGCGCGGGCCAGAAATATTGTGGTGGAATCATGGTTTTCATCCGAGCTGCAAATTGAGTTGCAGTCAAAGACTGAAGATCCCACACAAGGTGTGAGCACAACGAAGCTGGTGAACATCGGCACTGCAGAGCCTCTGGCTGCCATGTTCCAGGTGCCTTCTGACTACACCAGCGTCGATTACGCCAGCGTCGATTACACCAGCCAAAACAATTCTTTGCGGAAGTGAGTACGGTAAGCATGCCAGCCATTGATATGAATGACACGAAATTTTCTATTTGCCGCAAAGCTTTTGCGGCCACTATTTTACTTTTGCTGTGTACCGCGGCGGGCGTGGCGCAGTCGCCGCCCACCATTGTTAAATCTTTCAGCGCAGCCACGGTGGGATTGAATGAGAGCGTGACTCTCACCTTTACCATCTCCAACCCAAACCCAGCGGTTGACCTGACCGGCGTGAATTTCAATGACAATCTGCCGAGTGGATTGATCATCGCCAATCCAGACAGCATGACGGGATCTTGCGATCCAGGCATTATTACCACGAGCGTCACCAATATTAATCTGGTAGGCGCTACGGTTCTGGCCAACGATAGCTGCACTTTCTCCATCGACGTGCTGGCGCAGACCGTGGGCACACAGGTGAATACCACGGACCCAGTAACATCAAATGAAGGCGGAACCGGCGGAACAGCTACGGCCTCTGTGGATGTGGTGACTCCTGACCTCACCATTACCAGCACGCATACCGGCAGTTTTACCAGCCCCGAGACCGGCGCAACTTACACGCTTGCGGTCACGAACTCTGGCGACTCCACCACCACCGAGCTGGTTACAGTCACAGACACTTTGCCTGCGGGCCTCACGGCCACGGCAATTGACGGCGGGCCAAACTGGTTTTGCACCTTGTCACCTTTGCAGTGCATGCGCGGCGACAATCTTGATCCCACGCTCACTTATGATCCGATTACTTTGACAGTAAACGTTGCCGCCAACGCAGCCGCTACCGTAACCAACACGGCCACGGTTTCCGGTGGCGGAGAAACAGATACCTCAAACGATACGGCTACAGATCCCACGCAGATAACTGCAGCCATACAAATGGCGGCGCAGACGCCCAGCCTCACACTGGCTGCTGGCGCCAGCGGAACTTCTGTCTTAAACATCAATTACGCAGGCGGTTTTGGTGCGGTTACTTTTGCCTGCACCGGTTTGCCTGCGGCAGCAACTTGCAGCTTCAGTCCGAGTTCTGTGACGGCAACTGGCGCAACGCCGGTTACGCTGACGATTGCCACTTCAGCGCGCTCTGCGGCATTTGCTCCGCAAGTGCCTGGAGTGCCGCCGCAGATATTCTTTGTGCTGCTGGGCCTCACGGGAATGGCATTTGCGCTGATGAGAAAACGCAACCCCAAAATGCGGTTGGCCACGGCGTTTGCCGGGATGGCTTTGCTGGTGCTCGCCGGTTGCGGCGGCGGCAGTAAGACATCAGCCACGCCGACTCCAACTCCAACGGTCACCGGAACGCCAGCCGGAGCTTCTGCCGTAGTGGTAACGGCCAGCGCCAGTGGCGGCGCTCTAGCCACCAGCACCATTAATCTCACTGTGCAATAGCGGTAAAATATAGTTGTAAAAGCGTCAGGCCTAGCTTATAGCTGGGCCTGATGTTTTTATGCACAAAAAATTTTTTGTCACAGATATTTTCAAACAAAAACCAAGGCTGCGAAGGCAGGAGTTTATTTCTCGCCTTCAACATCGCCCATCTGCTGGGTAAGATAGCGCTCATAGCCCAGCTCTTTGATCTGGTGCATCTGGGCTTCCAGCCAATCCACGTGGTCTTCTTCGTCTTTCAAAAGCACAACCAGCAGATCGCGCGTGCCATTGTCTTTCTGTTCCGTGGCAATCTGTACGGCGGCGTTGTACTGCTTGACGGCCGCAATTTCCAGCGCGAGATCGCTTTCAATCATGTCCCTTACGTTGGAGCCAACTTTTAACTCCAGCGGCTGCATGGAAGGCGTGCCATCCAGGAATAAGATTCGTTCGATGAGAACTTCCGCGTGCTTCATCTCACCGATGGACTGCTTCTTGATGTAGCCGGCAAGCCGGTCGTATCCCCAGTTTTCACACATTTCTGCGTGCAGGAAATACTGGTTGATGGCCGTCAACTCTTCGCGAAGAGCCTCATTCAATTCGTGCAGAACTTTTGGATTTCCCTTCATGCGCAAAATGGTAGCACAAACGGAAGGCGCTTGTTTGACCTGTGCTGCATGAACGCCACAGAAGTTAGGTCCGCTTCACCGGCCGCTCCACCCGCTCAATCACCCGTTTTACGTAACGCGGCTTTTTGCCTTTGAGAATTCTAAATTTCCGGCCGCAGGTAGGGCATGCCGGGACAAAGTAAAGTTCTTCATGCGGACCCAGCATCAGGTGGTCACACTTGCACATCCACGCCACGTGATTGCCCAGCGCGCGACCATAAGTCTCTTCGCCTTCTTTCCACTGGATCGGCACATCGTCGTAAAATCTGGCCATGCCCTGGAACCCCCTGATCTTTTTTGGACCTTCGAACGGAGCCTCTGAACTTTAACTGCTTGTGAATATAAATTCTATTCCAGCCCCATCGGTTACAGGCCTGGGACTTTGGGTCAGTCTGGAGATTGTCCAGAAACACAAAGGCCGGATGAAGGTCCGCCGCGGCGATTCACCGGGCCATCATGGAACGGTTTTCAATGTATTGGTGCCGCACAACGCCGAATAAGCCAGCCTTCTTGCAATCGAAAACACTTGGCGAACAATCTTTGACCCTGAATCCATGGTTCTTGGAATCCTAAATTGCCCCGTCCAGAATTACCCGTCCAGGCACTCTGTCTGATACCAGACGGACAGTGGATTTCATTAACAGCTAACATCTCCTAATGGCAAGCAAGCCAAAAAAGCCGGCCAACGGCAAAGCCAATAAAAGCAAAGCTGCTGCCAAAAAAGCCGGCAGGACAGACGGCGCGGAAGACGGCCTGTGGATCGCTCCGCGTTACAGCCTGAAAGGGCCAGCCGGAGAGCGCGCATGGGAGAACCGTCCTGGGGGCGCACCCAGCAGCGGAAAATATCTGGAACTGGCTGACATTGCCCTGGGCCTCAAGAAACCTGAACCTTCTTTCAAAAAACGCAAGCTGCTGCTTGCCGGCAAGCACGTTACCAATAAAACCGAGCCTTACTCAAATTAAGATTTTCATCATCTTAATCTTGTGTTCGACACAAGACCGACGAAGGTTTTCCTCCGGACTACGCTGGGTGTACACTTTTGCACACTTTCAGGAAATTGATTTATGCTCAGGCCCCGAATACTTTCTCTTGGTTACGACGATGTTTTAATGCCCGTACGCTCCATGGTATTGCACTATGCCGGCTATCAAGTCGTAGAGACCCGCTCCTGGGGAGAAGCTTTGCGACGGCTCAAAGCCGAACCATTCGATCTTCTTCTCATCTGCCATACCGTTCCCCTGGACCAGCGTGAAGCGTTGCTTGAAGCGGTTCTAATCGCCAAGCCGCACCTGCGACATCTCTGCCTTACGTCCACGCCGGTATACTCCATTCCAGCCGACTGCCCGCCGGCCTGCAGCACCGCGCCGGAATTTCTTATTGACGTAAGCAAAGCCCTCAATCCCTATAGAAAAACGGGGATGGTTCACTAATGCAGCAAGACCCGCCACGTTTCTGGCATGTCCGCAGCCAGCATAATCATGTGCTGGTAGAAACTTACTGCCTGGTTTGTTTCAAGTTCATCGGCGCCAGCCGGCTGGCATTGAACCTGAACCTGGTGGAACTGGCTCATCGCGTTGTGTGCAAGGCCGGCGATAAAACTGACGGCACAATGGAAACCGGCCAGAGCTAGCATCTGCGCTGATCTTGTATCTCTAGCGATCCAGCCCATCCAACGGCAGAAACAAGGCAAATGCACCGCAGCCCTCGCACATGGCTCTCCTTCATGGTTCTTCGTGTCCTTTGTGGTTGAGCTCTTGGTTTCAAATTTGTGGTTTCGCAAATTTGTGGTTTCACAAATTGTTGGTTTCACAAATTGTTGGCTGTAATCTTTCGTTTCTCAATTTACCAATTACCAAATCATCCAGGTTTGTGCTGAGAGTTGCTTTGCCCGATCACCCGATGACGCGCGATCACGGCGATGTCGGCGATTCTTGCGCCCCTCAGCCTGTGTCCTTCAGCCAGACGCCCCACCCGGCATATACGTTTTGTTGCAAACACAACTCAAACCCTATTTCGACCGGGCGGTGACCGCGCGGTCAAAGCCCATATTCCTTTATTTTCCGGGGTCACTTTCGCTATTTGCCAACCGCAATCCCGAATCGGTTTTGCAAATGTCAGGCAGAGGGTCGCAAAAATAATCCACCCCCCACCCGGGGGCAGACGTTTTGTTGCAAACAAACGTCAAACCGCAATTCAACAGCCTTATGACAGCCTTGTCGAAGCCATTTTTCTGCCGCTTTTGACTTTGGTTTTGCCAATTGCTGACTGCTAATTGCCAATTGCTAAGTTTTCAAAGAGCTTACGCATCTCCGCGCAACCACATCCTAGCAAGTTTTATAGCAGTAATAAAGTGCGAAGTAGTACATCTTGACAACACAAAACCTGCACGCGGTGGGCTTTAAAAATTCCCACTTTGCTGGCCTGCCGGCTTACGTTTTTTGTATAACGCAGATCAGGATTATGTCCGAAGGTCTCTTCCTCCACGATACGCTGTCCCGAACCGAGCCAATATGCTGTTTCATTATTATCTTAATGATTGTGCGAGTGTGAGGGATCTGCTCCGCTATAATTTCAGGCCTAAAATGCGAAGAGAAATCAGCGATTATCAGCGCAAACGGTTGCAACAGGAGTGTTTGCCTGCCTGAATTCTTTATGAGTGAACGCCCTGGGTGCGCTTCTGCTTTTTATTCATCAGGCTGATAGCGGCGCCGGTGAAGCTGGCCAGGCTGCCCATAATGCGGACATCGGTGAGCGTGAAGTGTGTCTTGGGATCATGCGCGGCAATCCAGATAGTTCCAATGCATTCGCGATCCACCAGCACAGGAACAATCAGTGCCTCCATAATCTGCGGATCAACATCCAGAAAATAGTGATAGTAGCGCCCTGGCTTATGGACTAATTGGGTGTCATTCTGGTCCATGGTAAAACCGCAGGGGCTGAATTTCCTGGGCGTGGTGCCGCCGACTTTATCCTGCAAAACACCTGCCATGGCGTCCCAGTGAAAGAACTGCCGGTCATCTTCCGCGTGTAATACGCTCAACCCGGCGGTATCCGCGGGACACAAGATGAGAGCCTGCTGCATCAACGCGGTAAGAATTTCAACGGGCGTGGTGTGAACCATGGCCGCGATATTTCTCAACGAAGCCAGGTCTTCAGAGATATTTGCCTCACGCGGCAGACGGCCATACAACTGGCTGGTAATCCAAACGTCTTCAATATTCGTGGCCTTGGTAAGAGAAGCGCCGCTCACGAAATCCGACACACGGCGAGGACTCAACGATGGATTCACTTCCCCGGTATTACCATTTTGCGTGGACATTTTATTTTCGTTCCCGTGAAGCAATGAGCATTATCGCGTTGGGGCCAGGGTGCCGCTGGCTATATCACAGTCTTTATGCTCAATCTTTAAACACAAATGTTACCCAAAAACCGCAAGGAAATACTGTCCGGTATCGCACATTGTGCTCTTATTGCCGCGAATCAGAAGAATTCTTCCTCCCGCTCCAGAGTCACCAAGAAAACTACCTGCGTAATCAACATGCTGGCAGGAATTTTGAATCAGCAAATACCATGTGGCAGTTTTTGCTGGGTGCGGCATGCTTGTAAGGGCTGGCCCTACCCAGTTTTTCCTCCGTGTCTCGGTGCCTCCATGGTGGGTTCTCTTTTTTTTCGGCTTCCATCCACTCACGCCCACAACCCGCCTCAGCTTATAATTGCAGTATACCATGAAGGCATTCGTCACAGTCATGCTCAAGACCACCGTCCTTGATCCTCAGGGCAAGACCATTCACGGCGCGCTCACCAAAATGGGATACAAAGGTATCGGCGCTGTCCGCCAGGGCAAGTTCTTTGAACTGGCTCTGGACGCCGGCCTGGACAAAACCGCCGCCAAGGCCGAGGTGGAGCGCATCGCCAAAGAAGTGCTCACCAATCCGGTGATTGAAGAGTTTGCCTACCGGCTGGAAGAGTAAGCCGGCTGGGAGCATGGACCCATCGGACGAAGCTTTTCCTTCCACGCGCAAATCTTTGCACATCAGCCCGAACACACTGAGGTAACAAGGGTTCTGGCTCGCCGAGAGTTAGAATAATCAGAGTCTTCAGCGGGCAAATTGGAGTCCAATAGCCATGGAAATGGCTGTTGGCTTGCTCTAATTTGATGGGAAACAGATAAAAGCAGATTTTGGGTCGAACTCCCTGGAGCGGCATGGGAGTGATGGGAATTTTCGAGGTCCTTCGACTTTACCGCGCTCCTTACGTCGCACGGCGCCGCTCAGGATGACAAACCGGGAAAAACTATTCAGATTTATAAAGTTCTCCAGTTGGAAGGTTCGACGGAACAGGATTTTTCTATTATGTGCGGAATTGTTGGATATGTAGGCAAGAAGAGCGTTGTCCCCGTGATTATTGAGGGGCTGCGCAAGCTCGAATATCGCGGATACGACTCGGCCGGCATCGCCGTGGCTGGCTGTGCTAATGAAAGCAGTGCGAATGGAGCCAGTGCGAATGGCGCGCTGCAGTTGCGCCGTGCTGAAGGCAAGCTGCGCAATCTGGAAGAAGTCATCCGGCTGAAACCGATGGAAGGCAGCTATGGCATTGGCCATACGCGCTGGGCCACGCATGGCCGTCCGACGGAAGAGAACGCGCATCCGCATCGCGACTGCGCTGGCAAGATCGTGGTAGTGCATAACGGCATTGTTGAAAATTATCTGTCGCTCAAGAAGAAGCTGATTGAAGAAGGCCACAAATTTTCTACCGAGACCGATACAGAAGTCATCGCGCACCTGATTGAAAAAACTCTGGCCCAATCCAACGGACACAAAATCACGTTGGAAGATGCTGTCCGCAAGACCGTGAAACAACTGACCGGCGTATTTGCGCTGGGCGTGCTCTCAGAAGACGAGCCCAACAAGCTGATTGCCGCGCGCAACGGCCCGCCTGTAGTTATCGGCATGGGCGACCAGGAATACTTTGTGGCCTCTGATGTCACCGCTCTGCTGAGCCACACCCGCGACATCTATTTTCTGCATGACGGTGACATGGCCATCCTGACTCCCGCGGGCGTGCAGCTCACAGACTTTGACGGCAAGCCGGTAGCGCGCGAAATACAGCACGTGACCTGGGACCCGATCATGGCGGAAAAAGGCGGCTTCAAGCATTTCATGCTCAAGGAAATTTATGAGCAGCCGCGCGCCGTGCGGGACACCACGCTGGGCCGCGTCTCATTGGATTCAGGAAAAGTTTTTCTGGAAGAGATGCAGATCACTGAAGACGAATTGCGCAACGTAACAAAAATCAATATTGCCGCCTGCGGCACCAGCTGGCACGCTGCTCTGGCCGGCAAATTCATGATTGAGCGGCTGGCCCGCATTCCCGTGGAAGTGGATTACGCCAGCGAATTTCGCTATCGCGATCCCATTACTTCCAGCAAAGAAATCACGCTGCTGATTACGCAGTCTGGCGAGACCGCAGACACCATTGCCGCGCAACGCGAAGCCAAAGCCAAAGGCTCAAAGACGCTGGCCATCTGCAATGTGGTGGGAGCAATGATTGCGCGCGAATCTTCTGGCACTGTTTACACACACGCCGGACCGGAGATTGGCGTGGCGTCCACCAAGGCGTTTACCGCACAATTGACCGCCATGTTCCTGCTGGCGCTGTATCTGGGCGAACTGCGTAGCGCCACGTCAACGGAAGATGCTAAACGCTATATCGACGAGTTGCTGAAGATTCCACACAAACTGGAATCTCTGCTCAACAACGATAAAGAATGTGAAGAGCTGGCCAGGCAGTATTACCGCGTGCAGGATTTTCTCTTCCTCGGCCGCGGCATTCATTACCCCATCGCGCTGGAAGGCGCACTGAAGCTGAAGGAAATTTCGTACATACACGCCGAGGGCTATCCCGCAGGCGAAATGAAGCACGGCCCCAATGCGCTGATTGATGAAAACCTTCCTGTTGTGGTGGTCGCGACGAAAGATCCGAACGACCCGAATTCAGTATTGCGCTATGAAAAAACCATGTCGAACGTGAAGGAAGTCACAGCGCGCTCCGGCAAGGTGATTGCCATTGCCACTGAAGGCGATGAAGAAATCAAGGAATCAGTGGACCACGTGCTCTATGTTCCGCATGCGCCGGAACTGCTGCTGCCGATCCTGGAAGTGGTGCCGCTGCAACTGCTGGCCTATCACATTGCGGTGCGCCGCGGATGCGACGTGGACCAGCCGCGCAACCTGGCCAAATCCGTTACTGTGGAATAGCTAAGAACCGTTTTGTTTGGCAAGTTGGCTGCGCTGGTTATGAATTCAATGCCACGCAGCCCGGCTGGCTTAACGGCAGATCGTTGCCTATGAATTTCACAGAATGAATTTTGCAATAAGTTCTGTGAAGAATTGATTTT
>DASXZE010000102.1:0-7635 GCA_036502105.1 Candidatus Angelobacter sp. | reverse complement strand
TTGGTCACTTTGAAAAGCATTACTTCTTTCGCGACGATTTCACCACCGCGCGCGTATGGCGCGGGCGCGTCATTCACCATGGCCAGCGACTTGCCTTGATGCTCAGAAAAATCAATGATCAGATCAAAGCGTTCGCCCGGCGCAACCACCAGAAAGTGCAGACGCAGCGGCGCAGGCATTAAGCCACCGTCGGAGCCTATCTGGCAAAACGGCGGCGCATCGCCCACGCGGCCAGTCACATTGCCGGTGTTATCTGCGGGCAAAAGTGAAAGATGGTAGAAGCGGGCGTTTGATCCGTTGACCAAGCGAAAACGATATTTGCGCGGCTCCACTTCCAGGTACGGCGCAACCTTGCCGTTCACGCAAACGTTTTCGCCAAAAAATTCCTGCACCCACGCCGGATGCGTCCCATTCACCGCCGGCGGATAAAGCAGTGTGCCATCGGTTCCAAAGGTGCGGTCTTGAATCAGCAGCGGAATTTCATAAGCGCCGCTGGGCAAATTCAGGTGGTCTTCTTCTTCGTCGCGGATCACATACATGCCAGCCAGGCCCGCATAAACATTGAGCCGTGTGATGCCCAGTGTGTGGTCGTGGTACCAGAGCATGGTCGCCGGCTGTTCATTGGGGTAATGCTGCGGCTGCGCAGTGTAGGTCGGCCCGGTCTTGCCGTCAGGCGTGATCCACGAATCAGGATAGCCGTCGCTATCCGGCAAAACCTGCGCGCCATGCAGATGCGTAATGGTCCGCACCTCGGGCTTATCGGCTTCAGAGCCGTGAATCGTTGTGTCGATGGTAAGAAAATGTTTTGCCGGAAGCTGGTTCGTCCACTTCACTGTGAGCGGCTGGCCTTTGCGGACTTCAAACGTTGGTCCGGGCCACATGCCGTTATAACCCCACATGCTGGTTGGAGGCAGATCACGGTGCGCCTTGTGATGAAACTGCCGCATCGCTATTGGAACAGGCTTACCGTGAGGATCCGGGTGAATCACCGGCGGAATTGTCAGCGGATCAACATAGCGGGTAAGCGGCTTGCGATTGGCATCAGCTTTTGCATCCGTGGCTGTTTGCGGCCCGGCAACAGATGCATGCGCAGCGCTTGCCGCCAAACTTGCGGAAGAATGAATTATCTGTTGCGGATAAAGTTTCTGTGTCGCGAAGGCCGCTCCAGAATAAAGTCCTAAACGTAATAATTCCCGCCTGCTGAGTCCCAATTTTTTCTCCTTGCGACTGACCTGCGTTAAACGAGTAAAGCCAGCCAGGCCCAAGGGCCTGACCGGCGGGTAAAAACGTGGTGCAGACAGCCAACTGCTAGTTATCGTTGTCCACGCTGAAATCACCGTGGCTGAAATCAAACGCGTCAAACAGATCACCAATAGCCGGGCTGTTCAAGGGAACATACGGATTGTCCTTTGCGGTGACCGGGTTGGGAAAGTTATCGCGGCTGCGGGCCGTGATTGGTTTCAGTCTCCAGTTGCGCTCAACGAACTTCAGAATGGAAACATGGTCAACGTAACTGTGGTCCAGGTTTCCACCGCGTGAGAATGGGGAAACAATGAGCAGAGGAATGCGCGTGCCGTCGCCAAAGAAGTCCAGTACCTGTGTGTAGCCGGAGTCATAGTAGCCGCCGCCTTCGTCGAAGGTTACAAAGATGGCGGTGCTCTTCCAGACTTCAGGATTTGCCTGCACGCTGCTGATGATTTCTTTTACAAAGCCTTCAAACAGATCAGGTTTGGAAGATGCCGGATGGCCGTCGACCAATCCATCTGGCTTGGCAATGGAGAATGCCGGCAGAGTGTTGTTGGCGATGTCCGTGCGTAGATCAGCTGCATCCTGCACGTGAGCGGTGCGGGTTGCAGTGCTGGCCATTACATCGCTTGCATACTGGAACGGATTGCAGATGGCGCAATAAGCATTGGGCGCGCCTGCCACGGAGCGGTCAAAATGTCCGCCGTAATATTTGAAGGACAAATTGGCGGCGGTGAGCACATCGCCAATGTGGCGAACCTGAGTTGGAGGAACCACGGTTCCGGTCGCCAGCGTGCCATTGGTGTTGAAGCCAGGGTTCACGTTGTTAAGAGCGTAGAAGTGACCCTGTTCGCAGTTTGGTTCAACCGGCTTGGGTAGCGACTCAAGGAAATTTACGATCGGAGCAACGCCCGGCTGTCCCAGATCAGCGCAGTTGCTGAAATTGCCGGTGCCGCCATTGTCATTGTCAAAGAAGTTATTGGTTCCGGGCTGCGGGTTGGGGTTTTCAACGAACGACGCCGGAGGCACGGTTGGCGTGCCTTTGCCATCGCTGAACCAGAGCATATCCCCAAATCCCAGCATGATGTGATTCACCATAGTGCCTCCCATGACTGACTGGTGCATGTTGTCGCTCATGGTGTAGCGGTCAGCCAGGCTGGTGAGATAAGGAACGTCGCCGCGCTGCACGTTGAAAAAGCCCATGGAGTTGGCGCCTTCACCGGTGGTGAGCTGAGTAAAGTTCGGCGGCTGCAGCTTGGAGCCGTTGCCAGTGCCGATGGTGGTTTCTACCCATGGAAAGAGATCATGCTGGCAGCCCGTGGGATTGTTGGCCGTGATGTTGCGTGCGTCGCAATCATACTGCTGCCACATCTGGTAAAAGCGGTGGACCGGATCGCCCGTGTAGTCGTCATACTTAACCGATGGCGTGATCTGGTAAGGCCCAGCCGGCAGATTATTGACGTTGGTCAAACGCGTGTCGATCGCTTTGCTGGGCAGACCGGTTGCGCCGGTCAGCAGGAACTGAGTAAAGCCGGGGAAAAGATCAGTCTCAGCCAGATTGGCCACCGTGAGCGTGGCAAACGGTGGAGGCAGAGTATCGCTGCCAACGGTGGGCGCGCCATCAGTCATCATCGGCGGCAGAGGATTGAAAATCTGCTTGCCCGTGGGATTAATGGAGTACTGCGCTGTATTGACCGCGCTCACCTGTGAAGCCAGAGCAAAATTCGGTCCGGGACGACCTTTGTCGTCAATAATGCCTTTGGAAAGAAGGTTGGAGATAGACTGGCCGTGCTTGGGTTTGTAAGTAGCAAAAACGTGGTCAAAGCTGCGGTTCTCGCCAATGATCACGATCACGTGCTTAATCGGCGTAGCGGTTGAATTGTCCGTGACAGGTTGGCGGCCATTGTCTTCAGCCAGGGCAGAAATTGGCGCTCCTACGAATAATTGCAGCACCATGAGCATGGCCAGGCCCTGTTTCACGTGGGCCCGAAATCCACTGAGTGGGGGAAACTTTAAACTCATGCAGCATCTCCAGGAAAGGTGTCGCGCAACCTTTCAGCGCGCGCATGTATATGTCTAAGCTTCTTCTGTTAAATCGCCATTAAGCACTTGTTAAATATCCGGCAAGAGAATGGGTGTTTCTTAAGCCAGGTGTGGAAATCAATTTTCAAAACAGGTAGTAACGCAAAATGTGGAGCTGGCGGGGAAAAAAATCAGGAAAATACGCTTTTAAGCGCTGACGGGCCAGCATTTTCGCCCAGTCTGTTGTATTCTCTAAGGTGCACCCAATTTCATGGGGCACCATTTTCTCTGCACGGAGGGGTTGCTTGGCAGAAGTCCGACTACAGGAAGGCGAGCCGCTGGAAAACGCGCTGCGCCGGTTTAAACGTAAGGTTCAGACAGAAGACATTATCAAGGAAGTAAAGCGGCATTCGTATTACCTGAAGCCAGGTGAGAAGCGTCGTGTGAAACAGGCTTTGGCGCGCAAGCGGGCCAAGAAAAAGATTCGCAAAGACCGCGACTCCCGCCCTGACCGCGACTAATCTTTCTTGTACCGTCTGCCGTGGGCAGGCGGTACGCCTCTCTTTACAACTTTTCTGGGATCTTCCATTGAACCCACTCTTGCGGGCACCATTTCCGCAAAGAGTGGGCAGCATTTGGATTTTCGGCTTTGCAGCCGCGGCTCTCCATTGCTCCCTTAGTTTTTCCCACTCGAACGCGATATGATGTTTCTTAGTCCTGCATGGAACAAGACCTCACAATTATTAAAGATGACATGATCGCCTTCATTGAAGGCCATGGCCTGCGCCGCTTCAGCGCGTACGTGAGCGAGGAAGTGGCCAACGTCCCATGGACCACCGACGAAGACCATCCCGATGGATGGAAGGATTTTGTCGAACTGGCCAAAGCCTCCAGCGTAAGCTTTGTCACCATGAACCACGTCGCTCTGGATAAAGAGGATGTGGACCTGCTGATCAATCGTCTCCAGGAAATTGAGTACATGGATGAAGACGATATGGAAGAAGCCGCATGGCTGCGCAGCTTTATTGGCAAAGTGGGCTATCTGCAGCTAGGCTTTCCATGCCAGGGCGTAATGTTTCTCTATGAAGTCGCCACACCGTGGTATGAAACCTTCCAGCGCCTGGAAAGCGCAGCCGACGATTACGACGGCATCCTGATTGACGATACGGATCAGGACAACGAGTAAAAGCAGAGTAGTGTGAGGGTTACCCAGGTTTGCCGAAGTCCCATCTCTGCGGGTGCCCCATCCTTTGCCGCGTTTGCAAAGGGTGGGATTAGCTTCAGGTAGAGACGATCTTGAGGGCAGGTCGCAACAAGCGGTTTGGAGCGCAGCGACATAGTGAGATGGATTAAGGGAGAGGCCGCCCACGCGCCGAGCCCGCTGCATCAGGCGCTGATAGTGATGGGTAGGTAGATGATCTCTGAGCGGTTTGGAGCGAAGCGACAAAATCAATGAAATGGACCTTCGCCACCCCCGATCCCGCACAGGTTGAAGCTCTTCGCATTGAAGCCAAAGTCTCTCCCATTCTCGCCCGGCTTTTAGCTCTGCGCAACGTTGCTCCCGACGATGCAGCAAACTTTTTATCCCCTTCTCTTCAACAACTTCACTCACCTTATCTAATGCTCGGCATGACGGCCGCCGTTGAGCGCCTGAGCGCAGCCATCGCCAACAAAGAAGGCATCCTGATTTACGGCGATTATGACGTAGACGGCACCACCGCAGTCGTCATTCTTAAAACTGCCATTGAACTCTGCGGCGGCACGGCAGACTTCCATGTGCCGCACCGGATCAAAGAAGGCTACGGCATCAAAGACGATGTAATCGAGCGCTCGGCCGCGGCAGGCATAAAAGTTGTGATTAGTGTGGATACAGGTATCCGCGCTTTTCAGGCAGCGGAGACTGCGCGGCGCGTTGGCATAGATCTGATCGTCACCGACCATCACTTGCCAGAAGCCAATGAAGGCGTGCCGAACGCCTGGGCTGTGCTCAATCCAAATCAGAAGGGATGCGACTATCCCTGCAAAGAGCTCTGCGGCGCCGGCGTCGCATTCAAAGTCGCGCAGGCACTCTTTGCCAAATTCAAAGACCCAGCCGATCAAGCCAGGTTGGTCCCGTCATTTCTCAAGATGGTCGCCATTGCCACCATTGCCGACGCAGTTCCGCTGGTCGGTGAAAACCGCACCATCGCGCGTCTTGGGCTGGAAGGTTTGCGGCATCCGGTCAATGGTGGACTTAAAGCGTTAATGGAAGTTTCCGGCCTAACCGGCGAGAGAGCTTTGGCTGCGGGCGATGTCGGTTTTCGTCTCGGCCCCCGCATCAATGCCGCCGGACGCATGGACATCGCCCGCGACGTAATCGAACTTTTCACCTGCAAAGACCCGGCCCGCTGCAAAGAGATTGCAGAAAAATTGAACCAGCTCAACCTTGAACGTCAGACAGAAGAGGCGCGGATCGTCGCCGCAATTGACGATCAACTCGCCGCCGAGCCCGACCTTACAGACAAATTCTGCATGGTTTTTGATGGCGATGGCTGGCATCGCGGCGTGGTTGGAATTGTCGCCTCGCGCGTAGTAGAAAAAACCGGCCGTCCCGCGCTGGTCATTGCCAAAGACGGTGAAGAAGCGCACGGTTCTGGCCGGTCTATCTCAGCGTTCCATCTATTAGACGCACTTGAATCCTGCCATGATCTGTTTACCCGCTTCGGTGGACACGCACACGCCGTCGGCTTTGCGCTGCCCAGCGACGGCGTCGCAACCTTAAAGCAACGCTTGAATGCATATGCTCAAGCCCGTCTCAAACCGGAAGACTTTCTACCAGAGCTCCGCATTGATGCCGAGATCCCGCTCGGCTCCGTGACTCCAGAATTATTTCAGTCTCTGGAGCGGCTGGAGCCATTCGGCCATGGCAATCGCGAGCCCGTATTTTCCAGTCATGCGGTGAACCTGCTGATGCCGCCGAAGATTATCAAAGAGAAACACATCAAGTTGCGCGTGAACCAGCGTCGTCCGGACGGCAAGGCCAGTTACAACTATGAAGCCATGGGCTGGCGCATGGCACTAAGGCTCCAGGCCGATCCTCTACAGATCGGCGACAATCTGGATGTCGCTTTCAAAGTTGGGTTCAACCACCATCCCGATTTCGGCGGGCTGGAACTTACCCTGGAAGATTTCAAAAAGCTCGCGCCCGTCGCAGTCGCCGTTTCCAGCTAACGCCACTTCAAGCTGGCCTCACTTCCAGCCAACGCGGCTTCAACAGTTCGTCCGTTCGTGTCTTCGTCTTCTCTCATTTACCATTAAGCTGAATGGCCTTTGACCCCAAACGACTGAGAAAGTTTTTTGCCGCCGGCGCTGTGCTGGTGGTGGTGGTCGCTTTTGGTTTTTATCTGCGTGGAATTTTAAAGTCGGGACCAGATATTCCCAGCATATCCAACGATATTCCAAAGGACGTGGACAAGAGAGCAAAAGACTTCAATCTTTCCAAGTCCGAAGGCGGCAAGCAGCTTTTCACTATTCACGCGGCCAAAGTGGACCAATACAAGGGCAATGGCAAAGCCGAGCTGCATGACGTAAGCATCACGGTCTTCGGACGCAACCAGGACCGCTCTGACCAGATTTACGGCTCGGAATTTTCTTACGATCCGGTGGCCAAGATCGTGACCGCTGAAGGCGAGGTGCGTATCGATCTGGAAGCCAACTCCGCTGCCACGCCGCCGACTGATCAATCAGCCGCCGCCCAATCGGCTGCAGCCGAAACCCGCAATCTGATTCATGTAAAGACCAGCGCGCTCACCTTCAATGAAAATACCGGAATCGCTCAGACCAAGGCAGCCATCGAGTTTCGTGTACCGGAAGGCAACGGCTCGGCCATAGGCGCCACTTACGATTCTCATGGCGGCATGCTTACGCTGAAGTCTGCCGTCAGAATGACCAGCACCGGCCAGCGCAAAGCCACCATCACCGGACAGAGCGCGGTCATCACTAAAAATCCCAGCAAGATTGTTTTGCAGTCAGCCAAGGTGGAAGAGCCACAGCGCACACTCTCCGCGGATAAAGTCACTGCCTACATGCGCGATGACAACACGATTGAGCGTATTACTGGTTCTGGCAATCTGCATGCTGTAACCACCGGCCCCAAGGCAACTGAGATCAATGCTGCTGAAGGAGAGTTGCAGATGTCCGGCGCGAACCTGGCGCGTTCCGGTGTCCTTTCCGGCGGCGTTACATTTATCAATAAAGGCGATTCCCCGGCTCAAGGCAAGGCAGGTAAAGTATTACTTTCATTTGGCGCTGCAAATCAGGTAACCAAAGCACATGCTGAGAATTCTGTTCAGCTCAAGCAAGGCGCTCCGGGCAAAGTTCAGGAGCTGC
>DASXZE010000101.1:0-10937 GCA_036502105.1 Candidatus Angelobacter sp. | reverse complement strand
GCTGTGGTATTGACATTCAGGGAATAGCCGACACTCTCGCTATAGCCATTGACGGTGATGGTAACTCCCCCCTGGTCCCAAACCGTATGGCATGTATTGTGCGGAGGAGGTGCATCCTGGCAGACCTGCGTGCTTGTCTCCGCGCCGCCGATTACCACCCAGCCCGTTCCATGTATCACGGGCTGCGGATTGGCCTGCTCGTGCCCGTTGATAACGACATTGCCTGTCGCAGTGCTTATGCCCGCGCCCGGATTCGGCTCATCCACTTCCACCAATCTCCCTAGCGCATCGGAGCACGTTCGGCGCTGTTTGCCTGCTTCATCCTTCGTATCCGTGCAGTCGCCAGGGTTTGCAACCGCTACGTTGTAATTCACAGAGCTGATGCTGCCGTCCTGCTTGGTGACCTGAAAAGGACGGTCAACCGCATCATAAACGCTGGCGGTTGTGCCATAGGTCGGATCTGCGGTGCTGAAATACGGATTGCTTACCGTGGCGGGATGTCCGGCGGCGTCAAACGTGGTATCGACGGTGGCGGTATTTCCCGGAACGGCATGCTGGCTCTTGTAGCTGCGGCCCAGGCCGTCAAAAAAGCTGGTGGCGGAATCACTGAGCGCGTTGGTAATGGATTTTGTCCGCTGCATGCTGACAGGGAAAGTATTGGGTGCGGAGAAGGTGAAAGTGTTCTGCGCGCGCGCCCCGCCATTGGCAGAATCAGGCGGTGCTTGCGCCGACGTGATGCGAAATATGGAGTCGTAGCTGTAATTGCTGGTATGCGCGGAATCGCCCTGCGTATTGCCCGCCGCTTGTGTTGTGGCATTCTCATTCGTCAGGCTGCTCAGCACGCCGGTATTGAAATCGTACGTTCCACTGACGCAGTGCGTTACGGAGCCGGTTTGTGGCGAGCAGGTCTGCGTCACATAGCCGCCCACATACGCTGGATCATAAGTGAGCGAAGTGGTGTGTCCGAGCGGGTCGGATTTCTGAAAGACCTCGCCCGTGTCATACCAGTTGGTATGGCTGGAGATAAAGCTGTTCGAGATATTGAGCCAGTGGCTCACCGTGCTCTGGTTGCCGCGGACGCCATTCGGCGGCGCAAGGTGCTGCGTGGTCACGCCTGAAGGAGACAGGTAAGCGGCTTCGTCATAAGCGTAATCTGTCTCAGCCACGCGATTGCTGCTGCCGTCTTTCACGATGACCGTAGCTGGCAAATCCAGCAGATACGCGGTGAGATAAGCCGGATTCGTCTCCCACTTATAGGTTGTGTCGGTCTCGCGCAGGAGCGAGCCTGTAGCGCCTTGTCCCCAGTCATATTCAAGGTCCTTTATTACATTGCCAAAAATTGGAAGTCCACCCCCAGGGCCAGGATCCGGATCTCTATGCAGCTTCTTGACTTTGAGGCTTGGGTATAGGGTTGTCGTAACGTCAGTGGCGAATGCACCCATGGAAAGGGTATCAACTTTTCGCAACAGCTGGTTTGCAGCCTGGGCTCCTTGATATTCCGTGGTGCTTGTTTCAAAAAGATGACATGACGCACCCTGAGCAGCGAATGTGTGAACCACGTCATTGCCTGCCGGATCGGTAACAGAGTTGGTAATTGCACTGGCTGAGGCTGTGCCCCAGTGATAAGTCCCAAACGGAGGTATGTCCCTGTCCGTCATCCAGAGTTCTGGTTGCAACGGCCCGGCTCAATGGCGTTCGATTTGTGCCCGCGGTGCAACTCACAAAGTTGATGGTCGTCCAGGTGTAAGTAATGGAGCCCCCAGTCGGCAGTCCCACATAAGCCAACTCGCCATAACTGTCGTAGTCGAATGTCCAATGACTTCCATCGGCAAGGACGATACTCACGATTGGGAAAAAATGAAGATCAAACAAACCACCCGTCACAGCTTCTATGACAGGCGTCGACCCGGAAACTACGTTGAAGGCAGTTTGAATCGGAATCTCTGCTGAACATAATTTGATCTGGTGTGCTGTGCCATCAGGTGCCTTGTAGTTGAAGGCGCTAGTTGCTGTGATGGTGTGTGTACTGGAACAAGATCCAGGATCAAGTGTATTGTCCGACGCGGGCGGCGTAACCCGGCCCAATGTGTCTGTGCCGGACGAAGGGTAAATATAGTCTACGTCTCCGTTTAGATTACCTGTAATTCCTGGTTCCAGGCTAATTTGATTCCCATTGCTATCCACTACGAGACTGGGTAAAGCGACTACAGAGCACGTGCTGACGCCGAGTGGCGAATCGTCAACCAGAGGCCTGAAGTGGCCAGGCGCAGGAAGGCGATTGCCTTGTATATGTTCACAGGCTGCCGTTAGGACGGGAAAAGTTCCCTGGAAAAGTTTCCGTGACGATCGGTTAACATGAAGGTATCGAGCAAGCCGTTAATGTCAGCCCCGCTCAATTCAAGATGATAACCAGTCAGGTCTGTTGAGCCGTATTTGGTAGCCTCTCCGTTTGCGTCCTCAGTGCCAGGGATGCCATACAGTCCGTGACTCGCGCCGTCGGCTGTTAGGATCGTGTAATCTCCTGCCGAGAAGCTTACTATGCCTGTTCCACTTCCAGTCTTGGTGACTGTACGGTGAATGGCCAGGTCGAAGGGCCGAACGATGCTGATTCCCGAACCGCCCTTTGTCCACCAGCATCCTTCGCCCGAGGTCGTGTCCTCCGGCATACAGGCCACCTGCCAATCCTTAGAGCTCAGATAAGCCGTGTAGTCAAGCGCCAGAGAACCACGCTGCGGAATACCTGGAAGCAGCGGCGCATGCAGCATCAGGTTGCCGTTCATCAGGTTGACGGTATCCAGATGGCTGCCGTCATAGGAGCCATAAGGCTTCCAGCCATTTTCAAAGTTGGGGGCGCTTTGGGCTCGTATAAAACCACTAAACACGCAAATAATGGCCAACACCAATGCCAGTCTGGATAACTTCATGGATCTTCTCCTCGATGGGGATTTCTTGGCAGTCTGAAAAATGGCGATACAAATCCTGGCCGCGTCAGTAAAAAACGCAGCTTTTCCGCACCGGAAGAAAAGTGATTAAAAAGGGAGTAGTTAAGAAATTTATAAATGATGAAAAGCAGCTATGCAAGTAATTGTCTGGTAACCCACGAATATTTTTTGTGGATAACTAGAAGCCATCTCATAAATAGGCTTCTAACATTTATCTATAGTCCGGAATAGTTTGCACCACAATACTTTACTAAGCGCCTCGCAGTGTAAGTATTCCCATTTTGGGAAAAATCCAGTGCTCTATGCCGCAGTCAATTCCCGGACCATGGCGGCACAGACCTTCCCGCCGCTGATCTGATCGAACCGCGCAAACATGGGGGACGTATTCAACTCCAGGAAAACCAGCTGCCCGGTTTCCGAATCGGTCTTGAAATCGGCGGCGCCAAAATCCATGCCCAGCTGCGCCATTAGCTTCCGCAGCATGGCCACTTCCTGCGGCACTTCTGGCAGAAAGATCAGTTCAGCATCCTGGTTCACGCGATAATCCAGTGAACGGCTGCGTACTTCAAACGCAAAAGACGACCGGCCAATCACATAAATGCGTATTTCCGGCGCAATCAGTTTTTTCTGCACAATGGCCGGCGTGGCCGCCAGTCCGTTGCGCAAATCTGTCTTCGCCAGCGCTTCCGCCAGGGAATAACAATAGTCGCCGCCCAGCACTGGCTTGGCGATCATTTGCTCCAACTGCTCGCTGCTGAATTTGCTCACTTCATTGGTCACCCACGTTTGCGGAATACGCAGGCCAGCCTCGCGCGCCAATACCAGCGAAGCGGGCTTGTTCATTGCTATCGAGGAAATATTGCGATTAAACACGCGGATGCGCGGCTCAGACAATAGCCATCCCATCACAGTCTGGTACCACCCGGCGGCTCGCGTTGAAACCTCCGGCCGCGGGTCTTGCATTCCGCCAAAAACGTCATGCCGAATAAACGCACCTGTCGCTCTAATTTGTCTGGCAATGGTTTCGCTGAAACCTGTTTTGCCGGCGATGCCTGGCTCTGCGGATGGATGCTGCGCGGATGGATAATGAAATCGTGGCCCGCCATCCCCCGGACTCCAGCAAAATGCAGGACTCTCATTGGCCGACAGCCGCAGGTCCAATATCTCAACGTTCATTCTTTGGGCTGCATCAGCCAGAACGGTGAGATTCGGGTCCTGGTGGCCGCCGGCCAATAAGAGTGTCATTTTGATTGATTGAAGAACAAGAAAGCTAGTACGCGCCGAAAGGTCCGCCGCGCTTGCTCTCGTTAAATGTGATCGATGATGCTGGGTCTTCCGCGGAGGGGGCCGTTGGACCTTCTTCCCCGACAGCTTCTGTGGTGGCTTCTTCTCCCAGGCGCAACGTAGTTCCGCCTTCAGAGAAGGGTAGCGTGATTGCTTCTAGTTTATGCTCTGTCATCTTTCTCACCTCTTGCAATAGATCTAGAAAACTCGGATTAGTATATCCACGGAAAATCGGATCTGTAGTCAGGCATTCGGGCGTTCTCACGCGATTGTGGACATGTCCGTTCCATTTTGGAATTTATCTGGGATGGGTAGCGGACAATGAGGGATGAGCGAAGTAGTTGAAGCGCCCAAACTACGCTACTAAACTACTAAGAGTGATCAATCATTTTGAATGATCACTCTCAATAGGAACAAGAATCAATTTCGTGCGGTTCGCAACTAGCGCGCTTTTCTCTTCAGCACGGCCTTGACTGCTTTCACAATATACGGCGCAGTCAATCCATACTTCTCCATCAACTGCTCGGGCGTGGCGGACTCAGCGTAAGTATTCTGGATGCCCACAAACTCCATGGGCACCGGATACAACTTGCCGACCGCGCGCGCTACCTGCGATCCCAGACCGCCATCCAGCAGATGCTCTTCCGCGGTAACAATGGCGCCACACTCTTGCGCGACTTTGGCAATGGCAGCTTCGTCCGCCGGCTTGATTGTGTGCATATCAATCACGCGTACGTTGATGCCTTCCGCTGCAAGCTGCGCCTGCGCATCCAGTGAATAGCTCACTTCCAATCCGCAGGCAATGATTGCCGCATCTTTTCCGTCGCCATGCTGCTTGGCTTTGCCAATTTCAAACTTGTCATCCGGACCATAGATGATCGCCGTCTTGGGTCGCCCCGTGCGCATGTAAGCCGGACCAACATGCTCTGCCATGCGATGCACCAGCGCACGCGCGCAAAATTCGTCCGACGGGCTGAGCACCACAAAGCCTGGCAGCGCGCACATGAGCGCATAATCTTCTACTGACTGCTGGCTGGGGCCGTCTTCACCAATCGAGATGCCGCCGTGCGAGCCCACATACTTGGCGTTTGCATTGGGATACGCCGCACCCACGCGCAACTGGTCAAAACCTTTGTCGCAAATAAACACCGCGAACGAAGAAGCAAACGGCAGCTTGCCCGCCAGCGCCAGTCCAGCCGCCAGAGAAACCATGTTGGCCTCGGCAATGCCCACCGTAAAGAAGCGCTCAGGAAATACCTTTTGGAAGCTCGCGCTGAAAGTTGACTTGGCCAGATCGGCGTCCAGCACAATCACATTCGGATTGGCCTTGCCCAGCTCAACCAGGGCCTGCCCGTAAGCCTCGCGCGTGGCGACGCCCATCTTAGGTGCGTATTTCGTTGGATTGGGAATTGTGGTTGAGCTCAAAGCGTTTCTCCTTTAACAACTAACAACTTCTTCCTGATCTGCACTTTTTGGATCTGCCTCTTCTGCGTTAATCCAGTGGCGAAAAAATAACTTATCAGTCTTTAATACCAAAACTAATTCGCGTCTTTCGCGTTAATTCGCGGCCAAATTCCTGATCTGCGTTCGTCCGCGAAAATCTGCGGTAGGCCCTAAAGCTTTTTCCCCGCAGCTTCCAATTCAGCTACGGCCGCAGCCACCTGCTCTGGATTCGGCGCAACTCCGTGCCATGCCGCAGTGTTTTCCATGAATGACACGCCTTTGCCTTTGATGGTGGTGGCCACAATGCAGGTCGGCTTGCCGTCATTGGAGTTGCGCGCGGTTTCCAACGCCGGGATCACCTGATTGAAATCGTGACCGTCAATCGCCAGCGTGCGCCAGCCAAAGGCCTCAAATTTTTCCACCAGCGGCGCCACATCCAGAATGTCTTTCACAAAACCATCCAGCTGAATATGGTTGTAGTCAATAATCAGCGTCAGCCCCTGCACCTTGTGATAAGGCGCAAACATCGCGGCTTCCCAGTTCTGGCCTTCCTGCACTTCACCATCGCCAATCAGCACAAACGTGTGCCAGTCTTTTTTGTCGATCTTCGCCGCCAGCGCCATGCCGCAGCCAATGGAAAGTCCCTGTCCCAGCGAGCCCGTATTAGCTTCAATCGCGGGGAAAAAACGCATGTCCGGATGCCCCTGCAACGGCGATCCCATTTTGCGCAGTGTGCCCAGCACAGAGCGGTCAATGTATCCCGCTTCAGCCATCACAGCATACAGCGTAGGACAGCCATGCCCTTTGGAAAGAATAAAGCGGTCGCGGTCCGCCCAGCGCGGATCTTTTGGATTGTGGCGCATCACTCGGAAATAGAGCGCAGTCAGCAACTCCACCTCAGAGAGCGATCCTCCCGGATGCCCGCTGCCCGCCGTGCCAATCATCTTTATAATTTCAATGCGCAGGCGATTGGCCATACGCTTCAGTTCCGTGATCGATTCAATTCTGGGTGATGTCGTCACGTCGGCAGTTGTACTCATGTGTGAACTCCGCTCCGGCTGCGATTCTTGCGCACGGCAAGGCGCCAGCTTCAGTTTAAATGCCGCATCCGGCAGGGTCAACGCAACGGAGCCCCGAATCGAGCGGCAGCAGAGAACAAATAAAAAACAGCAACTCGGCAGTTGCACAACTCGCGGTGCAGAAAGAAAAACCGCAGAGTTCAAGCTGGTCGGCGCTGCTGAAAACAAGTTGGGCCTGAAAATAAAATGGTTTGGCTCAATAGTTCAGCGCTGCTCAGTTTTAAATTCTGCGGCCCATTCGCAAGCTCGGCGGACTGGAAGGATCTTTGCTGCCCGCCGCTCTCGGAGCGAACATTCGTCGGCTTTCAACTTCCTAAAATAGATTGAAGTTCACGATAATATTCATCTGGACCGCAACCGGATGCCCGCCTTTTTTTGCGGGCTCAAAGCGCCAGGTGCTTACGCCCTCCAGCGCTTTCTCGTCCAGTCCCATGCCCAGGGAGCGGACCACGGTCAAATTTCTTGGAATACCATCCGCGCCAATCGTCGCCAGTAAAGTCACTTCGCCCTGATATTTTTTCTTACGCGCTTCCTCAGAGAATTCCGGCTCCGGGGCATAGATTGCCCGCGGCATGCTCACGCCATTGCCAATACTGTATAGATCGCCGCAGCAACCACCCCCAGAACCGGGGCCGCGGCCAGGGCCGCCCTCACCTCCCACGCCAGTTCCGTAATTTCCGCCGATGCCGCCGCTCACGCCTGCGCCATTGGAAGCTTTGGCTAGATCAGACAGAGGATCACCCAACTCGCGCGTCCTGGGAAAATTCAGGTCAGGAGGCGCAATCACCGTGGCTTCTGCCACCAGCTTTGGCTGCATATTGTTGGGCAGTACGATAGGTGGTGTAAGCTGCTCACGCGCTGCCCGCGGCGCAACGCCTCGGCTCGCCGGAGTCTTATCCTCCGCTCCGCCGCTGCCGCCGCCGTTACTTGGATGGGTTCCAACTGGTACTGCATACGGCTCAAGCCGCACAATAACGTGCGGGCTTGGATCCATATGAGGAACGTAGCTCTTCACCATAAAAAATCCCGCGCTCATCAAAAATGCCATCACTCCATGCAACGCTACGGACAGCGCAAAGTTCATGCGGCGCGCTGGATATCCGGCCCACGTTTTACCGAACAGGCTGGGTAAAATCTGGCTGCTGGCTGGCTGTGCTGCGCGGCTCGCTCCTTGCGATGCCGCGGCTGAAACAGTCCGCCCCGCAGCTTCCCACTCAAGCTCCAGCCGCAACCGCGTTTTGAACTTTTCGCGCGGCAGATAGCGCAGGTCTGCTGCAAGCTCCGCCAACTCGGCAACATTCTCTTCACACTGAACGAGCGATGCTTCAAGCAAGGCCAGCATCTGCTCAATGGCCAGATCGAGTTCGTCGTAAACGGAAAGATGATTCATTGAGTCACTCATTGGGATTTCCTCACTTGTCCCCGCAGGGTTTCCAGCGCGCGGAACTGCAGCTGCTTTACCGCCCCGTCAGACCGCCCTAACTCCTGCGCAATTTCCCGCACGCTCTTCTGCTCCACAAATCGCCGGACTATCACCAGCCGCTGGTCTTCTGGCAGCCTGTCCACTAACTGGAAGAGAATGGCGCGTCGCTCAACTTCTGCTGTATCGCCTACGTCCGATTCAGCTCGCTCTTCCAGCGAATCTTCTGCCTGCACTTCCACCCCACGCGACGCGCGCTGCCACCGGTCAGCCAGTGCATTCGCGGCAATCCGCAAGAGCCATGCGGCAAATGGCACGCCGCGCCACTGGAAGCGGCCAAGATTTCTGAGCGCCTGATGAAAAACTTCCGCCGTGATGTCCTGCGCTTCATCGCGATCATTCACGCGCCGGGCCACAAACGCATACACGCGATGGAAGTTATTTTCATAAAGCTCAGCAAACCGGCTCGGATCATTCTGGGCTGCCTCAATCAGCAGCCGTTCATCCTTCAGGCTGGCATCGTTCAAACTGGATAAGTGCGCAAAATTGGCAACAGCGTTCAACTTTGTCCCCCTGGGACCACGTCTTTCTATTGCTTCTATAGAGCTAAACCGCCGGCAGAGATGAAAGGTTACGGTGCAACTTCCAGAATCTCTGGATTCAGGGATAGAACGCGAGAAAGGAGGAAATATGCAGGGAGAGGTGGGTTGGCTTTTGGCTTTTGGCTTTTGGCTTTTGGCTTTTGGCTTTTGGCTTTTGGCTTTTGGCTTTTGGGATCAGATGGTCAGGTATTTCAAATGCCGTGCCTTTTTAATCCATATACAAGGATCAGTATGAACAATGCCGGACCACAAGCTATCGGCAAGAAGACCCATATACGTAATGCACGGGCATTCCGATGACGAATAGAGTACAGAATTGCCATTGCCAACCACGCTCCCGTTAAAAGAAAAATCGGATTTGCTTAGACGGAACTGCTGTTGTATGGGAGAACTACTGCGATTGGTGGTAGGAGCGCCGCTAACCCAAAAAGCAACATTGGACGGTAATTCTGAGATTTCATAAAGTTTAAGATCGATGAAGCCAAAGACCACGAGCTAAAAGCCAATTACCAAATACTAAGTACTAATTACTGTTCCTCCCCAAACAAAAACTCTTCCTGCTGCTGTGGCTCATGGCACATCCATACCGGCGCGAATGACAGCCGATGCAGCGGCGTAGGCCCATGCTCATTCAAAGCAGCCAGATGCTTGGGTGAACGATAACCTTTGTTGGAAGCAAGATCGTATTGCGGAAAGATCGGGTCCCAGCGTCGCATCATCTCATCGCGATGGACTTTCGCGATAATGGAAGCCGCCGCTATCGAAGCCGAAAGCGCGTCGCCATGAATAATATTGGTCTGCGGACACTCCCAGTTCACGCGCACCGCGTCCACCAGTAGATGGTCCGGCGCAGGCGCAAGCTGCGCAATGGCTTCACGCATGGCCAGCAGTGAGGCCCAGTAAATATTGAGCTGATCAATGCGCGCCACGTCCACGGTGGCAACCGCATAGGCGATTGAATGTTGTTTGATCCGCTCGGCCAGCTTTTCGCGTGTGGCTTGATCAATCAGCTTGGAATCGCGCAGGCCTTTGATCCGATAACCCGGCTCAAGAATTACCGCTGCTGCCACTACTGGCCCGAACAGGCATCCGCGGCCAACTTCGTCCACGCCGGCCACCAGCTTTGCGCCAGCAGCCCATGCCAGCTTTTCAAATTTCTGCGTGCACTTCAGCCGCTTGAGCAAACGCATCTTCATGGTGCCCGCAGAAAACGCCACGCCCGTGGATGGGTTAATGGGGATCGCGTGCTTCTTGCGTTTTTTAGGGGCGGGTTTTGGCGCGGCAGACATAAATCAGGATCAGGAATTGCCTGGAGGCGTTCGTCTTCTTTCAGGCTGCTCCCAGCATAGCGCAACTCGAAACCAAACTACACGCAAATGAAAACAGGACGCAGAAATTTCTGCGCCCCGAAAATACTTCAAAAAATGCCCCAAGAGAATTTGCGGCTATTTACCCAAAGCAAAGCTGCGGAATCTCCTTCCGCAACTCGCGAGAGAATCGTGCTGCTACCGAATTAAGCTTCTTTGGTTGCGGTAGCCTTGGCCGCGGCTTTTGCAGCTTCCGCGCGATGGTCAACTTCACGCAGGCGGGCTGCCTTGCCTTTCAAGCCGCGCAGATAGAACAGTTTCGCACGACGAACCTGGTTGGAGCGCGTGACTTCCACCTTGTCCAGGACCTTGGAATTGAAGGGGAAAATACGCTCTACTCCCTGGCCAAAGCTGATCTTGCGGACGGTAAAGCTGCCCTGCGGGCCGCTGCGCATGGAGATAACGGTACCTTCAAAAGCCTGCACGCGTTCTTTTTCGCCTTCTTTAATTCTTACCTGCACGCGGACGCTATCGCCCGGCTTTACGGCAGGTATATCGTTGCGCTGCAGCTTGGCAGCCAGTTTTTCCATGATGGGATGCTGTGACATTTTCTTTTCCTCTTTAATTCAAGGACGTTCTAGCGTCCGAAATTTCAAAACTTTTTCAGCCACGAAATTCGCTAATATACGCGAATTAAAAACCTGCTTCTGATTCGTGATTTTTCGCGTTCATTCGCGGCCAATCTTCTTTTTGCCAATCTCGTTCCTGCTGATTTCGGCCAAAAACTTTTTGTCTTCCTTGCTCAGCGGCTGCCGCTCCAGCAAGTCCGGGCGATGCTGCAAGGTCTTTTCCAGCGCCTT
>DASXZE010000100.1:0-13051 GCA_036502105.1 Candidatus Angelobacter sp. | reverse complement strand
TGTTTGCGCATGGCGCGGATTTGCCGGACGCCTTCCCGGTGGCGAGCCGCGGCCTTACATCACGCATTATGGCGAGCCCAAGCCGAATCTTTGGTATCGCGTAGTCTGTTATACCGCTGCGTGGATTGACTTGCTGGTGCCCTTCGCCATCAACCTGATTGGCCTGGCTATTAATTTTTTTACCGGCCGCTGGATCATCAACGATCTCTTCACCAAACTTTATTACCCATTGGCCGGGCTTGTTGTGCTGGCGACAGTCTTCAATTTAACGCCACGCGCCGGCCGCTCCACGCGCAATGAAGGCGCCGAAAAAGGTTGGTTCTATGTGGCCGTCTGGGTCGTGGTGCCCACACAACTTGCCGGATGGGCCATGTGGCGGCTGGGCAAATATTTTGATCTGTCGGTTACCTCTCTGGGACGCGTGCGTCTGATTACTTTCCTTGTTGTTGCCGGTGGCTTCTTTACCCTGGGGCTGCTCGGCAAATTGCCACGCTCCCAGCGATACCATATTCCTGAAGGCGTGATCTCTGACATGCCTGTCTCGGCAGGCGCTTGACCTAAACGATTTGGGAAAAGGCTGGTCTTCACATACATGCCCGCAGCATATATTTGTTTAATCTAATTCCGAAATGGGATTATAAGAGAAAATTTTGCAAGCTTTATGCTGCAGTTCTTAAGTTACGGGTTAAGCTTGCTGTGATGGAAGATATTTGTACTCACGCTCAAACCGGCACTGATCGGCTCCTGTTGGAGTTGGCAGGTTGTGAAGCTAAGTTAAATGCCTGGATCCGCAGCTCCGCCGTGAATGCGGAATTATTTTCAAAAGACCCTGTGGCCGCAATGCGCGCCGCCAACCTTGGCTTGCCGGAAGATGTTTTAGAAGAACTGGCTTCTCTGATCGCGTCACTAGCGAAAAAATTATCAGCTATCGCGTAAGCTCGCGTGCTGAACTGCGCGTCGCAAAAATTCTTGTCCCGTCGCACACTCTGCTGCTCAAAATAAAAAACACGGGAATGATTTCACTCACTCCCGTGCCTCGAATCATGGCAGAAAAATTTCTAGTGTCCGCCGTGCCCTTTTACGTCTGAGCCAAAGAACAGAAAGAAGTTTGTTGGCACGTCTGCGCTGGCTTTGCCCAGTGCCTGGGCATCGCGCAGCTTCTTGAGTGACGTTATGCCGTGCTTGCCGTCGGCAGTCGGCCATTCATTGGGATCAGCAATCAGCACGGACACAACCTGCCACCAGATTGGGCCGGTGTGCAATTGCTGATCGATGATGTGGCTGTGGTTGATGGTCGGCGTTACCACCGCCGTTCCCGGAGGAACAAGCTTCAACTCGCTGAGTAGCGGGCCAAGATCAATCAAAGAAGTGTGCATGGTGCATGTTCCGGGCGCGGCTTTTTGGTCGGTCAACGGAAGGCCAGGCTCAGGGCATTGCACGTCAACACCGGGATGAATCTTGAATGAATCCGGAACAAAGCCGAACAGCGATTTCAGGGCCGCACCCAGCTCAGGAGTAAATGCAGGTTCGTTCGCATTGGTTTCAAAAAATGGCGTGATGACGAACAGTGTTTCTACGTGGTCAATGGGAGCGCCGGTTGGGCCAATAGTGGGTTGATGGCCAACTGTGCAGATGGGGCGCTGGAATTCGGCTGGATCAACGGCAGCAACCTTGCCGTTATTGTCGAGATCGTCAAAAGGCTGATGAATACAGGAGAAGTTCTGCCCGTATGTGAAAGTGAGAAGCTGTTCTTTGCCGAAACCGTCAGTCTGGTTGACCTTGATCTGTGCCGAAGCCGCGGCAACCAGGAACAATGAGAGCAGTGAGAATGTAGCGATTGCCATAACATGGCGTACTTTGGAAAGCATTTGGGGTGTTACCTCCGCGTGTATTACGGTCCCCAGCTCTGCTTGGATGTGAGAGGGCGAAGATATTTGTTTTGATTTTTAAAATTGCTAAGACAGCTGAAAAAGACGATTGCGAAAAAAAGGCAGCAGTGAAAAATAAGTGAAAATCAATCCACTAAGCAATACGCCACAATCGTGTTGCCACGCTTGCCGGTCTTCTCTATCTTGCGAATCAATTTTTCTTCCAGATCATCCGGATCGGGCGCCATCTCACAGGCGGCAATTTGCTCATCGGTTGCGCCGTGATAACAAAGTTCGCATACGGCCAATCCGTTTTCCGGCCCTGAACGTACTGGCGGGCCAAACACTCGGCACGTCATGGGACGCGCTGAATACAGATCACATCCACCTGTTGCAGGATCAAGCGCCGGACACGGCTCGTCATTGGCGAACTCTGCGAATCGCTCTTCAGCATCTTCGTCTTCATTCAAGATGCCGGTTTTGGCATTGCCGGGAAAGTTTGCTGCGAGTCTCTTTACTGTTTGCTTCGCACGCTTGCGGACCTGTGCCGCGCGCTGCGGATGACTGGCTTCAAGTTCGCTTAAGCCCTTGCGCAGTCTTGCAGCGTCAAGCTGGCTGATGGAAAACGGCCCATAGCAGCATTGCGTGCAGCCTTTATGGCAGACGAGCCATTCACCGCTCTTGCGCGCGGTCTCAGCCAGAGCTGCATCCACAATCTGTATCAGCTTGCGGTCGGCGATGGGCAGGGAATCACGCACGCTTCAAGCATATCCCATAAAAAGAATTGGGCGGAGCTTTCGGCCCTGCCCAATGTAAATTGTATTCGGCATCTTGCCAGGGAATTTAAACAGCTTTGGCTTTCAGCTTCTTCGCAAACTTCTCCTGAAACTTTTTGACCTTGGGCGCGACCACGAACTGGCAATAAGGTTGGTTGCCATTGTTGGTGAAATATTCCTGGTGATAATCTTCCGCAATATAAAACTTGCTGGCCGGCTCCAGTGACGTAACGATCGGCGCTGGCCATATGTGCGCTGCGTTGATCTCTTCAATCACTTTTTTCGCTTCGCGATACTGCTCTTCCGACGCATAAAAAATGGCCGACCGATACTGCGTGCCCACATCGTTGCCCTGGCGGTTGAGCGTGGTGGGATCGTGTACGGTGAAGAATACTTCCAGCACTTCGTGCAAGCTTGTCTGGCTGGGATCAAAATTCACGCGCACCACTTCAACGTGTCCAGTGTCTCCGTTGCACACCTGCCGATACGTGGGATTTTCAATGGGTCCGCCCATATATCCCGACTCAACCGACGCAACCCCTTGCATCCGGTCAAACACGGCTTCAATGCACCAGAAGCATCCGCCGCCTAAAACCACAGTTTGTAAATTTTCCATAAAGATTAGATGCCTTTACGCTCTGAAAGTTCCATTTCCCTGCGAACAGGTTACCCATGAAGCAGGGTTGCTGACAACTCCGCAGCGAAAAATAGGTTCTTATAGTTATATTCATGAGAGTTGAAATATGAGAAAGCTGCTTGCGCGCGGGCTTGTAGCATTCGCCCATTCCTTTTGTTTTGCCACGATGATTGGTGTTCTTGTCATCATCCTGCAGTCTCCAGCCAACGCCCAGGTTACGATTGCCCAGATCAGTGACACGCATCTGGGTGAAGTCCACTCACCCAACGCGGCAGAAAATCTGCGCCGTGCGGTCAATATGATTAACGCCCGCCACCCTGACGCCGTAGTCCTCAGCGGCGATATCGGTGAGAACCCGGAAGAGTGGCAGCGCGCCCGCCAGATTCTGAAAGGCCTGAAAGCGCCGCTCTATTACGCACCCGGAAATCACGACGTGCATACCAATGATGTGCAGCAATATCGCAGCGTTTTCGGTCCTGATTACTATCGCTTTCAAGTCAAAGGCATAACTTTCCTGGTGATTGATTCTCAGCTCCTCGGCAACTATGACAAATTCGGTCTTCAGTCCCTGGAGCCAATGCCTGCTGATACAGAAGCTGAAGGCGAAAAAATGCTCCAATGGCTCGCTCATCCAGATTCAGGCGGCGACGCCGACAGCCGCGATCTCAATAATCGCGATACCAATAATAAAGATCGCCGCCACAACAAAAGAAAAGACAACGACTCACCGCAAACTTCAGACTCATCGCAAGCGGATGAGAGCGGCCAAAGCTCCGATGAACACGGTGGAAAAATCATTATCGGCATCCAGCACATTCCCGTGTTCAGAGCAGATAATCTGATTCCTGACCCTAAACCTTATTGGGTCATCACTGAGCCTTATCGCTCTCGTGAGATGGACCTTCTGCACAAACTCGGCGTCAAGCACATGCTGGTCGGCCACTGGCACGTTGGCGGCGTTTTTGAGCGCGACGGCATCACCTGGCACGTCGCTCCCAGCACTAGCCGACTTCTTCCCTGGAGCGGACAGCTTGGCTTCGCCATACACACCATCAGCCCTAACGGCGACGTAAAGACTGAATTCGTCTCGTTAGGCACCGATCAGTAAAACGCAGGCTATCCCGGAGGCCCAGCCAGCTTATCCACTCGCGGCGATTGTCCTCCCAGCCACTCCGGATGATGCGCCGTCGAATCAAAATGCGCAGACGTTTTGAATAGCTCGTAATCGCCGTGCGCCGCCACCTTCTCTGTCCGGGCCAGCAGCGCGGCAACTTCTTCCTGGCTCATGGGCTTAAAAGTTTTTGCGGCCTCAAAAGCCTGCTGCAAAATTTCCTGGCTGTCGACCCCCGTAATCACCACGGATGTCGGCAGGTTCAGCGCGTAGTGCAAACACTCCAGTGGCTTCACCACGCCGCTCTTCAGAATAATGTGGTCGCCCATCGATTTCATTCCCAGCACGCCAATTTGCTGCTCCACCAGCTTCGGCAGCACCAGTTTGCCAAAGCTGCGGAAGTGCGCGTCCATTACGTTTAAAGGCATTTGCACGGTATCAAAATGAAAGTTATTTCTGGCTGCGACCTCCAGCATGTACAGGTGAATGTGCGGGTCTTTATGTCCGGTAAAGCCGATGTACCGCACCTTGCCTGCCTTCTTCGCTTCCAGCACGGCTTCCTGCGCGCCGCTTTCGGCAAAAATTCTGTCAGGATCATCAAAACGAATAATCTCATGGTGCTGAATCAGGTCAAGATGGTCTGTCTGCAATCTTTGCAGAGATTCATTGATCTGCTTGGTCGCTTCTTCTTTGGTTCGGCCATCGAGCTTGGTCATCAGGAAAACTTTTTGCCGATAGCCATCTTTCAGCGCCTTGCCCATGCGGACTTCGCTCTGGCCCTTGTTGTAATCCCATGAGTTGTCCATGAAATTGATGCCGCCATCAATGGCCGCGCGAATCAGCTTGAGGCTTTCATCGTCAGACAATTTTGGCTGCCCAATATGAAAGCCGCCCATGCCGATCGCGGACACACGTTCTCCCGTCTTACCCAGCGTGCGATAAATCATGGAACTACCTTCCTGCCGGCCCCCAGCCGCAGCCTGCGTTGTTGCGGTTAAGCCATGGGCCAGTGCGCCTTTCACTGAGAGTCCTGCCATGGCCATGCCTTTTAAGAAAACTCTGCGCTGCATATTTTATTTTCCAGTTTGCGTAGCTCTACGCGGCAATCACATCTTCATAATCGCGATCTATGAAATCACCCTGGCCAATGGGAACGCTCGCCGGCCATGGCTCATCCACTCCCATCAGAGATAATGCGCCGCCAATCAGCGCCACGTTTTTGGTGAAGTTGATCATCTCGTTCATGCGCCGCTCGGGATCTTCCACCCGCCAGAAGTCATGCATTACCGGAGAGACTCCGGCCAGGAATCCGGCAATCGCTGCCGCTCCGATTTTCGGTTTTACGCCGAGCAAAATACTGGTGCCGCCGGCAATGAGCGCTACGCCCGTGGCCGTGACCGCCGCTTCCGCCAGCGGGACATTTTTCGCTTCCGCATACTGCGCCAGTGATTTGCGCTTTTGAATATGGTTGATGCCGTTATAAAGAAAGAATCCGCCAAAGATTAAACGCCCTAGCAGGAATGGAGTTTTCATCTCACTTTTACCTCCGGAAAATAATTTCCCAGCAGTTAGGATTCGCTCTTGTAATCGCAGGTGGCCAGCGGATGGCAGAAAGCAATATTGTTTCGATTTTGCTGAGAGAAAGTCCTGCGCAGGATTTCGAAGACTCCCAGAAAGATTGCTGCTCACCTCTAGTCTGCTACTCACTTCCAGCAACTCAACCCGCCGATCGCCTCACTTTTTTCTGGCTGGCGTGTCCAGCAATTCTTCACTCAGTTTGTTGATCATGTTCCGCACAGCCTCAGCATGCTGCCCGTAAGGCGCATACTCCAGATATTTATTCAGTGACTTAACGGTCCCTGCTGGGACCACATACTTTCCATGCTCTGCCTTACCTTGGCCGAACAGAATAGCGGCTTTAATGTAATACGCGTCCGGCAAGGTTGGATCAGAAGCGGTTGCGCGCTCACAGGCCGCCAGCGCCGCGTCTTCGCGCTTCAGGTTGTAGTAGGTGGCGCAGAGATTGAAATACGGCATCGCTGGATACGCTGCTACGTCCGTGGCCTGTGTAAATGCGCTCACGGCTTCCTCATATTTTTTCAGGCCCACCAGCAGATTGCCTTCAGAGTTCAGCATCTGCCCCAGCCCCACTTTCACCCGTGGTGAATCAGGCTTTTCTTCCAGCGTCCTTTGTGCGGCGGCTATGCCTTTTTCATAGGTCTCAAGTGCGTCCTGTGGTTTGTTGGCGGTATTCAACGCTCCGCCCAGCACCTGGTAAGCTCCCCACTGCGTAGGATCATCCGCTATGGCCCGGCTGCATTTTTCAATAGCGGCCTCAGTCTTGCCATTGTTCACCAGAGTGTTGCACGCGCGATATTGCGCCATAAAAGGGTGAGGATACTTTGCTGCCGCCTTCTCAAAAAGCGCTACCGCATCGTCCACTTTTCCCATGCGATCATAGCAATCTCCCTCAGCCATCAGCAGGTCGCCAATGTTCGCCAGCGCGCGGTCCGTATCGGATGCATTGGCCAGCGTCTTTTGCGCTACGGTCACTCCCTTGGCAAATTTTTTTGCCGCTTCCTGGTAATTCATCTGGTTTGACTCTAGCGTGCCCAGATTCTGGTAAAACTCCCACCTGTTGGGGTCTAGCGCAATCATTTGATGCATCAGGCTTATAGCCGCTGGCCAGTCTTGGGTTTCTGACGCTGCGTGAAATTGCACAATAAGGCGATTGATCTTTGCCGCATGCGCATTTTCCTGCCGAATTAACTCCAATTGCTCTTTTGTCTTCTTGCCGGTCGCCAGATGGGTGCCTCCTCCAGGCTCTACTCGGCCTTTGAATACAGAAGACAAATCGACATTCAGGACGTTTTGGGAATTGGCATCGCTGGTATCGCCAATCGTTTTCCTGCCGGAATAAACGTGGCTTCCGTCCGGACCGTGAATATCAATCTGGTAGATGCCATAATCCACGCCGACCAGGACGAAAGCACCTTTTTTGTCAGTCTTGATTTTGTAGATGCGGCCGGCTTTCTCCGCCACAGTGGGCGATTCTGATCTGGAGCCATCGCCTGCGAGCATATTTCTATCGACTATGCCGGTTTTCTGGTAGGTAATGAGCGCACCGGCCATGGGATTGCCTTCGTGGTCCAGAATTTGTCCTGAGACGGTTGCCAACCAAGACTGCATCGGCAACCATAGCGCGAAAAGAATAAGGCAAAAGCTATTCACAGGATCTCCCACAATTGAGGTAGGAAGCGGTGCGCATGCAATGAGGTAATTCGACACCCTAATGCCGCAAAATGTTCCAATGTTTGTTCATTTCCCTTTATGCCCAGTCAAATGACCGTGTAACCGCCTTCTTCCAAAGCCGGTACATGTGCTCTCTGCGTATATTATCCATTCCTGATTTCCACGTCTTTTCCACTGCCCACTGGCTGCACAGAGATTCCACGCTGCTAAAAAATCCCACCGCCAGTCCTGCGGCATACGCTGCGCCCAGGCTGGTGGTCTCTTTGATTGCCGGCAACACAACTTCACGGTCCAGGATATCGGCTTGAAATTGCATCAGCAGATTGTTCTCCACCATGCCGCCATCCGCGCGCAGCGCTTGTAGTTGTATACCGGAATCCTGCTCCATGGCTTCCACTACCTCGCGCGTCTGGAAGGCCACGGCTTCCAGCACCGCGCGCGCCAGGTGTGCTTTGTTGGCGTAGCGCGTAAGCCCGGCAATCACGCCGCGAGCGCTCTCTTTCCAGTAAGGCGCATATAGCCCGGAAAAAGCCGGGACAATATACACGCCGCCATTGTCTTCCACGCTCTGCGCCAGCTCTTCAATCTCAGCGCTGGTCTTGATGAGCCCAAGATTGTCCCGCAGCCACTGCACCAGCGCTCCGCCCATGGCCACGCTGCCTTCCAGCGCATAGTGCGCCGGCGCATTGCCCAGTTTGTAAGCGACCGTCGTCAGCAGCCCGTGTTTTGACTCCACTGCCTGCTCGCCCGTATTCATCAGCAGGAAGCAGCCGGTACCGTATGTGTTTTTGGCTTCGCCGCTCTTGAAACAGGTCTGTCCGACCAGTGCTGCTTGCTGATCGCCCAGAATTCCCGCGATGGCGACGCCCTTGAACGGGCCGTCTGCTATGTGCCCATAAACTTCGCTGCTCGACCGAATCTCCGGCAGCATCGGCGCGGGAATAGAAAACGCGCGCAGCAACTCCGCGTCCCACGCCAGAGTTTTCAGGTTCATCAGCTGCGTGCGGCTGGCATTGGTCACATCGGTTACATGGATGCCATTTTTCTCAGCGCCAGTCAGCTTCCACAACAGGAACGTGTCCATGTTGCCGAAGAGAATTTCACCTGCCTCTGCCTCCTGCCGCGCTCCGGAAACATTTTCCAGGATCCATCGCAGCTTGAGCGCGCTGAAGTAGGTTGAGAGCGGCAACCCTGTACGGCCCCGAAAAAATTCATTGCCCGATTTATTTGAAAAAAGCTCGCGTGAGAGTCGCGCCACTTCGTCGGCGACGCGAGTGTCCTGCCACACGATTGCATTCGCCAGCGGCTTGCCGGTCTTGCGGTTCCACGTCACGGTAGTTTCGCGCTGGTTGGTAATGCCAATGGCCGCCAGATCACCGGCCTTCAATCCGGCATGGGCCATTGCTTCGGCCATTACTTCCTGGGTACGCTGCCAGATCTCTTCGGTGTCGTGCTCCACCCAACCCGGCTGCGGATAAATCTGGCGATGCTCCTTCTGCGCGCTGGCCACCGCCTTGCCCGCGCGGTCAAACCCCAGGAACCGCGTACTGGTGGTCCCCTGGTCAATCGCTCCAATGTATTCATTCATAGCTGTCCTGAAAACTACACGCAAGCGCGGCAGTTTTCAAATATTCAATTTTGGCACTATTGGCAATTCTGGCAATCCGGTAATCAATTTTTGCACCGCCAAACTTACACAGATCATCTACTTCCGGTACACTTTCATTCTCACAAGGAGCCTCATGGAGAAGAAGCCGCAGACGCTTGCCAATCACGCCAAGTTTGATCCCGCATTTCATTTCTTTTTAGCTCCCATTCTGCTGATCAACGTCATTGTGGTGGCCGTTCAGCTCTATCACTTTCCCGGCCTGCTGGGAACCTGGCTGCTTTTAATATCACTGGCTCTGTTCGTCATGGCCGGACGCATGCGCAGTTATGCCACGCACCTGCAGGACCGCATTATTCGTGTGGAAGAGCAGCTGCGTCTCACGGCCATCCTGCCTGAGCCTCTGCGTATGCGCATCGGAGAATTGACTGACGCTCAACTCATAGCCCTGCGCTTTGCCTCGGACGCGGAAACTCCCGCGCTGGTCCAGCGCGCACTCGATGAACAACTCAGCCGCTCTGACATCAAGAAGGCCGTACAGGATTGGCGTCCAGATTATTCGCGGGTATAAAAGCTTGAAACAGAAATAACGTCATTCAGTCCAGTGTGTTTGATCTTCTCGCTCCGAACATTCGGCACGCTTGGCGCCGCCGAATGTATTCTCGTTTTCAATTACCCGATTTTGGCAATTCCGGCGATTTTGGCAATTTTTCTTTTACAATTTCCCGTCACTCAACAGGAGCTTCCTCATGCGCCGAACTTTGCTCACCGCACTCATCTGCCTGATCGCCCTGCTTCCACTTTCCGCCGTCAGTCCGGAAGATGACACTCTTTACGGCTTTACCGCGGCCAGCTCGCACGCTGAGCGTGATTGGGAAAGTAAGTTCCGTGCCATCCCTGATCCCAAAATCATGAAAGACTCCATGCAGCGTCTGAGCGCGCGTCCGCACCACTTGGGCTCGCCCTATGACAAGCAGAATGCCGAGTGGATTCTCTCGCAATTCAAGTCCTGGGGGCTGGACGCGCAGATAGAAACCTTTGACGTGCTCTTTCCCACGCCCAAAGAACGCGTGCTGGAGATGACCGAGCCAACGCGCTTCACGGCCAAGCTGCAGGAGCCGCCAGTATCCGTTGATCCGACCTCAAATCAGCAGAGCGAGCAACTGCCCAGCTACAACGCATACTCCATTGATGGCGACGTGACCGCCCGCCTCGTCTATGTAAATTATGGCTTGCCGCGCGACTATGAAGAGCTCGACCGTCTGGGTGTCTCCGTAAAAGGCGCAATCGTGATTGCGCGCTACGGAAATTCCTGGCGTGGCATCAAGCCTAAGGTTGCTGCCGAGCACGGAGCCATTGGCTGCATTATTTATTCTGATCCCCGCGACGACGGCTACTTCCAGGATGACGTTTTTCCTGACGGCCCCATGCGCAATGAAAATGGCGTGCAGCGCGGCAGCGTCATGGACATGCCGACCTACCCCGGCGATCCCACCACGCCCGGCGTGGGCGCCAAAGGCGACGTAAAACGCCTGGCGCTCAAAGACATCACCACGCTTACCAAAATTCCCACACTGCCCATTTCTTATGGCGACGCCAAGCCGCTGCTCTCCGCGCTGAAAGGCCCAGTGGCGCCAGAAAGTTTTCGCGGCGCACTGCCGATTACGTATCACGTCGGCCCCGGCCCTGCGAAGGTGCATTTGAAAGTTGCTTTCAACTGGGACATCAAGCCGGTGTATGACATCATCGCGAAAATTCCGGGCAGCGAATCGCCTGACCAATGGATCATTCGCGGCAACCATCACGATGGCTGGGTCAACGGCGCGGAAGATCCCATCTCCGGACAGGTCGCATTGCTCGAAGAAGCGCGCGGCCTGGGCGAACTGCTCAAGCAAGGCTGGAAGCCCAAACGCACCATCATCTATTGCGCGTGGGACGGGGAAGAGCCCATGCTGCTCGGCTCCACGGAATGGGCAGAGTACCATGCAGAAGAACTCAAGCAGCATGCCGCTATTTACATCAATACTGACGGCAATGGCCGCGGCTTTCTACAGGTGGAAGGTTCGCATTCGCTGGAAAAATTTGTAAACACCGTCTCCCGCGACATTAATGATCCTGAGAAAAATATCTCAGTCTGGAAGCGCGATCAGGCCGCCCGCCTGACAGAGGGCCGTCCGGAAGACAAGAAAGAAGCGCGCACGCGCCCGGATTTGCGCATTGGCCCGCTCGGCTCCGGCAGTGACTACACCGCATTCATTGACCACTTGGGCGTGGCGTCACTCAATGTCAGCTTTGGCGGCGAAGATGACGGCGGCATCTACCACTCGATCTACGACGACTTTTATTGGTTCACGCATTTCTCTGACAAAGACTTCATTTACGGACGCGCCTTGTCTCAGACCGTCGGCACCATGGTGGTGCGCTTTGCTGACGCTGATGTACTGCCCTACGATTTCTCCGACTTCGCCGACACAATCCACAAATATTCTGATGAGTTAAAGACTTTGCTCAAGAACAAGCAGGAGCAGGTGCGCGACCGCAATCAGGATATTGACGACGGCATGTACAGCGCCGCGTCTGACCCGCGCCGCCCGACCATCGCACCGCCGAAGGAAGAAGTTCCGCCGTTCTTGAACTTCGCTCCGCTCGATAACGCGCAGAACGCCCTTGACCGCGCCGCCCAGCGATACACCAAAGCCGCCAAGGCCTTCACCGGATCAGGCGCTACGTCGCCGGCGTTACAGGCGCTCAACGCCAAGCTGCTCCAGGCCGAGCGCAAGCTGACCAACCCTGACGGCCTGCCGCGCCGCCCCTGGTACCAGCACCTGATCTATGCTCCGGGCTTCTACACCGGCTACGGATCAAAAACTCTTCCCGGCATACGTGAGGGGATTGAGGAAAAGCATTATCAGGAAGCCGAGAAAGAGATTGTGCGCGCAGCCAAAGTGCTGGAAAATTACGCTGCAGTGATCGACTCAGCCGCGAGTGATCTGGAAAAACTGGGACACTAGCAAAATCAACCCCAGAATCAACCCCCAAATCAAACAAGTAGGCCCCGCTTTCGCGCGCCTTTACGGGCGCTGGCCTGCGCCCTACACAATTTTAAACCTGAGCCATCCACAGTATCGGGATGGCACGAGTAAACTCGTGCCCTGACACTTGTGTTGTGAATGGATGCGGAGTGGCGAAGGAAGCAGCACGAACTTTTATTTTCCTGATCCGCTGTTTATCTGATCCGCTTTTATCCGTGTTGATCCGTGGTAAGAATTACGGTCTGCGCGCCGGTGCTGGCCCTGGATCAAGAATCTCTGGCTCGGTTGTTCGCACTCGGGTCGGCTCACTATCGTTGTTGGCTGCCAGCTGACGCGTGGCGAAGAAAACTGCTGCTGTCCATGTGGGGAAAAGGTCGAGTCCCGGCACCAGCTCTGCGGCAAAGGTGGGCAGAAAAGCCCAATGCCATCCCAGTATCTTGATCAGGATTGCACCCACGGCAACGTCCAGCGCGGTGTCCAGAGGCGAGGCGCCGCCTTCAACGAACAAAGGCAAGCCTACAATTTGAATGGCGTCGGCAATAACGGCGACGAACCATGCTTTGCGGTGCTGCGGCGACTTTACCGTCTTGAGGAAGTCGAATTTAAAGAATTCGAGAGCCATACCCAATTAGATGCCTTGCCCCTGCTTAAAGGATACATAATTAATCGCCGCCATCGCCGGGATCGCGCGTCATCGGAAACCAGCCACAAAGACATTCCGCCCGCTATTTTGAATTGCATTTCTCCGTGTCTCCGCGCCTCCGTGGTG
>DASXZE010000099.1:0-23163 GCA_036502105.1 Candidatus Angelobacter sp. | reverse complement strand
CCAGACGTCTTGATTGTAAGACAGCCTGAATCTGACGAAGCCATCAATGCTACGCAGATGATTGTTGATTCGACTGTTGCCCTAAGATCAGGACTTCGCCTGCGGAATAATAGTTTGCCTTTACTACATGCAAGCATTTCCTGCAAATGGACTCTACGTAGTGACCGTGCCCAAAATGCACGTTCAGAAGCATTAAATTTGATCCGGAATCGAAAAGGCAGGGTGCCTCATATAGTAGTTGTTACAGGCGAGCCTCTCCCGAGCCGTCTAGCATCGCTTGCACTGGGAACTGGCGATATCGATTGTGTATATCACTTTGCTCTGCCAGAGTTAATGAATGCGGTTAATAAACTCGGCATTGAAGATTCCAGCCGCCTAGTGCGCATCATGGTGGACGGAAAACGGCTTAAGGATATTTCAGACCTTCCTCTTGATTTAGCAGTGTGACGGATAAACTCACTCGCGAACGCCGTTCCGCAAATATGCGGAAAATTCGGTCAAAGAACACCCTGCCGGAAAAGACTGTCCGCCATTTGGTTTATGCCATGGGGTATCGTTACAGGCTCCATGTCGCAAAATTACCCGGCAAACCAGATATCGTTCTTTCTCGGCTAAAGAAAATTATTGAAGTGCGGGGCTGTTTCTGGCATCAGCACCAAGGCTGTATTGATTTGCATATCCCAAAATCAAACAAATCTTATTGGGGACCAAAACTGCGTAGAAACGTTCAACGAGATATACAAGTTGAAACCGGACTCAGGTCATTGGGTTGGCGTGTTCTCGTCCTGTGGGCTTGCGAACTATCCAATGAAAAACTTCTCAAAAAAAGGCTGAAAGCTTTTTTAAATTAACTGTCTTGGAAATTCCCTCGCTCCGCTTCGGGATTAAAACAAAATTAAGGCAGCGTCTTAGCGATCTCCGGCCCTTCTTCTGTTGCTGCCTGTTTCGCCTGCTGCGGTTGCAGATGGTACTTGGTCAGCTCTTCTTTTAAGACTTGAAACGCTTCTTCCGGCGTATCGACCATGGTGAAGCCGTTCACGTCTTCGGGAGAGATTGTTCCGGCGTCTGCCAGGGCTTGCAGGTTGAGCACGCTGTTCCAGTATTCTTTGCCGTAGACAATCACCAGCATTTTCTTGGCGAGCTTGTGGGTCTGGGCGAGCGTGAGGATCTCAAAGAATTCGTCGAGCGTGCCAAAGCCGCCGGGAAAGACCACCAGCGCCTTGGCCAGGTACGCAAACCAGTATTTGCGCATGAAGAAATAGTGGAACTCAAAATTGAGTTCCGGCGTGATGTATTGATTGGGATACTGCTCAAACGGCAGCCGGATATTCAGCCCAATCGTCTTGCCGCCGGCTTCATGCGCGCCGCGGTTGGCTGCTTCCATAATGCCGGGGCCGCCGCCGGAGGTCACCACAAAACGGCTGCGTTTGCCGGGCAGCGTCATGGTCCATTCGGTGAGCATGTGCGCCAGACGGCGCGCATCTTCATAATAGCGGGCCATCTGCACTGCGGCGTGGGCGCGTTTGAGCGCCGCTTGTTGCGTGTCAGCGTCGTTGCCGCCGGGCTGGTCCTGCGGAGCGGCTGGTTTGGCCGAGCCGGGTTTTTCCAGGATCGTCAGCGCGTTCTGCGCGTCGGGCAAACTGGCGAAGCGGGCGGAGCCAAAAAATACTACGGTGTCCTGAATCTTTTCGCGACGGAAACGCGAGAGCGGCTCCGCGTATTCCGCAAGAATGCGCAGAATGCGGCCGTCAGGGCTGTTGAGAAAATCTGGATTCAGGTAAGCCAGCGGAGCAGGAAGCAGCTCAGGCTCGTCAGGGTCAGCGATCTTGTTGCTTTTAATACTGTCTGTCATACAAATCTGTCAGCTATTTTATAAATACGGAGTTACAAATGCGTTAATGCCGGTCACGATAGCGGACGGCCTCCACGATGCCCAGCCATATATCGAGCAGGCCGAGTCCGGAGACTGCGCCGCGAACAAATCCTTGCTGCAAAAAATGCTGGAGGCCAGGCGATACCCAATCATAGGTAAACCAGAAGCGTGTCCAGGGCAGCGCAATCAGCACCAAGCCTAGTTCGATGCAGAATAAAACATAGACCACCACAAAGACGCGCTGCAGCCATATCGGCATTTCTGCGGAGTTGTCCGTAACCGGATCAGGCGACGGCGGGGGATTCTCGAGATTCGTGGAGGTCAGCAATGGGATTTTTTATTTATTCAGGACGTATTAGATGGTCTTCAATTTTGACGGTCTTATTTTTGACGGTGGTTGATTTGCCGTCTCTATGATTTTAACGCCTTAATGCGGCTGGCCACATCGCGAAAATCAATATTCGAGCCGTACACTTCCATGAAATTGACCAGCGCGGACTTTTTGTCGCCGAACGCCTCATAGGCCATTCCTAAATCATAATAAATGGAGCAGCGGCTTCCATCATCCAATCCTGGCAAATGCAGAGCTCGTTGATACCACCGCACGGCAGCTTCAGGCGCGCCTTTATCCACCAGGCACTGCGCCAGCCACGTGAATGCCTGTATGGGCTGAGAGAACTCTACGCCGCGGTCAACCGCGTGACAAACTTTTTGCAATTCGCCAATCGCTTCGTCCAGCAGGCCCATTTCCTTGAACGCGATGCCCAGGTTGTAATGCGTCTCCGGATCTTCCTTCGGCTCGTCAGCTTCTTCGGTCTCGTCGCGCAGCTCAGACAGAATGTCACTGAGCACGTTCGATGATTCAGCGTCCCGCATGTCGCCATTGCTGCGGCGATCCATGACCGGCGCTGCTGTGACGGGAGCAGCGGCGGCAAGCGGCGGCAAAGGAGCGGGGATTTTAGCTGGCTCTTTCGGCGCGAAATCCGCGAGGTCTGTCTGTTCCAGGTCGAGTACAAAGTCGCTGAGAATATCTTCTGTAGAAGTCGATGGCGTCTTGGCTGGCGCTGGTGGCTGTGCCGCAAAAGTTTGCGCTTGCACAGGTTGAGCTGACGGTGGAGGCGGAACAGGCGCGACCCGAACAGGCTGAGGCTGAATAGGCGGAAGCGGCTCTGGGATATCCAGAACGTTCTCAAATTCCATCGCCGGAGGTGCTGCCGCTGCGGGCGGCTGTTTTTTCTCGAACACTTGCGGCGGTGGTGGAACAGGTTCTTCCATCACCGGCTCTTCAATCTCAATCGGCGCAAACGCAACCGGCTCTTCTTCCATCATTGCCGGCATTGCGTCAGCTGAGGCAATGGGGGGCAGCTTGGCCTTGGCTTGTCCGGCAGAAACCTGCGCAATGAGCTCTGTTACTTCGGGCGCGTCAGGCGCAAGTTCGGTCAGATCAAGGATTGCTGACTTGGCCGGCTCCCACATCTCTTGCGCAATATAAAACTGAATTTCCTGGATCTTCTCTGTCGCCTGGGACGCCAGATCTGCTGCCGGTGTTTTGGCCGCAGCCGCCGGCTCAAGCGGAATCTCACGCGCTGCCGGCTCGTGTTCGACCTCTATTTCATGGAAAGACTGAACTTGCACGTGAGTGGACGCAGCCTCAACCGGCTCGACTTCAATCATGTCTTCCCACTCGTTGGAAAGATCAATTTCGTGCTCATGCATTGGAGCAGCTGCCACAGGCTCTGGCTCTGCCTTAACCGTGACGGGATTAATTGGCTCTGGCGCGAATTCAATCTCGAGTTCGGGCTCCATGGCGATCGGCGCAAGCGTGGGCTCGACCGGTGCAGCGACGGACGGCTCGGGCTCCGTGCCGAGCTCAGGAGTATCAAAAGAAAATTCCTGGACGGACGGCTCGGCTGCAATCTCCATCGGCGCGGCAGCAGTTGGTGCTGGAATTGGCGGCTCTTTGGCTGCTGGCTCCGGAGCAAATGTTTCCAGCTCAAATGTTTCTGCAATCGGCGACTCGGGTTTGAATGGCGCGGCCACAAACGGCGCAGGAGCAGCTTCCATTTTCGGCGGCGTGGGAGGCCAGGTGGGTCTGGGCAACGGAGGCGGTGGCGGAGTGGGCTGAACGGCTACCGGTGTGGCAGCAGGTGCTACGGTACGCAACTCATATTTCCTGGCTGCCTCAAGATATTTTGCTGCTTCCGCCGAGTGCCCCAGATCGCCATAGATTTTGCTGAGGTTGTGGTACATGCGTGCCGCGTCAGCAAAGCGCTCAGCGCGCGCGTACAAGCTGGCCAGGCGCTGGTTCAAATTCACGTCATGCGGAGCCAGAGGCAGCGCAGCTTCCAGCGGCGGGATCGCCTTCGCCGGAACGTTATAAGAAACATACAGCTCAGCGTCAGTCAGTGCAGATTCAATCGCTTTTTCCGTGGGCGGATCATAACTCTGGTGAACGACCGGCACCGTGTCATCCAGCTCTTCCACCATGAAAGCCTGCTGCGCCTCTTCCGGGGTCAGGATGCGCGTGGCTGAATCTTCTCCCAGCTTGGCCAGCATCTGTTTGTAATTCTGGCCATGCATCGCATTTTCCGGCTCCATCTCCATCAGCTTCTGGTAGAGATCGCGGGCCTCGGCAAAATTGTTTTTCTGGGCCGCCGCATTGGCTTGCAGCTCAATCACTTCCGCGGTCTGCGCGTGATCGCCTGACTGCGTGGCCAAGCGGTTCAGGCTGGCCAGCGCCGCCGGATTATCCTGAATGCGCGCCGTCAGCGGGCCAATGGTTTCCTGCAGCGCCGCCGGATTGCCGGCAAAAAGCTTGTCAGCATATTTCTCGTAGATGCGTAACGCAGCTTCCAGATGATTGTTGGTTACATACCACTGCGCCAGCGTGGTGGCGCCGGTGAGGTCATTGTGTTTGGTGGCCAGCTTCTCTACGACAGCTTCCACTCCTTGCGCATTGCCGGTGTGGAGCTTCGCGCGCAGCAGGGCGCGCAAGCCGTCAGGCCGGGAATCAAGATCGCTGACCTTTTCCAGATATTGCACTGCCACCTGGCTGTCACCGACGTCTACGGCAATCATGCCGCGCAACATGAGCGCGCCAGTATTCAGGGGATCAAGAGAGAGAACTTTTTCCAGCGCTTCTTCTGCCGCAGCGTATGAGCCGCGCGCGTAAAGTGATTCGGCGGCGCTGTAATAAATGTTGCGGGCTTCCTCTTTCTTGCCCAGCTTTGTATAGAGATCGGCCAGCTTGGCCTGCGTGTGCGCGTTTTCCGGATCAAGCTCCAGAATTTTCTGGAAGACCCGCGCCGCCTGCTGATTGTCGCCGGACTTTAAAAGGTGGTCAGCCACCTGCATATAGTGGACGCGGGCATCATTGAAGAGGCCCTGCTGTCCATAGAGTTCCGCAAGCTTGGTGGTGTTTTCCGCGCTGTATGGAGAAATCTTGGTCAGCTTTTTGTAGATCGCAATGGCTTTTACGGCAAAGCCGTTTTGCGCGTACATGTCGCCAACTCTTTTGAAATAGTAGGTAGCTTCTTCGTTGTTGCCGAGCCGGGCATTGAGGTCGCCAATGGTATTCAGTACCGTGAGATCTTTGGGATCTTCTTTGACGATTTTTTCATACTCGGAAATGGCATTGGGCAGCTTCCCCTGCTGGACAAACTTCTCCGCCTGCGCAAGGACCTTTACTTTATTGAACCCAAAACCGAGAGCCATAAAAAATCGTGAATTACAGGGCAGCCTTTCTAAGTGCCGTGGGAAACCGCAAACAAGTGCAATTGGGGCTAAAGTACCACAGAAAAACGGCGAAACCCAAGCCGCTTGGGGTAATCGTTAGTGCATGTCGGTTATTTACCTTAAAGGTTCGGGCGGCTCCGCGCAATAACGTCAGAGATGCGGGGGCAGTCCACCGCTGCTTGTTTCAGCGATATTGCGCCCTGCTCCTGAACTCCTTGACCGTCAATTCCAGAAAGTTCTCATCGTCCGCCGGTCGCGATTCCAAAGGGATATTCAGCCGCGCGCCGATCATCTCGGCAATGCGCCTGCTGTTCAATTTCCTCACGTCATACGGCAGGTCCAGCCGACGTGCCAGAAAAGTTTCAATCAGCTCGGCTTCCTGCAAGGTCAGGCCAGAGGCCTGGTGCAATACAAATTCAGTTTTCGTGGGCGTATTAAAAAAGATCTTAGACTCGCGATCAGAACTCTCATGCACCACCAGCGTCCCGGCAACGTAATCTCCCAGGCGGCGATTTTTACTGTTCAAGAGCATGGTAAGCACACCCACGCCATAAAACAAAGGCAGAAAGTCAACCGCCCTCAGCAGGTTCCGCGCCAGGGCCTCAAATGTATTGATAGGCCGGCCAGAGTCTTTGATCACGCGTATTCCGGCCCACCGCTTACCCGGCGTCTGGCCTTTCCAGATCGCCTCAAAAAGTGCATGGTAGCCCCAGTAGATGCAGAAAAAAAACAGGCTAAGGACCGCCTGCAGCCAGATGGACCGTGACGGGTCGTATATTTTCCAGCTACTGAAAATAGCGCTGAAGATCACTATCAGGTAAACAATCAGTTCAATTACGCCATCCAGAAAGGCCGCCATAAAGCGGCTGCCAATACCGGCCAGCACAAATTCCAGGTGTACCTGCTCCGGAGTATCAATGGTAAGCTTGTCAGTTGCCACGATGATCTCCACGTATTGGCTGGAAAAACGTCAAAGTCATTGGAAACGCCTGGAACAATTACTGGACCAGGTGCAGCAAGCTGGCTTGCGCTCATTGACCCGGTCGGAACTGCAAGAACTAGGATTACTTTATCGCCAGGCGGCTGCTGATCTTTCTGCGCTGCGTGAAGATCCCACGGGAAAATCTTATGCCCGTTCCCTGAATCTGCTACTCTCCCGCGCTCACAATACCATCTATGCCGGTGAGAAATCGAGTGCCAGAGGTATCATCCACTTTTACCGTCATACGTACCCGCAGATTTTCCGCAATAACCTGCAGCTGATCAATGTCGCTTTTCTCATTTTTATTGTGGGCGGACTCGCCGGAATGCTGCTGGCGCTCACCCGCCCGGACTACATGCGCCTCTTTCTCTCGCCGCAGATGATGGAAACCATTGAGCGGCACAAAATGTGGACTGACTCGGTCGTCAGCTTCTCACCCGCCGCCTCCAGCCGCATCATGACGAACAATATCAGCGTCTCCTTTGGCGCATTTGCCATGGGAATCACTGCCGGTGTGGGAACCGTGATTGCCATGTTCTTTAACGGCTTGCTGATAGGCGTAATAGGCGTGGCCTGCTGGCTCAATGATATGAGCCTTTCCCTCTGGAGCTTTGTGGCTCCGCACGGCGTGCTGGAGCTGCCCGCCATCTTTATTGCCGGAGGCGCAGGCTTTCGGCTGGCCCAGGGCATACTGTTCCCAGGAATGCTCTCCCGCAAAGACTCGCTGGCCAAGGCCGGAAGCGAAGCTGTCCGCCTTGTAATGGGCGTAGTTCCAATCCTCATCATCGCCGGATCCATTGAAGGCTTCATCTCACCTTCATCGCTTCCATGGCAGTGGAAATTTACCCTGGCCGGAGCCGTGGCCGTGATCTTCTTTAGTTATCTATTCTTCTGTGCCCGAGGCGGAGATGCAGAAGTCTCGGAGCACATCACTGCCGTCTAAGCAACAGCGCTCAAATCCCTCAAATTTTGCTAGAAAAATAAAGCCCCGGCCAATGACGATGACTGCACACCTAAGCACGCAGTCATCCAGGAAGCCGGATTTAGGCTCCTCTAGTTATAATCCCGTAAACAAGGTGATAGGATTTCGACTAAACCTCTTGAATTGTTTTTTGCCACTACATGTAGGAAGACACGCCAATGCAAAGCAAAATCCATCTGACACGGCGCACCTTTTTATCATTTCTGCTTGCCGTGCCCACTCTCTTAAAGGCAGCCATCGGAAAGCAGGCAAAACGGCCGGTTGCATCAAAGGTCCGTCACTATTACATCGCGGCCGAAGAGGTAATGTGGGATTACGCACCCACAGGACGCGACCTGCTCGACGGTACGCCAATTCCTGCTCTCTATGCGGGCCATACCCGTTGGGAAAAGACACGCTTCATCGAATACACGGATGAGACGTTCAAGGTTGTCAAGCCCCAGCCTTTGTGGCTGGGTATTCTTGGGCCCGTAATCCGGGCTGAGGTAGGCGACACGATCAAAGTCGATTTCCTAAACCGGTCAAAACTCGCGCACAACCTTCATCCGCATGGTCTTCGCTACGATAAAGACAGTGAGGGCGCGCACTACCTCCCGCAGCGCCGAGGTGCGATTGTTCCTCCGGGAAAGAGTTGGGTTTACACGTGGCATGCAGATCAAGACAGCGGTCCCAGCCCGGAGGATGGCGACTCAGTTGTGTGGTGGTATCACCCACATGTGGAGGAAGGGCTGGAAACCAATCGCGGGCTGCTTGGTCCCATTATTATCAGCCGCGCAGGGCATGCCCACCCAGACGCAACGCCGAAAGACGTTGATCAGGAGTTCGTGGCGGCGTTCATGATCTTCGACGAAATGGACAAGAAAGAAGCCGGCCTGATGCATGCGATCAATGGATTGATTTTCGGCAACTTGCAAGGGTTGGTTATGCGCGACGGCCAGCATGTACGCTGGCACCTTATGGCCATGGGCAATGAGCGCGACCTGCACACACCGCATTGGCACGGCAAAACGGTTCGTCTGAGAAAGCACCGGACAGATGTAATAGAGCTGCTGCCAGCCAGCATGGTCAGCGTGGATATGCTGGCGGACAATCCTGGTACCTGGCTGTTTCACTGCCAGGTCTCTGATCACATGGAGGCGGGCATGATGACGACCTATACGATCCGTCCCCGTCCGCGGCCCTGCCCGCTTGAATTTCTGGAGGGCGACTTCTGGCAAAAACGCGATGGCAAGTTCCGCCTGACGGTAAGAAACAGCGGAACGAAAACGATCCGGGCATTCCGGCTTGCCTCAGAGGCATTTACGATTCCCGGCTATGTTTATCCAGTTCCATTCCAGGCGGTTTCCGACAAAGAGCTTGCCCCGGGAGCCGAAATCTCGTTCGAGCGTGACGACTGGCTGTATAAGAGTGAATCCATCCAGGGATGGATTTTCTATCCCGCCAGCATCACATTTGCCGACCACACCAAATGGGAACCTCGTGAAGAGGGAGAGTGCTTCACCACATTCTGGCGCGATAAAGACCACCCGCCAATGCCCATGAAGCCAATCACGCAATATAACACTGGCTTCATGGACCCGGACTGAGCTCTAATCTATACAGCCGTTGCCTCGGAGCTATTGTGCCGCGAAACTGCAAACGCCATTATGCAGTTGGGTTGGCGGTGTTGGAGGCACAGCCCAAGGCCCACCATTGCTGAAATCAAAAAATTCTGTCATGTCCGGCATAGAGGCGTCACGCGCAGTGAGCGTGGGCACCCCGAACCGTGTTTCAATCAATTTCAAGAACGCGGTATAGTCCATTGGCGTGTGCGAAACAAAGTTCTTTTTGGAAAAGGGCGAAATGATCATGTTGGGGACCCGAACACCTGTCATGGTGAAATCGCCCGCCACGTCTTGGCCGGGAGTCAAATCCTGGGGCGGAATACCATCTGGGTTGGGTACCGCGACAGGAGGCTCGTGATCAAAACCTCCGCCTCCTTCGTCAAAAGAAAACAGGAAAACAGAATCTTTCCAGGAAGAGCTGGTCAGGAGCGGGTTAATAATTGAAGCTACCTGGGCTGCGCCTGTTTGTACATTGATAGGGCTGGCGGCGCCCACGGCAGGATTGATGTTGCTTGTGTGCTCATCGAGCCCGCTGAAATAGCCCGCTTCAATGAAAGATACTGACGGCAAGGTTCCTGCCTGGAGATCACTGAAATATTCTGTGAGCGGCACGACCTTCGCTTGCACTCCGGGCTGATTGTAGTAGGTAAAGAATGAGAGATAAGTCTTGAAGCTTTGGCCGAAGTCAGTTACGTATATCTTCCAGGAGATGTTCGCAGCATCAAGTTCCTGCCAAATCGTCTTGGATGTGAGAAGGCGCGAGGGTATATGAGCAAAGCCTTGTGACGTGGCGCCGTGTAGGAACATACGATTGGGAGTTGTATTGGAGGGCAACGGGGAATGAAAGTTGTCACCCATGCCAAAATTAGCAGCCATGAAATAGTAGTAATTGAGCTGTGTTTGATCAAAGAAGCCCATGGCCCTGCGTCCGGTCTGGTCAGCCAGAAAAATACCGTGGGTGGCAAAGGCAGTACCCTCATCGAAGGCCACTGCGGCAAATCCATCCATCGGTGCGTTCGTCGGCGAAGCAGCCGCCGGGTTCGCATGGTTGACCTGTAAGTGATGCTCTTCCCAGTCCGGACTCAGATTCTCAGTGCACACGGAACCGAAGCGGAACGGAGCAATGTTTATACCCCCGGCCCCGTTGTGGTTTACAAATCCAGGCGCACTGCTTAAGTCACGGATCAGCCCGTCGCTGCTGTTGATCGGAATCGGTGGGGTGCTCTGCTGGCGGAAAGCCGTCATATTGCCAAAATAAGAGTCAAAGGAGCGGTTTTCCTGCACCATGATGATGATATGGCTCACGCTACTCTGTAGGGTTGGAGTTGGACTTGGAGCCGCCACAGGCGTCGGCGTCGGCGTGGCCCCGGAGAGGCCAACGCCTCCGCAACCCGTAAGCAGTGAAAGAGCCAGCAAGGCAAGCGAACACACAAATAAAGCTTTTTTTAGGATCATAGGCCATCCGAGGGAAATGCTTGGTTGCCGTCTTTGTTTAGCGAGCCCCAGGTGAGCAGCAACTCTACTGAAAGCTCTGATGTCAGCAGCATGGAAAATGTTGGCTGCTGGATTTACTTAGGTTGACATCCTAAAGCTGGTGTTCTGACATCTGAAACCTTTAGCTGTTATGGAATTCTCGCACTTTTAACATTTCTGGCCGGAACACTTATTTTTCTACATCTTGGGGACTTCAATAATGAGAATTGCGGTAGTGGGATCAGGTTACGTAGGCCTTGTGGCAGGCGCTTGCTTTGCAGAACTGGGCCATGACGTGCTCTTAGTCGATAACGATGAACGCAAACTGGCCGAGCTCCAGCGCGGCGAATGCCCCATTCATGAGAAATTTCTTCCCGAATTGCTTGAGCGCCATCGTGACAAACGCCTCGGCTTCACCGGCGATTTGGCAGATGCCGTAAGAAAAAGTGAAGTCATTTTCATAGCTGTAGGCACTCCTCCTAAAGATGACGGCGATGCTGATCTTTCTTATGTGGAATCCGTCGCTCAGGGCATTGCCTGCGCCATTGACGACTATAAAGTGGTGGTCGAGAAGAGCACCGTCCCGGTCTATACCAACAGCTGGGTGCGCAAAATTATGCTGCTAAATGGCGCGCCGGCGGAACTTTTTGACGTTGCCTCCAACCCCGAATTCCTGCGCGAAGGCACCGCAGTGGCTGACTTCCTTTATCCTGACCGCATTGTGGTAGGCGCAGATACTGATCGCTGCGCTGAAGTGCTGGCACGGGCCTACCGCCCTCTGACAGATGGCAGCTATTACAAACGCGCTGAAGCCATCCCCGGGCCGGTTTCCGGCCCTTTTGAAGCCAACCTCATCCGCACCAGTGCCAAAAGCGCCGAACTGATCAAGCATGCCTCAAACGCTTTCCTGGCCATGAAGATTTCCTTCATTAATGCCGTGGCCAGCGTATGTGAGGCCGTGGGTGCTGATGTGGAACAGGTGCGTGAAGGCATTGGATCAGATTCCCGCATCGGTCGCCGCTTTCTCTCCCCGGGCGTCGGCTACGGCGGATCATGCTTCCCCAAAGACCTGCTGGCGTTCCGCTCCGTGGCCCGTGAAAATGGCTGCCACTTTGGCCTGCTGGATGAAACCGTCCGTGTGAATGAAGAGCAGCGTAACCGCTTTATGCGGAAAGTCCGCAAAGCCCTCTGGACCCTCAAAGGCAAAAAACTGGCTGTGCTTGGCCTGGCGTTCAAGAATGGCACTGACGACCTGCGCGAGTCTCCGGCGGTCTCTATTATCAATGCGCTTTTGAAGGAAGGCTGCTGCATAACTGCCTATGATCCGGCCGCCATGGACCGCGCTGCCGAGGAATTTGGGCCAGGCACCACAGTCAAGTTCGCCGCCGGTTCTTATGAAGCCTTGGAAGGCGCGGACGCCTGCCTGGTGCTCACTGAGTGGGAAGACTTTGCTGCCCTGGACCTTCACCGCATTAAGAAGTTGCTGCGTTATCCCATTGTGGTGGACGGTAGAAATCTGTTTAAGCCGGCAGACATGCAGGCCGCCGGGCTCAACTATTACAGCGTGGGTCGTCCGGATGTGGTAAGTGAAAATTCGGCAGCCATCAAGTCGTCTCTGAAAGAAACGTCCGCTCAGAATGAAGCAGCTTAGTTTCAACCGCGAGAGCGGGTACGGCAAGGAAATCGCGGGCACAAATCAAGAAGGAAGTTTTCCTGGAGTCAGGCCAATGCTGTCTGTTGTGGTGCCAATTTATAACGAAGAAGAAAACATCGCCGCCTTTCACGATGCAGTGCGGACCGTAATGAACCCCCTGGGTGAAAGCTGGGAGATCATTTTCGTGAATGACGGCAGCCGTGACCGGTCGCTTGCTCTGCTACTGGAGATTCAACAACGCGATCCTCATGTAAACGTGGTGGAGTTCTCTCGTAATTTTGGCCATCAGGCAGCCTTGACCGCCGGACTGCAAGTTGCCCGCGGTGACGCAATCATGCTGATGGATGGCGACTTTCAGGATCCTCCGGAAGTCCTGCCGAGACTGGTAAAAGCCTGGAAAGACGGCGCTAAAGTTGTGATCGCGGAGCGTTCCAGCCGGGCCGAAACTGGCATTCGCGGAAAAATGTTCCCTCTGTTTTACAAGGTGATGGGCCTGATCTCAGATTTTCCCATTCCCTTGAACGCCGGAATCTTTGGCCTGCTGGATCGCCAGGCAGCTGACGCCATCATCAGGATCCAGGAAGGAAACCGCTACCTTCCCGGCTTGCGAGCATGGGTAGGCTTCCCCACCGCCGTTGTCTATTACGAACGTGCAGGCCGCGCTGCCGGCGAACCCAAGCAAACGTTTTTAAAGCTCTTCAAGTACGCCATGGACGCAATCTTCAGCTTCAGCTATAAGCCGCTGCGGCTGGGCATGGCGCTGGGCGGACTGGTCATGGCTTTTACTCTGCTCCTGTCTCTTATCGCCCTGGGCAACAGCGTGTTTCATCTCAAGTTCTTTGGCTTCGTTCCTGGCGCCGGACACGTAGGCACGCTTCTCTCCGTCCTCTTTCTGGGAAGCATTCAGCTCATCTGTACTGGCTTGCTGGGCGAATATATTGGACGCATTTACGATGAAGTCCGCCGCCGTCCGCTCTACCTGATTCACAAACTGCACCGCTCTGAAGCTGAAGGCGTGCTGCGTTACAAAACAGACAAAGTTCTCTCCAAAATTGAAGACTCTGTAGCTTGAAATAAACATTTCTTAACCCAGAGCTCCTGAATTTCTAGGTGTTTTTGGCGTTTTTGTACTTAGTCCCACCCTTCTCTCCTGGCCTCTCAGGCCTATGTTTAGCGGATGATCCCTGTTTTCCTCGTTGTAGTACTCCATTAAGGCGCTAATCTTACTCAATTAAGAAATCTCCTGATACAAGCAGAGTAGATGCCACCGTACTCTCTGCTCCTCAAGCAAATGCACTCTAGCTCTGAAGGAGTACACGCAGTGATCAACGCTTTTCGGCTCATAGTTACGACCCTGGCTCTGGCCACCGCATCCTATGCGGGAGTCTCGGTTAGTTCCCCCTCAACTGGATCCACCTCTGGGTCCCCGGTCCACTTCGTCGCCTCTGCAACTTCTACACATCCTGTTACAGCAATGAGAATTTATGTGGATAATGTCAGCGTTTTTCTGGGTTCTGCAAGCAGCCTCAATACGTCACTGGCCGTGGCGGCAGGCAAACATAATGTTGTTATTCAAGCGTGGGATTCGAGCGGAGCCGTTATCAAAGCAACGCCGATCGCTCTCACAGTAACTGGCGCCGCCACAGCTCCTGCGCCGCCTCCGCCTTCCACGTTGCCAACTCCCCCGGCTTCAGCCGTGACCAAGAGCAGTATCGAACAGATGGCTGGCTGGGCAAGCTGTACCGTTTGTGCAGGCGTAAACGCCAATGGCCCGGTGGCAGTTTTCTCCATGACTGCGGGCCAGGCATCGCCTTCGCTCGACGGAGACTCAGCGATCTTCAAAATCAGCGGAACCAAACCGTACTCTGACGCTCTGTGGTGGAAACAGCTGGGCGCAGTGGATACCGTAACCAATCTCAAATATGACGTGTTTTTCTACATCACCAATCCGGGTGTAGCTCAGGCACTGGAATTTGATAATAACCAGTCCAACGGAGTGCATAAATTCATCTACGGCACTCAGTGCAATATCAAGGGCGGCCACTGGGATGTATGGGGCAATGCAGCTGGCAACTGGATCTCTACTGGTGTCGCCTGTTCCGCTCCCACGGCGTTTACATGGCACCACCTGACCTGGGAATTTCAGCGGACCTCCACCAACGTGGTCTTCGTCGGCTTCACTTATGACGGCGTGACGCACTATGTAAACCGTAGCTATCCTGCAGGCCCGTCTGGCGTCCATGAGTTGAATGTGGCTTTCCAGATGGATGGCGACTCCGCCATGCATGCTTACTCCACCTGGCTGGACAAAGTGGCCCTGACGTACTGGTAGTACTAAGAGACCATAATATCGTAATAAGATAGAAAACACTGAGGATAGCGGCAAACTTTGCCGCGACACCGAAAAAAGCGAGGGAGCGGCCAACCGGCTGCTCCCTTATTTTCTGGAACTAAGCAAGGGCCGTAATCACCTAGTAGTCCGCGATTTCGGCTTTCTCGTTTTGCCTGTCGAAAAGGGTTGAAGCAGAGTAGATCGGTGGTTAAGCTGCAACCTCGTCGCGGCAAAAATCGCGGCAAACAAACCAATCCCCGGAGTAAATGTAGTAATGCAAAACAATACGACCAAAACTTTGATCGTCCTGGTGACCACCTTGTTCGCCTTATCTGCCGCGCCCCTTCGTTCGTCTGCTCAAACTGTAAAGACCCAGATCCAGAGAATGGCAAGCTGGGAAAGCTGCACCACCTGCGCCGGTGTCAACGCCAACGGCCCAACAGCAACCATCGCCACTGCGGCAGGCATTGCGAGCCCTTCTGCCAGCGGCAACGCAAGAGTGTTCTATCTGGCCAGCAGCAAACCATACGCTGACGCCCTGTGGTGGAAGCAGTTGGGCGCAGCCAATGGCGCCACCAACCTCAAATACGACCTGGATTTCTACATCAAGGCGCCCCAGAACGCCCAGGCGCTGGAATTTGATAACAATCAGGCCAACGGCAAGATGCGGTGGATCTTTGGCACCCAGTGCAATATCGCCGCAAAAGTCTGGGATGTCTGGGGCAATGTGCAAGGCAACTGGCTGTCCACGGGAATTCCCTGTGCAATGCCGGCGGCCTTCAAATGGCACCACCTGACCTGGCAATTTAAGCGCACGGCCACCACTCTGACCTATATTTCCATCACTCTGGATGGCGTAACGCATTATGTAAATCGCACTTATACGGGGAGAAAATCCACCGTGAATGAGTTGAATGTGGCTTTCCAGATGGATAACAAGGCCAACCACGCTGCTTATAACACCTGGCTGGACAACATAAAACTCACATATTGGTAAAGACAGTCCCAACCGCAACTTGTTCGGCTCCTCCGCTCCCGGTATCCAAGGCCCGGGAGTTTTTTTTGCGATGGCAAAGCGTGGGCTAATCCGCTCAAAGACATGGGGGATGTCATCGCCGAAAGACGTTTGTATTTGGAAGGCCAACCGAATGTGATCATCCGAGTCCATTTTCGGAAGCTCAAAGTTCTTCAGATGAGCGCTTTGTGCTAGTCCGACGCAGCTGTCTATCTCACTGATTATGACGGGACCGTTCTGGCGCACCTCACGCGTTCTGTTTTCGGAAATAAAGTGGCCCCATATACAAAGAATGCTTCCGCAGTGGCATAAATAACAGGCTAGCTCTGTGGCTGTTCCTTGGCACTTTGCAATTCATTATTGCAATCCAGCTCTCAAATAGTGTTCAATTCTTCTCTCTTGAAGAGATTTGGATCCACGTGTCATTGGCTGAAACTGAGGTTCTTAAGGTGGCTTGCTTTCTCACGAAAGCGAATCTCCACACTTATGCAAGATTCCTCACAACCTGAAAAACAGGAGAATACTCAAATGAAAATCCGGTTCCTAATTGCACTGTTTTGTATTTCTGCTATGTCGCTGATGGCGATAGCTCAAGATGTTCAGGCGGTTGAACCCATTGGCCAGGCTGAATTGCAGGCACAAGCAGCCTGGCGCACAACCATGCACGAAATCAGCGTACCCGCGAGCGGGTGTTTCCATGCTTCCTTTCCCAGCACGCGATGGGAAGCCGTGGAATGCGCCCCGGCGCCGGGCTATCGGTCCGCGCTGCCAAAGCCTTTTGAAAACAGAATAGAGGTCGCTGGCAACGGTTCTGATTGGGTCGCTCAATCGCCATCAGGGCATCTGTTCAGCTTGGTCAAGGGCAGTTTCCCAACGGTAACAGGCGTGACATCTGAAAAGAGCGTCGGCGTTGCTTTGTTTGGCGGTGGCGGCATACTTGGAACCAATGAATATACGCTGCAGGTCAACACAAACTTCGCTCATACCTCGGCTTGCGGCAGCTCCACCCGTTGCATAGCCTGGGTGCAATATGTTCTTTCCACCAATACTCCTGTATCACTTACCAGTTCTCAGTTGACGGGAAACACGGAAGTATTTATTGAATACTGGCTGATCGACTTCGGCACCAGCACCCGCGCCGCCTGCCCCAGCGGATTTGTGAATGCTGGAGCGGATGCAGCAGGTCCTGGCGTGGATTGCGTTCAGAATACTCCGGCGACCCTGGTCGCCAGAGGACAAATACCAATTACCCAGCTTTCAACCCTGACGCTCTCAGGCTCTGCTACCTCAGGTGGAAATGACGTGGCCACCACCACTTTCGGCACGTCAGCTTTCAGCGCGTCGGTTGCTGATAGCCGTACGGCTATCGCGAGCGGCTGGAGCCAGGCGGAGTTCAACATCGTCGGCAACGCCGGTGGATCGAGAGCCCAGTTTAACGCGGGCTCACACCTTACAGTGAAGGTAGCGGTGACCGATGGATCCACGACTGCGCCAGCGTGTATTCCGCCGTCTCAGATTGCCGGTACGACTGGCGAAACCAATAACCTCACCCTTGGCAGCTGTACCGCCACCGGTGGAACAGCGCCCTTTATTCAGTTTACAGAGACGGACTAAGCGCTGTTTTCTTCCCAGCGCAGATAACGAAAGCTGCCGAAGTGGAAAACACTTCGGCAGCTTTGACAACAAACACTGGTCTGCGGGGAGCGCCCGTTACTCCGACCATTCTTGATTTTTTGTCCTTCCAATTTGCCTTGTTCTGCTGGAATTCTGCGTAAAATATAGAAAAATAAGCTGATTCGCGAGTTTCTAAAATTCTTTTCGCAGTCAGCAGATTATCTGGGCTGCATTGTTCCAAGCCATGCATAACTAGCTTTACTCCCCATTTCCAGCCTGGATCCTAGAAATATTCAGCACCTGTAAAATAAAATTCCCTTTTTGTTCGCCATGTGATAGAAATATATGTTGCTTACGCATATCGGAGATATTCGATAGCACTAAAACTGAGGCATAAGTCCTTATCCGCACAAGGACATGCCGCCTGGAGACGATGAATGGTTGATGAAAAGCAGGAAAAAGCCAGGGCGATTGATCTGGCGCTCTCGCAAATAGAAAAGCAGTTCGGCAAGGGCTCCATCATGCGCCTGGGAAATAAAGAGGCGATTGTCCCTATTTCTGTAATATCCACCGGGTCCATCTCTTTTGATGTGGCCCTGGGCATAGGCGGCTTTCCCCGCGGACGCGTGGTTGAAATCTTTGGACCAGAATCCAGCGGCAAGACGACCATTGCTCTACAGGTGATTGCTGAGGCGCAGAAGGCAGGCGGCATGGCGGCCTTTGTTGACGCCGAGCACGCGCTCGACCCGCTCTATGCCAAAAAGCTGGGCGTGGACGTGGATAACCTGCTGGTATCACAACCGGATTACGGAGAGCAGGCCATTGAGATCGCTGAAGCTCTGGTGCACTCGAATGCCATTGACGTGCTGGTTGTAGATTCGGTCGCGGCGCTGGTGCCCAAGGCGGAATTAGATGGCGAAATGGGCGACAGCCACATGGGCCTGCAAGCCCGGCTCATGTCCAAGGCCATGCGCCGGCTGACCGGCATTGTTTCAAAATCGCGCACCTGCCTGATTTTTATCAACCAGATCCGCGAAAAGATCGGCGTGATGTTTGGCAATCCTGAAACCACCACTGGCGGCCGCGCACTCAAGTTTTATTCCTCCGTCCGCGTGGATATTCGCCGCATTGGAGCCCTGAAAGACGGTGACGTGGTCATCGGCAACCGGACCAAGGTGAAGATCGTAAAAAACAAGACCGCCGCGCCTTTCCGCGAAGCCGAGTTTGACATCATTTATGGTGAGGGCATCTCCCGCGAAGGTGATTTGCTGGATCTGGGTGTGACCAAGGAGATCGTGGAAAAATCCGGCGCGTGGTTCAGCTACAAGGGCGAACGCATTGGCCAGGGCCGCGAGAACGTAAAGCAGTTCCTGCGCGATAACAAAGATATTACCGCCCGGCTGGAAGTTGAACTCCGGCGCGAGTTGGGGCTGAAAGCTTTAGTGGCCGAACCGCCAGCGCCAACGCCGGAACAGAAGCAGACAGCGGTAACGCAGATGAAGTCCCCAGCAGGGAAAAGCAAATAAGCCCTCCGCAAAATCCAAGCTAGTAAAGATAGCTGACTCGCTGGCAAGGGTCAGCTATCATCTTTAGACAGTGAAGAAACTTCTTAGCCGCATGCTGCTGGTATTAGTTGCGCTCTATCTTGGGTTCGCGCTGTTTGCTTATTTCCTTTCTGACAGCATGATCTTTCTGCCGCATCCTTCTTCTTATAGAGATTCGCCGGAAGTCCTGAAGATCACCACGGCCAGCGGCAAGAAAATTTCCGCTCTCTATCTTCCCAATCCCGTGGCCAGATACACCTTACTGGTAAGCCATGGCAATGCGGAAGACCTGGGCGATGATCGTTACTGGCTGGAAGACCTGCGGCGCGCCGGCTTTAGTATTTTTGCCTATGACTATGAAGGTTACGGCACCAGTGAAGGCAAGCCCGGCGAACAATCCCTGTATGAAGACGAGGCAGCAGCCTATGACTTTCTGGCGGTAATTCTGAAGACAGAGCCTGACCGGATCATTATCTTTGGGCGCTCCGTTGGTACCGGACCGGCAACGTATATCGCGGCAAGAAGACCGTCTGCTGGATTGATCCTGCAAAGCCCGTTTGTCTCGGCGTTCCGTGTATTGACGAAAATTCCCCTGCTGCCGTTCGACAAATTTCCTAACGGCAAATACATCCGCCATGTTCACAGTCCGGTGCTCATCATGCACAGCCACGGGGATTCCGTGATTCCTTTCTGGCATGGGCAAAAGATGTTTGATCTGGCGAATGAGCCGAAGCAATCCTTCTGGGTGCGCAATGCCGACCACAATGAAATGGACATGGTCAAAGATTATTACCCGGCGATCCAATCCTTTGCCGCCACCCTGGAAAAAGGCAAGCCGCGTCCACTGCCTGCCGTGCCAGTGCCTAAAATGCCTGAACTGCAGTAGCCTGAACTTTAATTAAGAGTAGTTAAGACCGATATATTTTCCTGGTTTGGTATCTATAATCTTGGAACAAAACAAACAGAGTCTGCCCTTTTGCTGGAGCTAACCATGCAACTATCCACACGCCGGCCTTCGATGAAGAGCGCTGCTACTTTTGTGATTTTCGCGCTCATGATTTTTGCTTTAGCCGCTTCCACCGTTGCTTGCGCACAGGACACTCCACCCAGCACCCAGAAGAAAGACGATCTGGTGGTTTACAAGTCGCAGAGCGTTTTACGGGCCACCACCCGGCTCGTAATTGTGGATGCAGTGGTTTTGGACCAGAAAGGGCAGCCGATTTTAGACTTGAAGGCCGATGATTTCACGGTACTGGAAGATGGCAAACCGCAGGCAATTCGCGATTTCAGCTTTCATCAGCCTGGGGCTGCCGGAGCGCCGGCCCGGCCAACTGCGCCGGGCGTCATCAGCAACGCTCCGGAGTTTTCCAACAGCAGTTGTTTGAATGTGATTTTGCTGGACGCCATCAACACAGATTTTTCCAGCCATGCCTACGCGCAGGACATGCTGATCAAGTATCTGGATACCAATCCTCCCATTCAGCCTACGGCGGTTTATGCCCTGGATGGCAAATTGAGCATGCTGCATGATTTCACCACGGACACAAAAGCGTTGCGCGATGTAGTGGCCCACTTTAAGCCGCAAGGGCCCACGCACATTCCCACGGTTGAAGCGGCAGCCTCACCCTTTGGACACAGGGGGTCATTCCAGGTAACTGGCCACGGACGCGCGCTTACGGAGAGATCAATGCTGTTTTTAGCCCACTCACTGGGCGGCTATCCGGGACGCAAAAACCTGATCTGGCTCTCTGAAGGCTTTCCTATCAATCTCTTTCCCGACTTCAATGTAGGTGACGGAGCGGTGGCAATCATTGATTACTCGCCCATGGCGGAGCACATTGCAGATGAGCTGATGAACGCCCAGGTGGCTCTCTACCCAATTGATGCAGCAGGCGTTTCTATGAATGATCGTTTTCCTGCTCACACGGCCATGGAGAGCATGTCACAGCGGACCGGAGGCAAAACCTTTTACAACAGAAACGATATTGATCTGGGTATCCGCACCAGCATCAATGATGGATCGACTTATTACACGATTGAATATTATCCGCAGAATAGAAACTGGGACGCGAAGTTCAGGAAGATTGAACTAAAGGTAAATCGCCCTAACGCGAAGCTTACCTATCGGCAGGGATACTACGCGCTAGGGCCTATTGGTGAAAGTAATGAATCAGTTGCGGAAGCTCTTGGCCGCTCTCTTGATCGCGAAGCGCCTACCTCTCCGGCGATTCAGTTTCAAGCTGCTGTACAGCCTCCGTCGGCGCAGACACAGAACAAGCTGGTGGTTAAATTCGCCATTGACCCGCATACCCTTTCATTTGCCCGGGAGAGCGACGACCTGCAGCATGCGAAGGTAAGCTGCGTGGTGTGGGCCTATCCGCCCAAAGGCGACCCCGTGCGTGCGGAAGGCAGCTCCAATGCTGCACTGAAAGAGGCTGAATATCAGCAGCTCATGCATAGTTATTTTCCCTGCTCCAGGAGTCTGGCGGTGAAATCCGGCCATTACACCTTGCGGCTGGCCGTGCTGGATGGGAGCAGCAACCTTATAGGAACCATGACAACGCAAGTTATCATTCCTTAACAAATTTATTGATTGCCTTAGTACTAAAGAGAATAGAATTGTGCGCACTCGCGGATAGCGCGCACAATTAAATCTGCGCAAAGAGTTCAAGCTATGCCATTGGGTCAGAGGCGGCGCAAATCTAGTTTTTTTGTTGCAGATTGGCGCGTGCATGGGAGTTCTGTACCGGACTAATCAAACAAATGGGCACTGCTGGAGCCCAGGTAGTCCTCTCGTAATGTTTAAGGAGTAACACATGAAATCAGGCAAAAACCTTTTGCTTTCTATGTCTGTTTTATTGCTGGGCCTGGTAATGCTGGGCGTACAAAGTTCGTCGCAGACTGCGCCCGACCAATCACAGGATGTACTGCATTCGGACCAGACACTGCACGCCAACACGCGTCTGGTGGTTGTGGATGTGGTGGCCACCGATAATCGAGGAGAGCTGATTAGCGACCTGAAGCCGGGTGACGTGACAATGCTGGAGGACGGCAAGGCCCAGAAAATCAGCAGCTTCATGTTTCATCCGCCGGGCAAGACGGAGGTTGCCATTAGCAGCCATCTACCGGCCAACGTGGTAACGAACGCTCCTGCGTTCCAATCCAGCAGCCTGAATGTAATGCTACTGGATACGCTGAATGGGGACTTCGCAGAACAATCCTACGTGAAAGACCAGCTGTTGAAATATTTTTCCCGGGCACAGCTGACACATCCTATTGCGGTCTTCGCGATGGAAAACCATCTGGTAATGCTGCATGACTTCACCACAGACCCGACCGTCCTGAAAAGCTCTGTAGAGAAATTCAAGGCTCCGGCGCGCTTCATTAACGGAGAAACAGCAACATCACGGGCCTCGGCCTTTACTACATTCGCTGACTCACACAGCAATGAACGAGACATTGCCACAACGCTGAACCAGCTCAATGCGCTGGCCAAGACACTGGCGGGCTATCCTGGACGCAAGAACCTGATCTGGCTTTCTGAAGGTTTTCCCCTCAATCTTTTTCCCGAAATTACAAACAGAGGGCCGTCCGGATTCACTGGCCGAAGTGTTGGTCAAGGTCCCGGTACAGATTCTGCTCTTGGTCGCGGTGTAATGGAAGGCACTGGGAATGGCGCTTTTAAGGATTACGCTGCGCTGGTCAAGAAAGTATCGGATGCGCTCATGACTGCCCAGGTGGCAATTTATGTGGTGGATGCCGGGGCAATTGGAAAAGACGAGCGCATGGCCTCCCACGCTACGATGAATGACATGGCGGAGCGCACCGGGGGAAAAGCTTTTATCGGCACCAACGATCTGGCAGGCAGCATGCGCAGCAGCGTGGATGACGGCTCAACCTATTACACCCTGGAATACTATCCCGATAATAAAAAATGGGACGGACAGTTTCGTACGATCCAGCTGAAGAGCAACCGTGCTGGAGTGAAGCTGCGTTACCGGCAAGGCTATTATGCGCTGGACCCGGAGAAGGTGAACGCGGCAAACTCTGACGCAGTGGCCGAGAGCTTCAGCCGCTCCCTGGAACTGGACGCGCCGGCAGCGACACAGGTGGTTTTCCAGGCGCAGGTGCAGCCACCTTCAGAAAAGACAAAAAAAGTGGTGGTGACCTTCCATATCGATCCGGGCACTCTGGCTTTTCAACACAAAGAAGGGGGGATGGAATCGGCGCGGATGAGTTGCACGGTGTGGGCCTACGGAAAAGACAAAGACAAACCGACGATGTCCAGTGGAACGGTGAGTGCGAACCTGAAGGCGGGAGAATATCAGCAGATCATGCAGCAGCACTTTTTACCG
>DASXZE010000098.1:0-8693 GCA_036502105.1 Candidatus Angelobacter sp. | reverse complement strand
AAAAGCGGCGACGCCTTTATTTAGCTCTTCTCTCGCGTCCAACTGCTGATCAGTTAGATCTTGATCCTGCTGGGCAACTGCAAATACCGAAATGCTCAAGACACAGGCGAATAGGAATCTAGATAGCATAGTAGTTTTCAGGTATAGCATACTCAATAAACTATTCGCCGACCAGTAGTTTCATTTGCCATGCTATCTGGCTTGTCCGTTTATGCCTTGCTCTGCGCTCCAGGATTCTGATCGCCAGGATGCTGTCCCGCTCTCCGTCCTGTAACCAGAATGCAGAGAACCATAAAGACCGCAATCACCAATGACGAACTGATGCGGCTCAGGTTGAGTCCGCCATTGGCCAGCGGCTTGGTCAGCAGGTCGCCCAGCGTCGCACCCAGCGGACGGGTAAGAATAAAGGCCATCCAAAACAGCAACGTGCGTGAAGTGGAAGTGAAAAAGTAGGCGGCGGCAATCAGGGCGAGCGTTCCGCCAAAAATCATGGCTCCGCGTTCATAGCCCACTCCGGGAGTGTCAGCCAGAAAATCGCCCAGCGCCGTGCCGAGCGTATTGGAAAAAAGAATTGTGACCCAGTAAAAGACTTCTACCGTCGTGGTGGTGATGTCACGGAATGAAATTGAGCCTACTGTGTATCGCCAGAGTCCCAGCGCAGCCATTAATAGGGCAAACAGAATCAACGATCCACCGACATAGCCAAAGCCAAGCGAGCGGTCAGCATAGTCCGCCATGGTGGTGCCCACCGTGGTGGTGGTGACAATTACGGTCCAATATAAAAAAGGATGGAACGCCTTTGTGCGAATCTGGGCCGCGAGCGCAACCAAAAAGCACACCATAAAGATCGCAGTGCTCAGCAGGTAGCCCAGGTTCAACGTCATGGAGAGCGCGTCCCCGCCGGTTTCGCCCAGCGTGGTTGCGGCAATCTTGATGATCCAGAAAGCCAGTGCCACCTGCGGCACTTTGCTGGCGACCACCGAGCTGCGCAGGTTTTGGACGGAGATATTTCCATCTTTAATAGAAGAGTTCGCCAAAGGCAGAACAAGAGAATTTGTCGACATGGATGACCCCGGGATTTATCTGCTTACTAATTTACCAATTCCGTTCTGTTTCCGCCTGTCTCCAAGTGAGCGATTTCTCTATAGCGCTATCGTTTCCACCAGCTCCAGCGCAGTCTTGCGTACCGGCTTCATCAGCGGCAGGCTTGAAAGCTTGAGCAACGTCACCAGCAGGCCCAGGCTTTTCTCCATCAGCATTTGCGTGCGCTGCTGCTTCTCTGAGCGGTCATAGAGCCAGAACAGGATCAGTCCCATCTGGTAAAGCCAGAGCAGGTAAGGGAGTTTCGGTTTCAGGTCGGAGGGAATTTTCACATCGCCGCCTTCCACGGCAGTACGCAGGTGCTCAATGGCCCGCTCGCGGATGGGACGCGTCTCTTCGCTAAAAGGGGAGAGCGGGTCCTGGCTATCTGGTGCGTGGCGGAAAAGCGCATCACAGAATTTACGATTGGGCGCCAGTAGTGCAAAGCGTTTTTCCAGAACGCAGCGGAGACGGTCTTTCAACTTCTTCTCAGCGGCAATGGATGCAAGTATCTCTTCATGGCTGCCTTCCTGCATCTCCTGGTAAAAGGACAGCACAATCGCTTCCTTCGACGAGAAATAATAATAAGCGCCGCCCAGCGCCACGCCGGCCTTGGCGGCAATGTCCCGCATGGTGGTTTGCTCAAAACCTTTTTCGCGGAAAAGCTCCATGGCTGCTTCGTAAATTTTGCGGCGCGTATCTTCCGCACGCGGCGTAGGACGTGTTTTCATGCCTGACGTATTCATCGCAGATCATCCCATGTTGCTGAAACAATATTCTTGAACATGTTCATCAATTTACCATTCATTGCCGGCCAGCGTCTGCCTAAAAAGCGCCTGATCTTTCTTTACATGGGTTTTTACCAGTTCTTTACGCACGATCCCGCCGCATGTGTTCCCATCTATAAAGGACCAATTGATGCAGTCTGTTCGGAGAGCCTCGTCTCAGGACTAATGGAGACGGACTGAAGGGAAACGAATGCCAGGGAAAACTGTCTTTTTTGCCGCCATATGCCTGTTGCTCAGTAGCAGTTTCGTAAACGCTCAGCAGCCCGCCGCTACTCCGGCCACAAAACCTACAGGCGCGCCGGACACCAAGCCTGCAGCCGCCGCTACGGACACGCCGCAGTCGTCTGGTTCACCAGCGGGTTCAGCCGCAACTGGTTCTCCCACAACGCTTAGCGTGACGGTAAAGGTAGTCAACGTGCCGGCCACAGTGCGAGACAAGCATGGAAAAATTATCAGCAATCTGGGCAAAGATGATTTTGTTTTAGAGGAAGATGGCCGTCCGCAGACCATCCGCTATTTTGCGCACGACACCGATCTTCCGCTTACGCTCGGCTTGCTCGTGGACACAAGTATGAGCCAGCGTCGCGTGTTGGAAGACGAGCGCCATGCCAGCTACGTTTTTCTTGACCAGATGCTGCACCAACCGAAAGACGTTGCGTTTGTAATCCACTTCGATCACGAAGTGGAACTGCTGCAGGACCTCACATCGAACCGGCAAAAACTTGAGTCAGCGCTGCAGGCGTTGCAGGTTTCGCAAAATAACTCTTCCAATCAAAACGGCAACCAGGGCGGAAACAACGGCGGCAATCAAGGCGGATCTAACGGCGGAGGAAATTCGGGCGGTATTCCGGGAAGCGGCTACCCGGGGGGCCGTGGCGGCGGGCGGCGCAATGGGGGCGGAGGCGGCGGTTTTCGCAGTGCCGGCACTCTGCTATATGACGCATCCTATCTCGCTTCTGACGAGCTGATGAAAAAGCAGCAAGGCCGCAAGGCGCTGATCATCCTTTCTGACGGCGATGACCGCGGTAGCAAATACGGACTGGAGACCGCGATTGAGACCGCGCAACGGGCTGACACTGTGGTTTATTCGATCCTATTCAAAGATGATGAAGAAAATAATCGCGGATTTAATGGCGGGTTTGGCGGAGGCGGCATGGGCCGTCGCGGTGGCGGCCAGAGATTTCCGCAGGAGTCGCGCCCGGACGGCAAGAAAATCCTGGAGCGTATCTCCAAGGAAACCGGCGGACGGCTCTTTGTAGTCTCGAAGAAAGAACCTATCGATAAAATTTATGAGTCCATTGCGGAAGAGCTGCGCAACCAATACAACCTGGGCTACACGCCAGACCAGCCCAGTTCTGAAGGCAGCTTCCACAAAATTGTTTTGAAGACCAAACAGAAAGATCAGGCCGTGCAGTCCCGTGACGGATATTACGCGGTACACGAATCCGCTGAAGCGAAAACGCAGTAAAGCGTCAGTGGTAAAAAAGCTTGCGGGTTATGCCCGCAGGTATTTTCCAACCAGAGAGCAAATGATGCCCAGAACCACAATCGCAATGGGGCCGTAATTGTTCTGCTGCAAAGCATTCATCGGGTTCGCGGTTGCGGTGAATAAATAAACGCCCCAACTGATTCCCCCAACAATCGCAATTCCACCCATGATGCGCAGCAGAGGGCTGCCCGGTTCTCTCTGCGGCGGACGAACCTGGCGGAACGTGCCGCGGTCTTCGTAGCCCTCGCGAGCGCCAGTGCCCCATTCGTCTTTGTAACGTTTCTCCACCATAAGCCAAATTTGAACCAAATCGAGCAAAAATACAACTGGCAAAATTTCTTAGAGGGATACTTTTTCTGGTTCCTACCTTAGAAGAAGAAATACCAACGAAGACGTGAAACATTTTGCATAGCCGCAGGACCGCGGCTCATCCAATTACAATATCTTTTCTCACTTATGGCTCATCTATTTGAACCTCTCAAGCTTCGCGGTGTGGAATTGGCGCATCGCATAGTGGTTTCGCCCATGTGTCAGTATTCCGCCGTTGATGGTCTGGCCACGGACTGGCATTTCGTGCATTTAGGGAGCCGGGCCGTGGGACGCGCCGCAGCCATCATTTCTGAAGCTACCGCCGTTACTGCAGACGGACGCATCAGCCCGCATGATCTCGGCATATGGACAGACGCGCATGTTGAGCCGCTGCGCCGCGCCTTTGCTTTTGTTACTGAACAGGGCTCCGTGCCTGGTGTGCAACTGGCCCACGCCGGACGCAAGGCCAGCACCAGCGAACCATGGCACGGCAGCAAGCCAATTACTCCAGCGCAGGGTGGATGGATACCCATCGCTGGCCCCAGCCCAATCGCGTTTGGCGATGGCTACCAGGTTCCGCACGAACTTAGCATGGCTGAAATTGCGGCAATCGTTGCAGCCTTTGCAGCCTGTGCCAAGCGTGTGCAGGTTGCCGGCGGAAAAATCATTGAACTCCACGGAGCCCACGGATATCTGCTGCACTCTTTCCTCTCGCCGCTAAGCAATCAACGCAAGGACCAATACGGCGGATCGTTTGCCAACCGCATCCGCATGTTGTGTGAAGTTGTGGCCGCGGTGAGAAAAGTCTGGCCAGACGAATATCCGCTCTGGGTGCGCATCTCAGCCAGTGATTGGACGGAAGGTGGTTGGACGGTGGAAGAATCCGTGGAACTTGCGCGGATACTCAAAACCATGGGCGTGGACCTGATCGATTGTTCTTCCGGAGGCAATGTACAGAAGGTGCGCATTCCTGTTGGCCCCGGATACCAAGTGGCGTTCGCTGAGCAGGTGCGGCGTGAAGCTGGTGTGATGACTGGCGCGGTGGGAATGATTACTGATCCGGCGCAGGCAGACCAGATTATCCGCAGCGGGCAGGCTGATCTAGTGGTGATTGCACGGCAATTCTTGCGCGACCCTTATTGGCCGCTACTGGCTGCTCAGGCACTGGGGCAGGAAATAAAATGGCCCCTCCAATATGAAAGGGCCAAACTCAAGTAGCAGATTTCCACGCGAGCGCGGCTTTCACTGCACGCTTGCGGCTTCCAGCGGCGAACTTATTTTCTTGGCACAGCCTGGGCCGCTTGCGCTGCGTGTTGTTGCGCTTCGTCCGTACGGTTCATGGCCCGCTTTTCCACGGGTGAAGACAACACAATGGAAGTGGACGTGGTGCCAAAAGGCGTCAGCCGGTCAATCAACGCTTCCAGATGCTCCACGGAGCGCACGTGCACCTTCATAATGAAAGAGTCAGCGCCGGTGCCGCGATGGCACTCCACAACCTCAGGTGAATTCTTCACCACGGCCGTAATCCGGGTAAAAACGTCTCCCACCACTGACATGCGTATAAACGCGGTAATGGGCATGCCCACTTTCATGGGATCAACATCGGCGTGGTAGCCAACAATAATGCCGGCTTCTTCCATGCGCTTTACGCGTTCCACCACAGCTGGCGTAGTCAGGCCTACGCGACGGCCCAGCTCAGCGTAAGAAAGACGGCCATTGATCTGTAACTCTTGCAGAAGCTTCCAGCCAATCTGGTCGAGCAGTTTATCGGTTCTTAAATTTGTTTCCATATTTGCCTGACATTATAAGACAGATTTTCCCTTTACCTAAGTCCCTGCCTGAACATGTTCCAAAAATCAAACTTTTAGCCGAAAGATTAGTAAATACTAATTTTTTCTTGAGACCATATATTTATCACCAAAATGGGCTTTTGGCTACAGAAAATAATGTTGAGTATTTTCGCCCTTCAGGGTGATGAAATGATCGTTTTCCAGTGTGATCTAACTTTTTCAAAAAAGGGTGGTGGCTATGCTGGTTCCGTCCAGCCGTTCACCCCATCTTGCCGCACCGAAAGCTGCATTGAAATCTGTCTTCCGAAAACCCTGTAATCCCAGTTCCAGTTAGCTCACATTTCTAAACTTTACCTGGTTCAAAGGTCTGCTAAAGTAGCTTGAGCTACCCCCTAAAATCTTCAATCTATGGTTAGTAGATGGGCTGTTTAAGGCATTCCTCTGAATGGTTTACGGCAGAGCTGCAGTTACACTAGTACCAAGACGCAATAGTTTTTCTTGCTTTGGGCCTATTAACCATTATAAAAATAAAAAAACTAACTAATTCAGGAATACTTACCGTAACCCCCCGGTGTGAGCTAGCTATTTTTCATGGATCCAATCGTTATAACTAATCAAGAAGTTGCGCAGGCCAAGATTCCCCTGCAGGATGCGCAGGAAATACGTCCCAAGGTTGCTGATCCCATCCCCATGTGGGCGCGATTGCTGTTTGCGCCACTGGTGCTGGTCTTGCCGGTGCTGTCACTGGCAGCATTGATTTTGCGGATAGCCATCCGTGGGCAGGCGCCGCGTGTGCGGCAAACCTGGTCTTCCTACCTGCTGACATTGCTGATTATCAGTGGTATTTTTTCCACGGTCTTAGCGGTCTTTACTCTTTCGCTGGACTCAGTCCAGGCCCCGGACGCCATTAGTTCCTCGCTTTCTGACCTGGATGAGCGTGGCAGCTTTCCCACTCTACCTTCCGGCAAAGTAATGTCGAGCGTGGAGCTGAGTTCTACCTTGAAGCCGCTGGTGCTACTGGCATCGCCTGCAGCCAAGCGCTGGTTTCAGCCCACCGCTGGCGTTTCCGGACTGCTTGGGGCTGCACTGATTCTGCATTCGGATTCCCACGGATATCTGCTGGCCACTGCGCGCCACGTGGCTGACGGTGAAGACTGGCGTTTGCGCCACGGTTCGCAGAAAGTAATGGTTTCAGTGGGGATGAATGGCTGGGCTTCAGCGCAGGTGGTGGGCCGCCATAAGCAATTGGATATCGCTCTGCTCTGGCTTGACCGCCATTTTGGTGACGCTGAATTTAATCAGCCCGTGGCTACCTATAGCAGCGTCCAGATGGGCGAGAGGATTTTCGTGATCGGGCCCCCGGAAGGGCTGAATTTTTCCGTGAGCAATGGCATTGTTTCGCGTGCTACGAACTGGCTCCAGTAATTCTTCCGGAGCAATCGTCTTGGTAACAGGAACAACCGCATCCGCATCCGGTTCATACACGTTAACATTCAACACGACGGCCCCTCCCGGTAGCAATGGAGTTCAGTGCCAGTTTGGAAGCTCGCTGGTGACTGGCGGTACCGCTTGGGCGACAACGGCGACCTTTGGGGTATCCAGTGCAACCGCAATAACATCCGTCGTAGGTACGTTTAATAATGGATCAGCACTCTTAAATGCGTCGGGGTACGACATTTCCTACTCATGCAATGGGCGATAAAAGGGGTTTAAATCTTGCACACAGCAATGATGCTGGTGCAATCCCGGGTAATGATTATCTCCGCTGAAGGAAATAACTTTTGCATCCGGTTCGCAGATAGCATCCAGTAATCGCAGCAAGGCAGTACGCGGCGACGAATACTAAACGGCATGAACTGCAACATCGGAATGTAAGAGTGAGGATCAACCGGAAACCAAAGATTGGGAGTTGCAACAAAGAAGCCTTTGCGGGCAACTCTCATTATTTCCTGTGCCATCAGCTGCTGCCGATCATAATCGCCTACGTGCTCAATGACGGCATTCGAGAAAACGTAGTCGTACGACTTCGATTCAAACGGCATTTCGCAAGCATCTCCCTGGACAAAGTCAGCGTGGGCATGGTCAACGGGAATCAAGTTGATTGATGTCATGCGCGGAAAGAAATTGTACAACGCGGAGAATTCGCCGTCTTCGCCAAGCCATCCGCCAATGTCGAGCATGGTATCTGATTTATCAGGCTGGAGAGCGTCAAAGAATAGTTTCACCTTGCGCTTACGGAGTGCGCGATGAACAGGAAGGGCGGCATGGCGCAGGGATCTAACTACAGCGTTCATTTGATTTATCTTTTGGCCCTATATTCATCAAATTTCGCCATTGTCCGCGCCTCAGGGGAAAGCGTAGCTTCAAATTGTTCTCTGCGACGCTTTTTAGCTCGGTTTTCAAAGAAAGAAATAAGCAGCCACCCTAAAACACAAGCGCCGATAAGTGAGAAAAAAAACAACATAGCGCCAAAAATCATAGCACACGCTGGCCATAGCTTCGCCGTAATTCTTTGATTATTCCCCAAAGCCAGCGCAGTACCTTCCAAGGCCAGATGCCAGTGAGCCACGCCGGGGAATGATGTGTTGCAGGTCTCAGCGCCTATCAGTCCGGGCAACAGCGGCGGCCCGGTCTATGACGAATTTGGCAACCTGATTGGCATTGTTACATCCAAAGTGGCCCGCTCCATGGAGCCGGAAGCGGAGAACCTGAATTTTGCCGTCAGCACAGACGCGCTTCTGCATGAATCTGACTGGGAGATGGTCAGCGGGGGCAGTGCGCCTAAAAATATGCTGACAGATTTCATTCATCAGGCCAAGGTGCGCAGAGCGACGGCAGAAACCGCGGCTGCGCAATAGGAACTTCAAAGAGACATTTAAAAACGTATTTCTAAAAACGTAGTTCTAAAAAACATGGCGAACATAACTGTTACGGTTTACGACTCAACTGAAAACAAGCGCGTCCCGGTAGAACTACCGGACGATGCCTCCAGCCAACCGCATTATTGCCGTGCTGGTAGATAAGTCAGCAGCTACATCCGCTTTGCGCCGGCCAACGTCACTGGCGCGGTAGAGAATGCTGCGCGAGAGGTTGGAAGCCTCAATGGAATCAAGATCAACAATTACGATATTGGCAAAGCCGAGCAGCGCCAGATTTTTCAGGATCTCATTGCCCAGCGCTCCCGCGCCTATCACCAGCACACGCGCCGAGCGCAGCTTTTCCTGGTCCCACCAGCCG
>DASXZE010000097.1:0-6468 GCA_036502105.1 Candidatus Angelobacter sp. | reverse complement strand
TCCTCGCATACAGAGTTCTTGTGGCATGAAGCTGATTTTTACGCTGTTAGAGATTGAAGTCCATAGGCTTTACAGGCTTTTTACATCGATGCAATGGGGAATTTACGCCTGTAAACCAAGCGGCTCTGGCCGCTAGGCGACAAACTTATATCCGAGCCCGGGGACGGTAATGATCAGCGCCGGCTGCTTGGGATCTTTCTCCAGCTTCTGGCGCAAGCTACCTACGTGTACGTCAACGGTGCGGGTAAAGGTTTCTTCACTGTATCCCCACACTTCTTTCAGCAATACCTCGCGTGAGAGCGTGGTGCCAGGATTGTGCGCGAAGTAACGCAACAGGCGGTATTCACGGGCGGAGAGCGGCACAACTTTGCTGTTGCGAAAAACCGTTGTGCCTTTCAGGTCAATCCGGAGCGGACCGAACTGCAATACTTCAGCATCTTTGGGCTGCACTGCGCCACGGCGGATATGCGCTTCAATCCGGGCCAGCAACTCCAGAACTTCAAAAGGCTTGGTGAGATAGTCGTCTGCGCCGATCTTTAACCCCAAAACTTTATCCACCAACTGGCCACGCGCGGTAAGCATAATGATGGGGGTGATAATTCCTGCTTTGCGAATATCGCGGCAAACGTCAAAACCGTTTTTCTTGGGCAGCATTACATCCAGGACAATCAGGTCATAAGCGCCGTCTGTGGCTTTGCGTAGTCCGTCTTCGCCGTCAGCAGAGGTGTCCAGGGCATAGCCTTCTGCCTTGAGACGGTCAGTGAGTGTCATCCGCAGATCTTCTTCGTCTTCCACCAGTAAAATGCGCTCTGTCATGAGGAAAATCCTGGCTCCGCGTCTGCAGTCTCATTGGTTGCATTCTGTTTCTCTTCCAGTTTTCGATCTTCGGCCGCTGGAAGATGGATGATAAAAGAGCTTCCCTTGCCTAGTTCGCTGCGAGCGGTAAGCCGTCCGCCCATGGCTTCAACGATGGTCCGGGCCAGAGGCAATCCCAGGCCAGTGCCGTGGATACCAGATTCATTTACTGCCGGACTGCGATAGAACGGTTCGAAAACATGCTTCATCTCTTCTTTGCTGATGCCGATGCCCCGGTCTTCAACCACCAATTCAATATCTCCAGCGCGGCCTTTGTCTTTGACTGACGTGGCCGCAACCCGCAACCAGCGATTCTCTCCACCATACTTCACAGCGTTGGTGATCAGGTTTTGCAAGCTCCGCACGAGCGCGGTGAAATCTGCATTCACGGGAGGCAATCCCGCTTCAACCTGGCGCTCTACAGTGAATCCTGCTGCAGACACTGTGGCGCTGGTGCCTTCCAGTGCAGCATCGACTACTTCAGAAATGTTCACCAGTCCGTGTCCATAGTACCGCTCAGACTTCTGCGAAGCGGCGAACAACAGGACTTGCTCCACCAACTGCGTGAGTTGACGGGTCTGTTTCACAATTAGATTTCCGTAACGGACAAGCTGCTGTTTGTCTTCCACCACGCCGTGAGCAATGTTTTCACCGGCAGAAGAGATCACTGCCAGTGGCGTCCGCAATTCGTGGGAGATGCCGGCCACAAAATCCATTTGCAATCTGGCCAGTCTGCGAGCGCGCTGGCTGGCCATCAGGATCAATCCCATGGTAAAGGCCAATATACCCAGAACGCCAAAGCTCGCTATTAGATTGCGCCTGCGCAGACCGCTTACAGCGGCTTCCACTGATCCGCTTTTGTGCTTGGCGGTAATCTGCCAGGTGCCGCGACTGTCAGCGTAATGAAAAGGCTCAAACCTTGGCAGCCGCTCCAATCCGGCGCGCCGGTCATCGGGCTGCTGCGAACGATCACCTTGCATGGAGCGCATGGGGCCGGCAAAAAATTCAAGCCCTGAATCCTGCGGGCCGTTGCGGCCAAACGGAGGTCCAATAAGATTCAGCATTGCATCTACGGCTAGAGTTGTGTCGTCACCAAAGGCCGAATCTGAGGAATACAGGGCAGGCCCATCTGTGCCGACGCCGCGAACCGCTACGTGATATTCCATATCGGAAGAGCTGCTGAAATACTTTTGCGCCAGCTCAGGAAAAATTTCTTTGGCCAAAACATTTGGATTCAGCTGAATGATCAGCCAGGTGACTTCCGGAGTTGTGCTGCCGGAAGGCCCCTGCTTCCGCACCGGATAAACAAGCGCTGGCACCGATTGATCGATGACCCAGGGAATCATTGCGTCAGCCAGACGCGCGTGCATTCCACCCATGCTTCGCGCATCCCTATGGCGGTTACCGTTGAAATTACGCGGCCCGCGCTGAGAATCAAAGTCTCTGTGGCGATGATCGTTCTGCCGCATCATTGATAATGGCATTGCCTGCTCACCGGTTTGCGGATGAAAGGCCACCACAATCTCCAGCAAGCGCTTCTGCATCTGGTCAAACTCTGCAGGCCAGGCAACGCGCTCAAATTGGTCACTCTTAGGATCAAAGCGCAGCGGCTGCTGGGTGCCTGCTTCCTGCCAGAGATAGATATGTGAAACCAGGTTCGGATGGGCCGAGGTCTGCTGCCAGTGGTGAAACTGTTCTTTCAACTCGGCAGGCTTGATGGCCCTGGAGCCATCGACGACCGACCGAATCTCAACCGCCACAGCGCCTAGCTCCTTGGCAAAGTCCTGGCGGAAGCTCATCAGAGAGTGCTGCAGATTCGATTGCATCTGCGTGCGCGTGGCTTCGCTTACCTGACCGCTCCAGCGATATTGCAGTACGGCCAGCCCAATCAGCACGGCGGCCAAGGCAGGCACGACGACCCAGCGAAGCAGCCGCTCTTTTATTTGTATCTGTGGCTTTGTCATTTATTTCGACTGGGGGATGCCGGATGCGCTCCTAATTTGCACGATCTGGAGGGAAAACATCAACCCGTTCCTTACTCATTATAGTGTCCGGCATCTTGTGTCCGGCAGAAAAACCTGAAACTTACATCTTCTATATACGTGCGGCCAAACGCGCACCGCGTAAAGGACGTTCGAGTAGCGCACTGATCTCCCGCAGAAATTTTGGTTTGTAAATCACGGCACTGGCGCCGCATCCGGCGCAAGCCTCTTTAAATTGCGCGCTGGTATCCATTGACATCATTATGATCTGCGTTTCCGGCACGATTTGCGAAAGCAGCAGGGCCGTTCTAAGCCCGCTCATTCCGGGCATGTCCGCATCCATCAACACCAGTTCAGGCTTGAGTTCCAGAACCAGATCAATGGCTTCCTGCCCACTTTCCACCCGGCCTGTAACTTCAACCACTTCATGGTGTTCCAACAGTGCGCAGATTGCATGCAGAATTGTGCTTGAGTCATCCACCACCAAAGTTCTCTTCCGTGCGATGGCTGGCGGGGTCATCTTGCGCGGACTGGGATTGAAAACAAAACTTCCTACCGACATTTTGTCACCTTCTCTTCACTTTAAAGTTTACTGAGACTTTCGATATGCCTGGGTAAATCCGCAGCCAAGGCTGTGTAAAGATTCTGTAAAGGTCGGCACGTGGAAGCTAGATGAAAGGGCAGGAAAACTTGAGAACAGGCAGGATCTCTTGTCCCAGAAGAGCGCCTCACCTGCCTGTTCTCTTAGCGGGGGATGGGGCTACTAAAAATCCCCCGGCGGCGGTCCATCTGGCCCACCCGGACCACCGTGTCCGTGCATGCCATGTCCATGCATGCCTGGCCCACCATGATGCGATTTCATTTCATTCATCTTGGTCTGTTGCTCAGGAGTCAGGGTTTGGAAGAACGCAGCATCAGCCTTGGCATGGGCAGCGGTCATCTGGCCCATTAAAGTGCCGATGGTGTTGGAAGCCTGCTCAATGCCGCCAGTATCATTTTTCTGCACGGCCGCTTGCAGGCTCTCATGCGCAGTCTTCATCTGGTCATGGAAGGTTTTTCCGTTGGTCGCAGCCTGCGTGAAGATGGTGGTGGCCTGCTGTTGCTGCTGCGTGGTCAACGAAAGATGCTTGGTTAAAAAGCCCACTTGGTGTTGGACCATCTCCGCTGGGTCTGGCGGACCTTTGCGTTGTGCCGTGGCGAACATGCTGGCCAGGGCAAGGAATGTAACGAGTTTTACAAGGGTAGTTCTCATGTGAGTTGTTTGCTCCGTACGGCTCGATTGGGTCCCGAAAAACTATGTATAAAGCCGGTTTCGTATTTTCTTACTTTGGTACTTTTATTTTTATGCGTGTGCTGCTTGTGCTCTTGAATGATTGCAAAGGCGTTGCATGACTGAACTGAACTCTTGCCGGAAATTTTCTTTGTGAACAAAATCGAATGCGCCGGCTTCTTCGCATGCCTCAAGAAGTTCAGGCGTATTGTCAGTGGACATGAGTACCACCCGCGCCACGGGAAACCTGCGGGCGAAAAACCATGCCAGGGTGAGCCCGTCCAGGTAGGGCATGTTTACGTCCATCAAGACCAGTTCTGGTTGAAGCTTTAAAACTGTCTCAATGGCCTCACCGCCTTTTCCAGCGCGCGCCACCACGTCAATCAAAGGATCGAGTTCCAGAAGCGCGCAGGTAACCTGCAAGAATGTGGGGGAATCGTCAACTACAACTGTTCTGATCCGTCTCGGGCCCTCTTCTACCGGGCCCGGTGCAATGCTTTCATTGGAGAAAGTCAACTGAGTCTGGGCTGCCATCCGTCGTCACCACCTGTGTGAAATTTGATGTTCCTATCTGAACATGATTTCGACTGAGGCTGGGTAAAATGGCTGGCAGAGCATTGTAAAGACGTTGTAAATGTAAGCTGGAAGGCCCGGCCGCCTGGGCATTTTCAGGGATGAATGGCTTTATTGGAGATCCAAGGCGCTACGCAGTGCGCGATCAAGCTCGGCTCAACTTTGTGCAGATGACTGATAGCCGAGGACATCTTCCGCTTCGCGATTAAGCTGATCTGCGGCGGCGTTAATAAGCTCCAGATCGCGTCTTTTGTTGGCTTTCAACGATCGCAAACAGCGGCGAAGTACCTGATAGATGTCTGAGATTTTCTTTTCCATCTTGGGATCATTTCACTGTCGCGCATGGATCTAAATACGAGCGGGAGCACTTCGAGAACAGTTGGAGTTTCTGCCACCATCACGTGGAAGATGTTCAAAATGAGCTTCTTGTCTTCCATCGCTACTCTTTCTGTGGGGACTTACACGTTGTCCACATTCAATACAAGTAAGATTGCGCCGCTCCTTGGGCCCAAGTTTTAAGGCGGCTGCCACGGTTATCTTTCGTTCTTCGAAATGACATTCGACGCTACGAGCCATTCTGCAATCCCCCAGCAGTAATATTTTGCCAAATGCATATAGTTTGTCCAAATTTACTTTCTGACACTGGCCTTTCGTCCATTTGTAAGCATTAACGCTGGGTGATAACATCTTTAGATTGTGGAGGTCGATTGATGTCGGATAGAGATAACAGCAATAGTTTCCTGTGGTTCCTGGCCGGACTTGGCTTTGGCGCTTTGATGGGCGTGCTTTACGCTCCTCGCGCTGGACGCGAAACCCGCGAAGCCATCAAGAACTCAGCAGGTGAAGGCGCGGAATACCTGAAAACCCGCAGCAAAGATGCCCGTGAAACGGTCAATCAATGGGTGGACCGCAGCAAAGACGTGGTCAGCCAGAAGAAAGAGCAGATCAGCAACGCTATTGACGCCACGCGCCAGGCTTATCGTGAAGCCGCCAGCGAAGGCAAGAAGGGCTAAGGACCAGGCTCTCAGTGGACAATATTGTCATCACAATCTTTGTGGTCGTCGCCGCAGTAGCCATTGTCTTGCAGATGGTGATTTTGTTTGCCTTGTACAAAGGGCTGCGGCAGACCTCAGAGCGCATGGAAGGTATTGCCACTCGGCTGGAACAGCAGGCCACTCCAGTGCTGACCACAGCTGCCGCTATTCTGGATGATGCCAAGCCAAAGATTGCTGAGATCACCACGAACCTGGCAGAGACCACGGCGTCAGTCCGCACTCACGTGACAAAGGTTGGCGAAGCAACCACTGAGATTGTTGAACGTGCACGCATGCAGGCAGCCCGCCTGGATGAATTTGTAGTCAATGCCGCGCAAAAAGTTGAAGCCACTTCTGAGCTTCTGCAACACAAAGTGTTCTCGCCGATGAAACGCGTCCGCGCCATTGTGAGCGCCCTGAATGTTGGCATGTCTTTCTTCAAATCCAACCGCCCGCGCCACAGAACCAGTTCAGAGAACGTGGAAGACGAAGAAATGTTCATTTGAGATTTGGTAAATGGGTAATTTGATAAGTTAGTAATTTGAAACCAAAAAGAATTATTTATTACTTTTTGCGGTTTTTAATGACGATGAGAAAATAGCAACGAGCTCTTTTTGCTTCTTTCATAATCTCCACAAGTCTTTCATGTTTTAGAATATTTGCTTCTTCCAGCAATTTCAGCCAGAGAACACTTTCATCAGCTTCTTCATCAACAATCCCCAATCTTGCAATAAATTCAGCCTTTGATCGCCCA